>NZ_LMVQ01000229.1 GCF_001545925.1 Mycobacterium sp. NAZ190054 | reverse complement strand
AGCAGGCGGAGTCGACGTTCGGACTCTCGGCCGGCGACATCGGCAGGCTGTTGCGCGACCTCGATGTGTCCTACTCGTCCCCTCGAGCTGCGCGCCCACCTCGAGCAGGCCAAGATGGAGCGCCGGGGACGGGGTATCAGGCCGGGGAACACCGACCCCGAGTCAGGAGTAGCGATGCAGAAATGCCCAGGATCCGGCCGCGAACTGACCGGCGATCCGCCGCCGGCCACGGCGGCGACGTGCCCTGTGTGCGGCCGCGCGATCCAGGTGGACCCTGAGGAGACCGACCACGGCCTGATGTTCACCGTTGCGCCGCACGAGCAGGTGGGCCAGGACATCGGTTAAATTACTGGCGACGTCGGCCGGGCTGCACCCGCGGACGTGAGGAACGCGTTCGTGACCTAGGTGGTGAAGTTGTCGGGCAGGTGGCGCAGGTCGGCGCAGGCACCCGAGGACACCCGGCGGACCGATCTCGACGGTCTGCGGGGCCTGGCGATCGCGCTGGTCGCCGTGTTCCATGTCTGGTTCGGCCGGGTCTCCGGCGGTGTCGACGTCTTCCTGGTGCTGTCGGGTTACTTCTTCGGCGCGATGGTGTTGCGCCGCGCGCTGAACCCGGCGCCGTCGCTGAACCCGCTGCCCGTGGTGCGGCGGCTGGCGCGGCGGCTGCTGCCCGCGCTGGTCGTGGTGCTCGGGGCGGCGGCGCTGCTGACCGTGACCCTGCAACCTCAGACCCGGTGGGAATCGTTCGCCGACCAGAGCCTGGCCAGTCTCGGCTACTACCAGAACTGGCATCTGGCCGGAACCGCAGCGGACTACACCCGCGCGGGAGAGGCCGTCAGCCCGCTGCAGCACCTGTGGTCGATGTCCGTGCAGGGCCAGTTCTATCTGGCGTTACTGCTGGTGGTCGTGGTGCTCACCTGGGTGACGCGCCCGATCTCCGGGCGTCGGCGCAAGGGTGTGCTGGTCGCCGTGCTCGGCGCGCTGACCGTCGCGTCGTTCGTGTACGCGGTCGTCACGCAGGCCGAGAACCCGGCGAGCGCGTACTACAACAGCGTCGCGCGCGCCTGGGAACTTCTGGCCGGCGTGATGGCGGCGCTGCTCTTCACCGGCCTGCGGATGCCGGGGTGGATGCGCGCGGTCGGCGCCGCGGCGGGAATCGGCGTGATCATGTCGTGCGGCGCTTGGCTCGACGGCGCTCAGCTGTTCCCCGGGCCGTGGACGCTGGTGCCCGTCGGCGCGGCCCTGCTGGTGATCGCCGCGGGTGCAGGCCGGCCCGGCGAGGTCACCCCGCCACTGCGGCTGCTGTCGGCCCGCCCCCTGGTCTGGCTCGGCGCGATCGCCTACTCGCTGTATCTGTGGCATTGGCCGGTGCTCATCTTCTGGCTGGTGCACACCGGACGGCCGGGCGCGGGCATCGTCGACGGGGCCGCGGTACTGGCGGTCTCGCTGCTGCTCGCGTACGTGACCCACAGGTTCGTGGAGAACCCGTTGCGCTACCCGGACGCCCGCACGGCGGAGCCGGGCCGCGCCGTGCGACTGTGGGGCCGGCTGACGCGCCCCACGCTGGTGCCGGGCTCGGCGGTGGTGTTGCTGGCCGTGGCACTGACGGTGACGTCGTTCACCTGGCGCGAGCACGTGATCCTGCAGCGCGCCAACGGGCACGAACTCGCACACCTGCCCGAACAGGACTACCCCGGAGCGCGAGCGCTGACCAACCGGCTCCGGGTCCCGCAGCTTCCGATGCGCCCGACGGTCCTGGAAGCCGAAGATGACCTCCCGGCGACCACGCACGACGGCTGCATCAGCGACTTCCTCACCCCCGACGTCATCAACTGCATCTACGGCGACCCCGATGCCGTCCGCACCATCGCGCTGGCCGGCGGCTCACACGCCGAGCACTGGATCACCGCACTCGACGTGCTCGGCGTCCGGCACGGCTTCCGCGTGGTCACCTACCTGAAGATGGGCTGCCCGCTGACCACCGAGCTCGTGCCGACGATCGCGATCTCGGACAACCCCTATCCGCAGTGCCATCTGTGGAATCAGGAGGTGATGAACAAGCTGATCACCGACCGTCCGGACTACGTGTTCACCACCACCACCCGGCCGAAGGTCGACGGGCCCGGCGACATCGTCCCCGAGAGTTACCTCGGTATCTGGGACATATTGGCGGCCAACGAGATCAGCGTGCTCGGCATGCGCGACACCCCGTGGCTCATCCGGAAAGGGAGGCTCGCCGACCCGGCGGACTGCCTGGCCCGCGGCGGTGACGCCGTCAGCTGCGGGGTGAAACGGTCCCGGGCGCTGTCCGAGGTCAACCCGACGCTGGCCTACACCGCGCAGTATCCGTTGTTGAAACCGCTGGACCTCAGCGATGCCGTGTGCGACGTCGATCACTGCCGGGCGGCCGAGGGAAACGTGTTGGTGTACCACGACTCTCACCACGTCTCCGCGACGTACATGCGCACGATGGCCGACGAACTCGGCCGTCAGATCGCCGCGGCCACCGGTTGGTGGTGACCGCGGGCGACCCGCCTCACGAGTCCGACGGACCGGAATCCTCGCCTGCGCCCTCGCCGGATTCGTCATCGGCTGTGGCGTCGTCGGTCGCGCCGTCCCCGTCCTCGGACGCCTCGGACGAATCCTCCGCATCCGTGGTCCGGGTCGAGTCCTGCCCGGCCGCGCCTTCCGTGCTGTCCTCGTCGACGGTGGCCTCCGCCTCGGCCGGGTCCTCCTCGGCCGCGTCCTCCGTGATGGCGCCTTCGCCGGTCTCGTCGGTGTCCGCATGGCCGGTGTCGGCGTCGGTCTCGTCTGCCGTGACGCGCGACTCGGTCGACAGCGTCTCGGTGGCGTCCTCGGCGGTGTCTTCGGCCGCGTCGAGGGTGCCCACCATTTCGGACACCGCGAGGCCCGCGCCCGCCTCGTCGTCACCCGCAACCGACCGCACCGCTCGCTCCAAGTCCTCAGGATCATCCTGGGCGTCCTCGGGAGTGACGGTCTCGTCGACCTCGTCTTCGACGTCGTTGGTGAGCGTGCGCACCAGGGTCGGCACCGGGTCGTTACGGCTGTAACCTCGGTCCACAGTGGCTTTCAACTCGGCTTCGCGCGGCGCCAGACTGGGATTCAGCACCACCAGCGGGAGTCTCTCCGCCGGCACGAGATAACGGGTGGTGGTGCCCCCGAACAGGTTTCGGGTGACCGTGATGTTCTCCTCGGGCACCGTCGACAGATCGGAGAACATGGTGGGAATGTGCCTGATCGCCGCACCGGCCAACGCGTTGGCGACCGCCGTGAGATTCCACCAGCGGTCCGGGAAGTCGGCGAGGCCGTCATACTCACCGGTGACTTCCACCGTGTCGTAAGGAGTCACCGGGGGGAGCCGGTAGGTGTAGTCGTAGGTCGGGTTGTACCGGTCGGTGTCATCGATGATCTGCTGGCGACTGGAGTCGGCGACGACGACGAAGTTGATCTCGTCCGCATCCGGGTTGTCCTCGCCGTCGAACTGCCAATCCCGCAGCACTTCGGTGACCACCAGGGAGCCCGCCGAGAGCCCGACCACGGTCACCCGTTCGCCTTCGAGAAGGTCGCCGTTCTCGTCGCGCTCGAGGCGGTCGAGCGCGGCATCGATCTCCGCGTCGAGATTGACGGTGCCGGCCCGGATCGAGTCACCGAGCGTCATGTCGTCGGCGCCGGTGTACGGCCTCGCCTCAGCCGGCCAGTTGACCACCCTGCGCTCGTCGTAATCCTGGAGAGCACCACCGAGCAGCTGGTTGACCACGACGTCGTGCATCGTCGGCGTGCCGATACCTCCGATGACCAGCGCCGTGCTGGTGGTCCATCCCGGCGACGCCGTGGATATCGCCAACGCCGCCGCGGCAGCGGCCGCTCCCCAGACCGCCCCCGTTCTACCGGCTTTGCTCCTCGATATCGGCATTGTCAACCCCCGTTCGTCGATCCACTGAGCCGTTTTCGGCTTGGGACGAGTATGTGCACAGACACGAGGCGCCAAACTGAACCCTTTAATCTAGGCCATCAACGCAAAGGCATCCGGGGTTGCTGCAATTTGCCTTGCCTACAGCACTGGACAAAAGTGTTTTCGCCTCTCAAGGTGCAGGGTCTTAAAGTAGCGATGGCATTTATCTTTGCGTAAATATTTGCCATGCGATTAATATGTAAATAATTTCTTTTTGCCTGTGGCGGACCGGGGCATTTCTCGGTTTGCCACCGATATCAGCTCTCGGCGCCGTTAATTGTCCGTGCGTTTACCGGGTTTGAGAAGAGAAGCGAGTTCTTCGCGGCTGGCCGCGCCGGTCTTCGTCATCGCCTTGTAGATGTGGCCCTCCACCGTCCTGGTGGACAGCACCAGACGCTCGGCGATATCCCGATTGGACAGACCCAGCCCCAGCAGAGCGATCACCTCACGCTCCCGGTCGGTCACCGGAAGTTCCGAGCCGGCCGCGACCAGGGCCGGGGTACGCACTCCCCCGCCCTCCGCCGCGAGCGATTCGGCCCGCGCCGCGCATCCGAGCGCCGATCCTCGCAACCCCGCACGCCGGTAGAGGACCACCGCGTGCGCGGCGGCATCCATGGCCGCGATCCGATCACCCAACTCGTCGAACGCATCGGAGACGGCAGCCAGCTCGGTGGCGTCACAGGATTCCAGTGCCGCGGCGAAGCGTGCGGCGACGCCGGCCCGGGGACCGTCCACGATCGTCGTCAGCTCGCGCAGCCGTGGGCCGCCGCACCGGTCACCGAACTGGGTAGCGAGTTGCCGACATTCCACCTCTACGGCGAACCGGCCGGCGGCCGCTTCTACTGGACCGGCGACCAGCAGGTCCGCTGGCGCCCGCAGGACTTCTGGCCGGCCGGCACCGTCGTCACCATCGACGCCGCCGGCACCAAGTCGACGTTCAGCGTTCCCGAGCAGCTGGTCGCGACGATCGACAACGAGACCAAGCAGATGGAGATCGTGCGCAACGGCGTGCTGGAGAAGACCTTCCCCGTCTCGATGGGCAAGCCGGGCTACGACACCAAGAACGGCACCTACTACGTGCTGGAGAAGTTCGAAGACATCGTGATGGACTCCTCGACGTACGGCGTCCCGGTCGACGACCCGTCCGGCGAGGGCTACAAGATCAAGGTGCAGGACGCCGTGCGCATCGACAACAGCGGCATCTTCGTGCACAGTGCGCCCTGGTCGGTGGGTTCCCAGGGCGAGAGCAACGTCAGCCACGGCTGCATCAACCTCAGCCCGGCCAACGCCCAGTGGTTCTACGACAACTTCGGCAGCGGTGACGCGGTGGTCATCAAGAACACCGACGGCGGCTTCTACGACCAGCCCGACGGTGCGTCGGACTGGCAGATGTTCTGACCGGATAGCCCCGCTCCGCGCGCGCATCGTGCCACGATGAATTCAGGCCGGCGGCCGCCACGCCGTCGGTGCTGGAAGCCAGGGGTGGGCCATGCCCGGACAGAGGGAGTCGGCGGACAACAAGGCGGTGGCACGCACGGTCGCGGTGATCGTGCTGGTCCTGCTGGCGGTCACCGCGCTGCGCGGCTATCTGCCCGACGCCGGCAGCGCCCCGCCGCCCGACGAACGTCCCGAGGCCGGCCCGGGCAGCCTGGTCGCCGTCATCGCGATGCTGGCCGTGTCGATCGCCGTCATCGCGATCGCGGTCATCGCGCAGGCGTCGCAGCGCAAGGTCGCCCCGGGGCCGGGTGAACCGCCGCGCCGGATGCTCGAACGCGGCCTGCCGGTCGCCGGCAGGCCGTCGAGGCTCCAGAACTGCGGCGTGGCGTACATCGCGTGCACCGG
>NZ_LMVQ01000228.1 GCF_001545925.1 Mycobacterium sp. NAZ190054 | reverse complement strand
CGCGGTCTTCAGCGGGGAGTACCAGAGGCCGTCATAGACGAGCTCGCCCCACTTCTGGTCGGTGGTGCGCTTGAACCGGCCCAGTTCGCGCTCCAGCGTGACGTGCTCGAGCTCGGTGTGGGCGGTGGGGGCGCCTCGGCGGCCTCCGGTGGTGGCGGAGGCGGCGGCTCGGTGACCGTGACCGTCTCCGGCGGTGGCGGCGGCGGCGGTGCCTCCGTCGTGGTGGGCGGCGGCGGTGGCGGCGGAGGCGCTGTCGTGGTGGTGAACTCGTCCTGCACCGGAGGCGCCGACCTCGTCGTCGTCGTTTCCGGGGTGGCCAGGTTGTCGGTCTCGGTGCGGGTCACCAGAACCGACACCGAGACCACCAGCGCGATGGCGGCGACGATCGCGACGACGCCGACGACCCACGGCCACCGCGGAGGCGGCGCAGGTTCGGGCTCGGCGGTCCCGTCGTAGCTGTCGTAGTCGTACAGCGATGCGTCGCCCGGCACGTAAGGGGGACTGACGAACTGTTCGGACTCCGGCGCCGAGTACGCCCGCGAATAGAAGTCGGTCTGGCCGGTGTCGGGGTTCTCGACGTCCCTGGTGGGTTCGTCCGGGGTGGGCTGGCCAGCCGGCTCCTCACCTGGGAGGCCAGAGCTGCCAGAGTCCTGCCCGGGAGGATTCGGCCCGCTCATCTACGTCTATCCTTTTCGACTGCTTCTCCGGCGCCGGTGGTCGCCGTGACGGCTCAAGGCGCCTCGGCAACACTACCCAACGGCAGCACCCGATCGGATGGGTCAACGGGGGTTGCGGGCGAACTCATGCCCTGATTGTGACCTTGGCGCCGGGCCGCGTCAGTGCTTCTCGGGTCCCGTGTGGTACTCGAACACCAGGCCCGCCACGGTGGCGAGGATGAAGCAGACGCCCGCGACGATCAGCCACGGCAGCCACATCGCCATCCCGACCGCGGTGATCGAGCCGGACAGCGCGATGAAGATCGGCCACCAGCTGTGCGGGCTGTAGAAACCGAGCTCCCCGGCGCCGTCGGCGATCTCGGCGTCCTCGTAATCCTCCGGCCGGGTGTCGAGCCGACGCGCGACGAAGCGGAAGAACGTGCCGGTGATCAACGTCAGACCGGTGGTGAGCGCCAGCGCGGTGGTGCCGGCCCACTCGATACCGCCCGGAGCGAACAGGTCGGTCAGTACGGCGTAGACCACGGTGGACAGCGCGAAGAACGCCGTCAGGAACTCGAACAACCTGGCTTCGATATGCATCTGCTGTCCTTACCTGCTCGCCTGCGGCAGCTCGGGCGCGCCCTCACCGCGACGGGTGTCGAAGGGTTTGGTGGTGATCGCCAGCGGGGGCTGGTTGATCGCCTGCAGCGCCTCGGCGTTCGTCTTTCCGGCGCTGCGCTGATCGAGGTAGGCCTTGAAGTCGTTGGGCTCCACGACACGCAGCTCGAAGTTCATCATCGCGTGGTAGGTGCCGCACATCTCGGTGCACCGACCGACGAAGGCTCCGGTCTGGTTGATCTCGCTGATCTGGAAGATGTTGTCGGAGTTGTTCTCCTTGGGGTTGGGCAGCACGTCCCGCTTGAACAGGAACTCCGGCACCCAGAACCCGTGGATCACGTCGGCGGACGCGATCTGGAACTCGATCCGCTTACCCACCGGCACCACCAGGACGGGGATCTCGGTGGACGTCCCCAGCGTCTCGATCTTGTCGAAGTTCAGGTAGGTGCGGTCCTCGGGGTTCTTGCCGTAGATCGCACCGACCTGCTCGATGCCGTGGTCGTCCACGCCCTCCGGACGCGACGTCATGGCCTCTTTGCGCTCGTTGTCGACGCCGTCGTAGGTCAACGTGCCGTCGGCGAAGTCGACCCGCTGGTAACCGAACTTCCAGTTCCACTGGTAGGCGGTGACGTCGATGACGACCTCGGGGTTCTCCTCCTTGTGCAGCATCCGCTCCTGCACCACGACCGTGAAGTAGAACAGCACCGAGATGATGATGAACGGGATGACCGTCAGCGTCAGCTCCAGCGGCATGTTGTAGCCGAACTGGCGGGGCAACTCGACGTCGTCCTTCTTCTTGCGGTGGAACGCCATCGTCCAGAACAGCAGGACGTAGACGATCGCGCCGACGACCAGCGCGGCGATCACCGAACCGATCCACAGCTCACGGTTCAGGTGGGCTTCGGGGGTGATGCCGTTGGGCCAGCCGAGGCCGAGCACCTCCGACCAACTGCATCCGCTGAGTAGCACCGCCGTCCCGCCCAGGAGCAGCGACAATGCCACCAACTTGGGGCCGCGAGCGGACACGTTGGCGCCTCCTACTAAGTCGATTGACCGGCGGGCGGTCAGACGGCTGCATCGAATACTACGCAGCGTAGACCACGCCCGTGAGGCGACGCGAAGCGACCGGTGATTGCGCGCGCGTGCCGGTCTCTGCGGATTTTCCGGATTAGGCATACTGGCGCGGTGTGCGGACTGCTGGCGCTGGTCACCGACCCTTCCTCTGAGGTATCCCCCACCACCGTCGACGCCGTGTCGGGAGCTACCGCACAGATGCGGCACCGTGGCCCGGACGAACCGGGCACATGGCACGACGACCGCGTCGTGCTCGGTTTCAACCGGCTCTCGATCATCGACATCGCCCACAGCCACCAGCCGCTGCGGTGGGGCCCCGCGGACGCTCCGGAGCGCTACACGCTGGTGTTCAACGGCGAGATCTACAACTACCTGGAGCTGCGTGACGCGCTGCGTGCGGAGTTCGGTGCGGTGTTCCACACCGACGGCGACGGCGAGGCCATCGTGGTGGCCTACCACCACTGGGGCGCCGAGGCGCTGACGAAGCTGCGCGGCATGTTCGCGTTCGCGCTGTGGGACAGCGTGACCCAGGAGCTGTTCTGCGCCAGGGATCCGTTCGGCATCAAACCGCTGTATCTGGCCACCGGCCCGGGCGGCACCGTCGCCGGCAGCGAGAAGAAGTGCCTTCTCGACGTGGCCGAGCGGGTCGGAATCGATCTCGGCGTCGACGAGCGTGCCGTCCAGCACTACACCGTGCTGCAGTACGTCCCCGAGCCCGAGACGCTGCACCGCGGGATCCGCAGGCTGGAGTCGGGCAGCTACGCGCGGATCCGCCCCGGCGCCCAGCCGGAGGTGAGCCGCTACTTCAGGCCCCGGTTCGACGCGGTGGCGTTCCGCCCGGGCACCGAGCAGGCCCGTTACGACGAGATCACCGCGGCGCTCGAGGACTCGGTGGCCAAGCACATGCGCGCCGACGTGACGGTGGGCGCGTTTCTGTCCGGGGGTATCGACTCGACCGCGATCGCGGCGCTGGCGATGCGGCACAACCCGCGCCTGATCACCTTCACGACCGGGTTCGAGCGGGAAGGTTTCTCGGAGGTCGATGTCGCGGTGGCGTCGGCCGAGGCCATCGGTGCGCGCCACATCACCAAGGTGGTCAACCAGCACGAGTTCGTCGCGGCGCTGCCGGAGATCGTCTGGTATCTCGACGAACCGGTCGCCGACCCGGCGCTGGTACCGCTGTACTTCATCGCCAAGGAGGCCCGGAAACACGTCAAGGTGGTGCTCTCCGGAGAGGGCGCCGACGAGTTGTTCGGCGGCTACACGATCTACCGGGAACCGTTGTCGCTGAAGCCTTTCGACTACCTGCCGCGCGGTCTGCGCAAGTCGGTCGGCAGGATGGCGGGCCCGCTGCCGGAGGGCATGCGGGGCAAGAGCCTGCTGCACCGGGGGTCGTTGACCCTCGAGGAGCGCTACTACGGCAACGCGCGCAGCTTCTCCGACGCGCAACTGCGCGCGGTGCTGCCACGGTTCCGGCCGGACTGGGTGCACACCGATGTCACGGCGCCGGTGTACACCGAGTCCCGGGGCTGGGACCCGGTGGCGCGGATGCAGCACATCGACCTGTTCACCTGGCTGCGCGGGGACATCCTGGTCAAGGCCGACAAGATGACGATGGCCAACTCGCTGGAGCTGCGGGTGCCGTTCCTGGACCCCGAGGTGTTCGCGGTCGCGTCACGCCTGCCCTACGACCAGAAGATCACCAGGTCGACGACGAAGTACGCGCTGCGCCGGGCACTCGAGCCGATCGTCCCGGCGCACGTGCTGAACCGGCCCAAACTCGGATTCCCGGTGCCGATCCGGCACTGGTTGCGGTCCGGTGAGTTGCTCGACTGGGCGTACGGGATGGTCGGTGCGTCCGGTGCGGGCGAATTCGTCGACCTCGCCGCCGTGCGCGCGATGCTCGACGAACACCGAGGCGGCACGATCGATCACAGCCGCCGGCTGTGGACGGTGCTGATCTTCATGCTGTGGTACGCGATTTTCGTCGACGAGAGCGTCACCCCGCAGATCAGCGAGCCGACCTACCCGGTCCAGCTGTAGCGCCGCCGATCAGATGGCCTCGGCGATCTCGGCGGCCGCGTCCGCGCCGTACGCGTCGGACAGGCGCTGCACGGCCGATTCCTTGTGCCAGCTCCACTCCTGCGGGCCCGGGGCCTCCAGCACCAGCGTCGCCACCAGGGACGCCAGCTGCGCCGCACGCTCCAGCGACAGTCCGGCATCCCGGCCCGTCAGGAAGCCGGCGCGGAACGCGTCGCCGATGCCGGTGGGGTCTTCCTTGTGGGTCTCGGGCACGACGTCGACGTGCACGAAGGTGCCGTCGCGGCCGACGAGGTCGACGCCCTTCTCACCGAGGGTGGTGACGCGCAACTGGATCTGGCGCATCACCTCGGCCTCCGACCAACCGGACTTCTGCAGCAGCAGATCCCACTCGTAGTCGTTGGTGAACAGGTAGGTCGCGCCGTCGATCAGCCGGCGGATCTCCTCGCCCGACAGCCGCGCCAACTGCTGGCTGGGATCGGCGGCGAACGCCAGGCCGAGCTTCCGGCACTCCTCGGTGTGGAGGAACATCGCCTCTGGGTCGTTGGCCCCGATGATCACGAGATCCGGTGTACTGCCCGTCTGCTTCACGACATCGGCGAGCTTGATGTCGCGGGCCTCCGACATCGCACCCGGGTAGAAGGACGCGATCTGGGCCATGTCCTCGTCGGTGGTGCACACGAACCGTGCGGTGTACGCGCTTTGCGACACGAGCACGCCGTCGCAGTTCACGCCGTGCGAGGTGAGCCACTGGCGGTAGTCGTCGAAGTCCTCCCCGACCGCCCCGACCAACAGCGGGCTGCCGCCCAGCACGCCCATCGCGAACGCCATGTTCCCCGCGACGCCGCCGCGGTGCATGACGAGATCGTCGACGAGGAAGCTCAGCGACACCTTCTGCAGATGATCCGCCAGCAGCTGCTCGGAGAACTTCCCCGGAAAGCGCATCAAATGGTCGGTCGCTATCGATCCGGTCACCGCAATGGTCACGCAGTCCCACCCTTCGTCGTTTCGGCGTCTCAGCCTAGTGGCGGACGCTCCGGCGGGCAGATATCGGCCTCGTCGTGGTCTCATCACCGGCGGGGGCGCCGTCCCCAGGTGCGCTAACCTGCCTATAAGTGCCTGCCCGGTCACTGTAGATGCGCAGGATCCGATCGACCTCCCCGGGAGCAAATCTATGACTGGTCCGTACCCGCCCCAACACGGCGCAGGACCAGCAGGCCCGCAGATGTATCCGGAGGGCTACCCGCCGCCGACCTACCCGCCCATGGGGGCCCCGTATCCGGACCCCGGCCCGGGCGCGGCCTATCCGGGTCCGCTGCCGCCGCCGGTGCAGTATCCGAAGCGCAAGCGACCGTGGATCATCGCCGGCGTAGCGGTGGTGGCGGCCATCGCAGTGGTCGGCGCGATCACCGCGGTCGCGTTCACCGGGGGACGCGACGGTGCCGCC
>NZ_LMVQ01000227.1 GCF_001545925.1 Mycobacterium sp. NAZ190054 | reverse complement strand
TTGACGATCTTGTCTCATCGCGCGCCGGGGGCTGTGTCATTGTGAACCCATGAAGACTCACCTCAACTGCCCGTGCGGCGAAGCGATCACCGGTAAGGACGAGGACGACCTCGTGGAGCAGGCCCAGGCCGAATTCGAGACGGTCCAGGGCCGGGTCGCCGAGCTGGACGCCGGCGAGGTCGGCCTCGACGAACACCACGACCGCACCGTCGCGGCACTGCGGCTGGCCGACGAACGCGTCGCCGAGCTGCAGGCCGCCGAGCGGGCCGCCGAACGTCAGGTGGCGTCGCTGCAGGCCCGTATCGATGCGCTGTCGGTGGGCCTCGAACGCCGCGACGGCGCCGCCTGGCTCAAGGAAAACCACGGCGGCTCAGGGCTTTTCGACTCGCTGGCGAACATGGTCAAGGTTCGTCCAGGGCACGAGGCGGCGATCGCCGCCGTTCTCGGGGCCGCTGCCGATGCGCTCGCCGCGGAGAACTCCGGGGCCGCCGCCCAGGCGCTGGCGGCGCTGAAAGAGGCCGACGGCGGCCGTGCCGCGATCGTGCTCGGGGACTGGCCGGCGCCACCGCCGGTGACGGGTGAGCCGCCCGCCGGTGCGACATGGGCGATCGACCTCGTCGACCCGGCGCCGCGGATCCGGGGCGCGGTCACCGCGATGCTCGCCGGGGTGGCAGTGGTGGGCGACCTCGCGTCGGCGCTGGAAATCGTTGCGCGCCAACCACAGATGCGCGCCGTTACCGCCGACGGCGACCTGGTCGGTGCCGGCTGGGTCAGCGGTGGCTCGGACCGCAAACCCAGCACGCTGGAGATCACCTCCGAGGTGGACAAGGCGCGCGCGGAGCTGGCCGACGCCGAGCGCCAGACCCGAGAACTCGCGGCGGCGTTGTCGGGTGCGCTGGCCGAACAGTCGGCCCGGCAGGACGCCGCCGAACAGGCGCTGGCCGCGCTGAACGAGTCCGACGCCGCGATCTCGTCGATCTACGAGCAGCTCGGGCGGCTCGGGCAGGACGCCCGCGCGGCCGACGACGAGTGGCAGCGGCTGATCCAGCAGCGTGACGAACTGGAGGCCGGCCGCAACCGCACCGTCGAGGAACTGACCGAGCTGGAACTGCGTCTGCACCACGCCCAGCAGGAGCCGATGTTCGACGTCGAGGTCGTCGACCGCTCGGAGTCGACGGCCGCGGCCGAAGCGGCGCGCTCGGCGGAGGTGGAAGCGCGACTGGCTGTGCGCACCGCCGAGGAGCGCGTCAATGCCGTTCGCGGGCGGGCTGATTCACTCCGGCGCGCCGCGCTCACCGAGCGCGAGGCGAGGGCGCGGGCGGCGCGGGCACGGGAGGCCCGGGTGCACGCGGCCGCGGTGGCGGGCGCTGTCGCGGAGTCCGGTCGCTTCGTCGCGCAGCGGCTGAGTGAGGCGGTGACCGTGGCGTCGCGGGTGCGTGACGAGGTCGCCGCCGAGCGGCAGGTCCGGGCCGGCGCGTTGACCAGGGTTCGCGAAGAGGTCAACGAACTGACGACGAGGATCGCCGCGCTCACCGACGCCCTGCACCGGGACGAGGTCGCCAAAGCCCAAGCGGCCCTGCGTATCGAGCAGCTCGAACAGCAGGTGCTCGAGCAGTTCGGCATGGCCGTCGCCGACCTCATCGCCGAGTACGGACCCGAGGTCGCGCTGCCGCCGACCGAACTGGAGATGGCCGAGTACGAACAGGCCCGTGAGCGGGGCGAGCAGGTGGTCGCGCCGGCGCCGATGCCCTACGACCGGGCCACCCAGGAGCGGCGCGCCAAGCGGGCGGAGAAGGAGCTGCGGGAGCTGGGCCGGGTGAATCCGCTGGCGCTGGAGGAGTTCGCCGCGCTGGAGGAGCGCTACAACTTCCTGTCGACCCAGCTCGAGGACGTCAAGGCCGCCCGCAAGGATCTGCTGGACGTCATCGCCGAGGTCGACTCGCGGATCCTGCAGGTCTTCACCGAGGCCTACATGGACGTCGAGCGGGAGTTCACCCAGGTCTTCTCGACACTGTTCCCGGGCGGCGAGGGCAGGCTGCTGCTGACCGATCCGGCCGACATGCTGACCACCGGCATCGAGGTCGAGGCGCGCCCGCCGGGCAAGAAGATCAAAAGGCTGTCACTGCTGTCCGGCGGCGAGAAGTCGCTGACGGCGGTGGCGATGCTGGTGGCGATCTTCCGGGCCAGACCGTCGCCGTTCTACGTGATGGACGAGGTGGAGGCCGCACTCGACGACGTCAACCTGCGTCGTCTGATCAGCCTGTTCGAGCAGCTGCGGGAGCGTTCCCAGCTCATCGTGATCACCCACCAGAAACCCACGATGGAGGTCGCCGACGCGCTCTACGGCGTCACCATGCGCGGTGACGGCATCACGACGGTGATCTCGCAGCGGATGCGCGGGCAGGAACTGGTGGCCAGCCCGTCCTGAGCGCGCTCAGCCGATCGCGGTGACACCCCGCTCCCGCAACGCCGTCAGATCGGACGCCCCGCAGCCGTGCAGGCAGACCAGCAGCTCGTCGAGGAAGCGTTGCAGCCAATCCACCACGGCGTCGGCGGACTCGACGGCGGGGGCGAGCAGCGGCCGCGCGATCGCCACCACCCGGGCGCCCATCGCGAGCGCCTTGGCGGCGTCCATGCCGGTGCGGATGCCGCCCGAGGCGACCAGCGGGACGTCGGGAAGGAGCTGACGTACCTCGGTCAGGGCCTGGGCGGTCGGGATGCCCCACTCGGCGAGCGCGGGATAGCGCACCTCGCCGTAGCGGACGAACTGCTCGATGCGCGCCCACGACGTACCGCCGGCCCCCGCGACGTCGACCGCGGCGATCGGGCAGTCGACGAGCTGGGCGGCGGCGGCGGCGCCGATGCCGTGGCCGACCTCTTTGAGCATGACGGGGTGGCCGATCCGGCCCGCCACCTCACACAGCCTCCCGATCGAGCCCGAGAAGTCGGTGTCACCGTTGTGCTGCATCGCCTCCTGCAGCGGATTGGTGTGGACGGCCAGGCCGTCGGCGCCGACCCGGTCCAGCGCCGCGGCCAGGGCGGGCACCATCGACGCCTGCACCTGGGCCAGCCCGATGTTGCCGATCAACAGGACGTCGGGCGCCACGCCCCGGACGTCGAAACTGGAGGCAGCCTCCGCGTCGTCGATCATCACGCGCTGTGAACCCAGCATCATGCCGATGCCGAGCTCCTGCGCCGCGGCGGCCAGATTCCGGTTGATGATCCCCGACAGCGCCGCGCCGCCCGTCATGGCACCGATCAGAACGGGTGCGCGCAGCCGGCGCCCGAGGAACTCGGTACTGAGGTCCACGCTGTCGAGGTCGGTCTGTGTCAGCGCGTTATAGGGCAGGCGGTAGCGCTCCAGCCCGGTGGTCACCGTCTGGTAGTCGACGGCCTCGGTCAGGCACACGTCGATGTGCCTGCGTTTGCGGTGCTGCAGGGCGGACCCGGGGTCAGACGTCACCGGTCATGTCCCCTGAGACAATGGGGCGGTGACTGAAGGTCTCTGGATCGCCATCGCGGTCATCGCCGTCCTGCTGCTCGTCGCACTCGTCGTGGGCCTGGTGCGGTACCGCCGTCGCCGGATCAGATTGTCGGCTCCAGACACTGCCACTCCCGTCGATCGTTCAGGCGGTTATACCGCGACGTCAGGCATCACGTTCGCCCAATCAACAACCGCGCAGGCCCCGCCGAAGGCGCCGGAGCGCATCGACACCAGTGGCCTGCCCGCCGTCGGCGATGATGCCACCATCCCGCGCGACGCACCCAGGCGTCCCATCGCCGACGTGAAGCTGCCCGAGCCGCCGGTGCTGCCGCCCGAGCCCGACGAGGTGTTCCATGCCGGTCACCGCACCTGCCACGTCGTCACTGCGGACCGCATCGACGGCTCGCACGCGGCGGGCCACCACGACCAGCGGCAGCTTGGCGGCCAGCTCAGCCAGGGCGCGGGACGGCATCTGCGGGCCGACGAGCACCAGACCCTCGCAACGGTCGTCGACCAACGTGCGCAGCGCACGCGGTTCCTCGCGGTGGGGTGTCACGGCGCTGAGGACGACGTCATAGCCGAGCGCGTCGGCGGCGACGTACACACCGTCGACGAGATCGGCGTGGAACTCCTGATGCGCCGAGAACGTCACGCCCACGAGCCTGGTGCGGTGCTGACGCAGACGCCGGGCCCGGGGGTCGGGGCGGTAGCCGATGTCCTCGGCCGCGCGTTTCACCCGCTCCCGCGTCTGCTCGCTGGCACCGGTGGCCTCGCGCATCACGATCGAGACCAGGGCCCGCGACACGCCGGCCCGTTCGGCCACGTCCGCCAGCGTGGGTCTGCGTTGCATGCGCTCAGCCTAGAACGTTCCAGATTCTCCGTTGACGAGATCCCGCTGCGCCGCCTACCGTTTCTAGAACGTTCTAGTCCCCGTGTTCAGATTCGGAGTCCTCACATGTCTTCCCCGTTGGCCTTCGGGCTCATCGGCGCCGGCTGGATCGGCGGCTTCCACGCCCGGACGCTGGCCTCCCGCCTGCCCGGTGCGCGCCTGGTTGCCGTTGCCGACCCGGCATCCGCTGCAGCCGAGCGCCTTTCCGTACCCCGCAGCTATGTCGATCCGCTGGAGCTGATCGCCGATCCCACCGTGGACGCGGTGGCGATCTGCTCGCCCGCCGCCTCGCACGCCGACCTCGTGGTCGCCGCGGCACGGGCCGGCAAGCATGTGTTCTGCGAGAAGCCGATGGCGTTGACGCTCGTGGACGCCGACCGCGCCATCGACGCGGCGCGCGAGGCCGGGGTCGCGTTGCAGGTCGGCTTCAACCGGCGGTTCGCGACCGATTTCGCCGAGATGCACGCGCGGATCGCCGGCGGGGCGATCGGGACCCCGCAGTTGCTGCGGTCGTTGACCCGCGATCCCGGCATCTCCGCCGAGGTGGCGGCCCGGGTCAAACCGTGGACCATCTTCAACGAGACGCTGATCCACGATTTCGACACCCTGTGCTGGCTCAACCCGGGCGCCCGCGTCACCGAGGTGTACGCGCAGGCGGACGCGCTGATCCATCCGCAGTTCGCCGGCCAGGGCTTCCTGGACACCTCGGTGGTGCAGCTCCGATTCGACAACGGCGCGTTCGCCGTCGCCGAGGCCAGTTTCCAGGCGGTCTACGGCTACGACGTGCGCGGCGAGGCGTTCGGATCCGGCGGGATCCTGCAGGCGGGCCGGGCGCCCGGGCAGGCCGCATCCTCGAACGTCGAGTTGTTCCACGACGCGTACGTCGCGCAGCTCTCGCACTTCGTCGAGTGCGTCCGCACCGGCGCCGAGCCGGCGGTCACCGGGCGGGACGCCCGCGTCGCTCTCGAGATCGCGCTGGCCGCACGGGAATCGATCGAGCGGGGCGCCGCGGTGTCGTTGGCGGGGGTGCGGCTGTGAGCTTTCAGCTGGCGGTGTGCTCGGAGATGGTGTTCACCGACCTGCCGATCCTGGACCGCGTCGAACGCATCCGCGATCTCGGGTTCGCCGTCGAGATCTGGAGCTGGCACGACAAGGACCTCGACGCAATGGCGGCCACCGGGGCGGTGTTCACGTCGATGACGGGCTACCTGCACGGTGACCTCGTCGACCCGGCCAGCTGCGACGAGGTGGTCCGGACCGCCCGGCTCAGCGTCAAAGCCGCTGAGACACTGGGGGTCACGCGGTTGAACGTGCACACCGCCGAGCTGGTCGACGGGCAGGCGGCGCGCCCGCGGCAGCGCAGCACCGGCCAGATGTGGCTGACGGCCGCGCGCACCCTGGAGCGGCTCGGCGAGCTCGGCACCGGCGTTTCCGGCATGCTCCGTGCGCTCGAACAGGCGTGGGGCCGCGACCCGAACACGATGATCCCCGACGTGCGGTTCACCCCGAACCCGAACTCGGCGCCGAACGGGCCTCTCATCGAG
>NZ_LMVQ01000226.1 GCF_001545925.1 Mycobacterium sp. NAZ190054 | reverse complement strand
CGCGGCGACCGCTGCGTCGACGCCGTCGGCTTCGATCGCGTCGACGAACGCCGCGAGCCGATCCTGTGGCACGAAGTGGTCGGCGAAGCCCATCGCGCTGGCCGCCGGCGGCCCGACGACCGTCGTGCGGGTGCGCCGCCTCGGCGGCGAACCCAACAGCAGGATCCTCGCGGCCGGCGCGTACGTCACGGCCGCCGCGGTCCTGGTCGTGCCGACCATCGCGCTGGCGGTGCCTTGGCTGACCGAGCTCCAACGGCTGTTCTCGGCGTAACCGCGGCACCGTAATCGGCGGTGCGGCCATCATTGAACGAAAGGGTTCCGTCCATGAGCTCGTCGCAGTCCACCACGGGTACCGCGCAGATCGGCGTCACCGGCCTGGCCGTCATGGGGTCGAACATCGCGCGGAACTTCGCCCGGCACGGCTACACCGTGGCACTGCACAACCGCTCGGTCGCCAAGACCGACGCGCTGCTGGCCGAGCACGGATCCGAGGGCAAGTTCGTCCGCAGCGAGACCATCGCCGAGTTCCTCGACGCACTGGAGAAGCCGCGCCGCGTGCTGATCATGGTCAAGGCCGGGGACGCCACCGACGCGGTCATCAACGAGCTGGCCGACGCGATGGAACCCGGCGACATCATCATCGACGGCGGCAACGCGCTCTACACCGACACCATCCGCCGGGAGAAGGCGATCCGCGAGCGCGGGCTGCACTTCGTCGGCGCGGGCATCTCCGGCGGTGAGGAGGGCGCCCTGAACGGGCCGTCGATCATGCCCGGCGGTCCCAAGGAGTCCTACGAATCGCTCGGCCCGCTGCTGGAGGAGATCTCCGCCCACGTCGACGGTGTGCCGTGCTGCATCCACATCGGTCCCGACGGCGCCGGGCACTTCGTCAAGATGGTGCACAACGGCATCGAGTACTCCGACATGCAGCTCATCGGCGAGGCCTACCAGCTGCTGCGCGACGGCCTCGGCAAGACCGCATCGGAGATCGCCGGCGTCTTCGACGAATGGAACTCCGGAGACCTGGACAGCTTCCTGGTCGAGATCACCGCGCAGGTGCTGCGTCAGGTCGACGCCAAGACCGGCAAGCCGCTGGTCGACCTGATCCTCGACGAGGCCGAGCAGAAGGGTACCGGCCGCTGGACGGTCAAGTCCGCCCTCGACCTCGGCGTGCCGGTGACCGGCATCGCCGAGGCGGTGTTCGCGCGGGCGCTGTCCGGCTCGGTTGCCCAGCGCAAGGCGACCACCGGCCTGGCCTCCGGCGACCTCGGTGAAAAGCCCGCAGACGAAGCACAATTCGTCGAGGACGTCCGGCAGGCGCTGTACGCGTCGAAGATCATCGCCTACGCGCAGGGCTTCAATCAGATCCAGGCCGGCAGCGCCGAGTACGGCTGGAACGTCACCCCCGGTGACCTGGCCACCATCTGGCGGGGCGGCTGCATCATCCGGGCCAAGTTCCTCAACCGGATCAAGGACGCCTTCGATGAGGATCCCGAACTGCCGACGTTGATCGTCGCGCCCTACTTCCGCGACGCCATCGAGGCCGCGATCGACAGCTGGCGGCGCGTGGTGGTCAAGGCCACCGAGCTCGGCATCCCGATCCCGGGCTTCTCCTCGGCGCTGTCCTACTACGACGGGCTGCGCACCGAGCGGCTGCCCGCCGCGCTGACCCAGGGGCTGCGCGACTTCTTCGGCGCACACACCTACGGCCGCATCGACACCGACCCGCAGCGCCGGTTCCACACCCTGTGGAGCGGCGATCGCAGCGAGGTGGAGGCCTGATTTTCTCCGGCGAACAGACACAAACTCGCACGATTTAGGCGCTCTGAGTGCGATTTTGTGTCTGCTCGCGGGGAAGCCCGGCCACTAGACTCGGGGCGTGAAGTTTCTCGATGGCCACCGGCCGCCGTACGACCTGACCTACAACGATGTGTTCGTCGTGCCGAGCCGCTCGGAGGTGCAGTCGCGCTTCGACGTGGACCTGTCCACGGTGGACGGGTCCGGTACGACGATCCCCGTGGTGGTCGCGAACATGACCGCGGTGGCCGGCCGGCGCATGGCCGAGACGGTCGCGCGCCGCGGCGGCATCGTGGTGCTGCCGCAGGACCTTCCGGTGTCGGCGGTCAAGCACACCGTGGACTTCGTCAAGAGCCGCGACACCGTGGCCGACACGCCGGTGACCCTGTCGCCCGACGACTCGGTGTCGGACGCGACCGCGCTGATCCACAAGCGCGCCCACGGCGCCGCGGTGGTGGTCTTCGAGAACCGGCCCATCGGGTTGGTCACCGAGGCCTCCTGCGCGGGCGTCGACCGTTTCACCCGGGTCCGCGACGTGGCGATCTCCGATTTCGTGACCGCACCCGTGGGCACCGATCCGCGCAAGGTGTTCGACCTGCTCGAGCACGCCCCGGTGGACGTGGCGGTGCTGACCGAGGCCGACGGGTCGCTGGCCGGGGTGCTGACCCGGACCGGGGCCGTCCGGGCCGGGATCTACCGCCCCGCCGTCGACGCCCACGGCCGGTTGCGCATCGCCGCGGCCGTCGGGATCAACGGCGACGTCGGCGCCAAGGCCCGCGACCTCGCCGAGACCGGCGTCGACCTGCTGGTCATCGACACCGCGCACGGCCACCAGCAGAAGATGCTCGATGCGATCGAAGCGGTCGCCTCCCTGGATCTGGGTCTGCCGCTGGCGGCGGGCAACGTCGTGTCGGCCGAGGGCACCCGCGACCTGATCAACGCGGGAGCCTCGATCGTCAAGGTCGGGGTCGGGCCCGGCGCCATGTGCACCACCCGGATGATGACCGGTGTGGGCCGGCCGCAGTTCTCGGCGGTCGTCGAATGTGCCGCGGCGGCAAAGGAACTCGGTGGTCACGTGTGGGCGGACGGCGGCGTGCGGCATCCGCGCGACGTCGCGCTGGCCATCGCCGCCGGGGCGTCCAACGTGATGATCGGGTCGTGGTTCGCCGGCACCTACGAGTCCCCGGGCGACCTGATGCACGACCGCGACGACCGGCCGTACAAGGAGAGTTACGGCATGGCCTCCAAGCGTGCCGTCGCGGCCCGCACCGCCGCCGACAGTTCCTTCGACCGCGCCCGTAAGGCGCTGTTCGAGGAGGGCATCTCGTCGTCGCGGATGAACCTGGACCCGGCGCGGGGCGGCGTCGAGGACCTCCTCGACCACATCACCTCGGGGGTCCGCAGCACCTGCACCTACGTCGGCGCGGGCACACTGACAGAGCTGCACGAGAAGGTGGTGCTCGGCGTGCAGTCAGCCGCCGGTTTCGCCGAGGGACACCCGCTGCCCACGGGCTGGTGACGGGTAGGCCAGCACGTCCCCGGCGACCTCGACGGTGACCGTCGCCCCGTCGTGCAGTGCGGTCGGCACCGGGCTGCGCAGCTGCAGCGGGGTGCCGTCGGTGAGCTCGACGTGCACGACGGTGTCGGCGCCGTAGAACCGGCGCGCCGTCACCTGGGCCGGTGCGCCGGACGGGCCGGTACCGAACCGCAGCTGTTCCGGGCGCAGCACCACCACTGCCGGGCCGTCGACGGCGGCGTCCCGCGCGGGCAGCGGCCCGAGTGAGGTGTGCACCACCCCGGCGTCCACCGTTCCGGCGATCTCCACGGTGCTGCCGAGGAACCGGGCGCCGGCCAGCGAGCTGGGGTGTTCGTAGAGCTCGGTGGGCGTGCCGTGCTGGGCCACGACCCCGTCGATGAGCAGCGCCACCGAGTCGGCCAGGGACAGCGCCTCGGACTGGTCGTGGGTGACCAGCAACGCCGTGGTGCCGGTGTCCCGCAGGATCGCGGCGATGTCCTCGCGCACGCGCACCCGCAGGCCGGCGTCCAACGCGGCGAACGGTTCGTCGAGCAGCAGCACCCGCGGCCGGGCGGCCAGCGCCCGCGCCAGCGCGACCCGCTGTTGCTGTCCTCCGGAGATCTCGTGTGGCCGGGCGTCGGCCAGCCCGTCGAGGCCGACGACGTCGAGCCAGTGCGCGACCAGCGCCGGGGCCCGTCCCCGGAGGGCCCGGCCGAGCCCGAACGCGACGTTCTCCCCCACGCTCAGATGCGGGAACAACGCCCCTTCCTGCGGCATCAGCCCGACGCGGCGGCGGTGCACCGGCACGGTGGGGCCGTCGCCGGCGACCGTCTCGCCGGCGATGCTGACCGTCCCGGCGTCGGGTTCCTCGAAGCCGGCCAGGATCCGCAGCAGCGTGGTCTTCCCGCACCCGGAGGGGCCGAGGACGGCGGTGATGGTCCCGGCGGACAGGTCCAGGTCGACGCCGGACAGCACCCTGCGGGCGCCGAACGCCTTGTGGATGCCCCGCGCGCTGACCGCGGCGGCCGCGTCAGTCACTGCGCACCCCTCCGTCCCCGGTGCCCCACACCCCGAGCAGCGCCGTCGGGACCGCGGCGAACAGCAGCAGCGCGGCCGCGTACGGCGCCGCGGCGGCGTAGTCGCTGACCGAGCTGTACCCCCACAGCCGGGTGGCCAGCGTGTCGGTGCCGGTCGGGTGCAGCAGCAGCGTCACCGGGAGTTCCTTCATGCACGTCAACAACACCAGCGCGGCGCCGGCCGCGATGCCGGGCAGCGCGACGCGCGCGGTCACCGCGCCGAAGGCCCGGACCGGGGGCCGTCCCAGCGACCGGGCCACCTCCTCCAGCCGGATCGGGGCGGCTTCCACCGCGGCGCGTATCGAACCGATGGCCATGGGCACGAACAGCACCGTATAGGCAAGGATCAGCAGCGGCTCCCGCTGGTAGATCGGCCGCAGCAGCAGCACGCCCAGGGACACCATCGAGATCGCGATGACGATCGCCGGAAGCCCGTGCGCGACATAGCTCGCGCCTTCCAGGATGCGGGTCGCCCGGTCGCGGTGACGGGCCGCCAGCACCCCCAGCGGCAGCGCCGCAGCCGTGGACACCAGCGCCGCCGCGGCCGACAGCCAGATCGTCGACCCCAGCGCACCGGACCATTCGGCGACGTCCCAGCGCGCGCCGGCGGTGACGAGCCATTGCGCCAGCTCGACGCCCGGAACCACCACGGCGGCGGCGAGCACCGCCGCCGGTGCCAGCAGTGCGACCGGAGCCCATCGCCCGAGCCGGTTCAACGGCGCCGGCCGCGGTGAACCGCCCCCGAGGCGGGACGCCGCCGCCAGCCCGCGGGCCCGGTGCTCGGCCACCACCAGCGCCACCGCGAACACCATCAGCACCAGGGAGAGCACCGCGGCGCGCGACGGGTTGAAGCCCGACCGGTAGGCGCCGTAGATCACCCAGGTGAACGCCTCGAAGCGCATCGCCGCGACCGCGCCGAAATCGCTGAGCACGTACAGCGCCACCAGCAGCGCGCCGGCCGCGATCGCCGCGCGCGCCTGCCGCAGCGTGACCCGGAACAGCACCGCGAACCCGCCCAGGCCCAGCGAGCGGGCCACCTCCTCCTGGGCCGGGTCGACCCGGGCCAGCGCCGCCGTGGTGGTCAACAGCACGAGCGGATAGCTGACCAGCGTGAGCACCAGGGCGGCGCCCCAGAAGCCGGCCACGGACGGATATGCCGACACCCACAGATACGCGAGCAGGTAGCTCGGCATCGCCAGCGGCAGCGTCAACGCGACCGCCAGCCAGCGCCGTCCCTTGAGGTCGGTGCGCGTGACGAGCACCGCCAGCCCCACGCCCAGCACGACGCAGGCGGCGGTGACGACACCCACCAGCAGCAGCGACCGGCCGATCAGCGCCGCGGTGCGCGGCTGGAAGAGTTCGTCGACGACGAACGACCAGCCGCGCTCCAGCGAGCGTTCGACCAGGTACGCCAGCGGCACCAGGGTGCAGGCGGCGACCAGCGCGGCGGGCAGCAGGATGGTCAGGGTGGGCTGCAGCCGGAACGAGAGCAGCGTGGTGCCCAGCAGGGTGGTCAGCATGGACAGCAGCGACCACGCGTAGACGGTCAGCACGGCGACGGCCAGCGCGCCCGCGCGG
>NZ_LMVQ01000225.1 GCF_001545925.1 Mycobacterium sp. NAZ190054 | reverse complement strand
TTCGTCGACCTCACGGCTGCGCGGGATATCGATCGCCGCCGGAGCGGGATCGTCATGGTCATTCTGCGATGGCTCCACAGCCACGACAGTCTCGGTCATCAGGTGACCTTTCCGCCCCCGACACACCAGGGGCCGTAAGGCCACTTACACCGTTACTGCGACACTCCCGATCAGCGCGTTCGGGGATGTAACAGTTGAGCTGGGCCACCAACCGCGCGCGTCTTTGTCATCACTTTCGTCGCGGGTCTAGTTGTACTGACCTGAGACGTTAGGTACGCGGCTGGCTGGTGGTTGACCTCCGAGTGCTGTGTGGCCGCGGTGGACTCTTCTATGTCTGTCAAGCGGCCTGCGGAGCGGCCGCGGGCTGGGTGTGAAGTCTCTGCAGACTTCGATAGAGGTGGCGGGCGAGGTACCGCTTGAGGCAGCGTCGGATCTCCTTGATGGATCGGCCTTCCGCGCGACGACGTTCGACGTAGGCCCGGGTGTCTGGGTCGTGGGTCATACGGGTGACGACGGCCATGTGCAAAGCACGATTGAGCCGCCTGTCGCCGCCGCGGTTAAGTCGGTAACGGATTGTGTTGCCAGAGGATGCGGGGATTGGATTGACGCCAGCCAGGGCGGCGAACGCCGCTTGCGAACTGGCCAGGGTGTGACCAGGCGGTGTAGACGACCGCCACGGTGACAGGGCCAATGCCGGTCTCATCTAGAAGTGCGGCAGCCTTACTGGCGTGGATGAGTGTCACCTCACCACGCCGTCACCAACGTCCGTGGTCAGTACACCTAGACCTCGGTCTCACGGGCCCGACCCACCAACATCGGATTGACACACACAAACGGCAGATCGCGTTGAGCGGCAAGCTGTTCAAGCACCCGCCAGCGATGCCCGGTCGGTTCACACCCCACCGTCACACCGGTAAAGCCGTGCTTGCGGGCCATCTGATGGGCCCAGTCCAACACCGGGCCCAGCTCCCAGGCCTTAGCCGAATCCCCGCGCCGCTCCAGCACCTGAGAATCGCGACCAGGCAGGACCGCCACCTGCTTCACATCAGCAAGATCGATCCCCAAGATCGCATTACCAATCGGCACCAGCTCCCGTAACCGAGCCAGCTTCGCGTTACGACGTTTATCTCCACGCGAGAGCCACTACCCTTGTTCACGACGTCCTCCTCGTTGTCTTGGGACACCAAGCCCTCTAACGACAACAGGGGGACGTCGCCCTTACCAGACACAACACGCGACATAGCTCACTTACTACGCGCGCTCGCGGTGCCGACTTACGCGCCGCCGCGGCCAAACCAGAAGATCGCGGCGCTGACCGCGACGATCACCGCGGCCAGCCCGATGATCGGGGCCACGGTGAACCGTGTCAGCGTCGCTCCGACCACGGCGCCCGAACACATCGTCGCGACCACGCCGTAGCGCAGCCGCTCCCCTTCACCGGTGCCGCCGGCCAGCCTGCTGTCGAAGCCGAGCCCGACGATCGTCGAGGTCAGCACCGTCGTCGACAGTTCCTGGATGCCGAACTGGCGTGCGGTGGCGTTCTGGCACCCGAACGTGACCGCCAGGCCGGCGATCAGGATCAGCTTGGAATCGTCGTGATAGTCCAGCACTCCTGTCCCGGCGAGGATCGCGAGCACCACGAGCAGCACGACCTCCAGTCCGAGCGCCGAAGTCAGCCACACCCGCACGTCGGAGTCCAGATGCCGCGACAGCCGGCCACCCACGATGGTGCCGACCACGAAACCGGCGAACGCGACGATCGCCGCCGTCAGATCCACGCCCGAGTGCGGGACGAACCAGAACCCTAGGAAGATCACGTTGCCGGTCATGTTCGCGACGAAGACGTGCCCGAGCACGAGCACGCTGACCGCGTCGACCAGGCCCGTGGTGAACGTCAGCAACAACAGCGCGGTGACCGTCTGTCGTCGCGAGACCGGCGAAGTGAGGGCCACGGCGGCGGTTACAGCTGCGGCGTCAGGTCGAACGAGGTGATGGTCGACATCCGGGTGATGCGCCAGTCGCCGCCGTCGCGCTGCATCGTCAGCCGGTAGGACAGGTAGCGCAGCGACGGGATGTTCTTGGTGACCGGGCTGGTGGCCACCGAGTTGGTGTACACCAGCGCGGTGGCCTCGGTCGGACTCGACTGCGGGGAAACGGATTCGACGGCCGCGCCCATCACCTCGGTGGTGTTGGTGACCTGGGCCTGCTTGTTCGGTTCGACGATGGCGTCGATGTAGCGGCGGTACTCCGCGGCGAAATCACCGGACAGGTACACCGATGCGCGGTCGGCGAGCGTGGCCATGTCGTCAGGGTTGTAGGTCCACAGCGTGGTGATCGCGTCGGTGGCCGTACGGGCGATGGCCAGCTTGGTCTCGTAGATTGCACGGTCGCTCAGATACGGCTGCACCGCCGCCGCGGCGAACCCGCTCGCCCCGACGAAAACCACCGACGCGGCGGCCACGGCCGTCATCAGCCGCCGGCCCGCGGGCCGATGCGGCACCAGCACAACCGGTTCCGGCTCCGCGTCTTCGGCTTCGGGTGCGTCGTTGTCCTCGGATTCCGGCTCGGCTTCAACCTCGTCGCGGTCCTCGGACGTCACGTCGTCGCGGGGCTCGGGCTCCGGGTCTTGCGCCGCCGCCTGCTGTCGGGCCGGCCTGCCGGCCTTGCCGACGGGAGTTTTCGTGGCCGAGGTGACAGTCTCTGCGGCAACAGGCTCTGCGGCGGCAGGTGCTGCTTCGACGGTCTCGGCCTTCGACTTGCGCCGGAAGAACCGTCGGCGCGGCTTCGCGGCCGGGGCGTCGGTGGTCAGATCACCTGTACCAGGTTGCTGATCTTCCACTGCTGTCCTTCCTTGATCGTCGTTGCGACCCAACGGCTTCCGCTCTCGACGGTGTACTTGCCGTCCGGCGTCCTCGAGGTGACCTTGGTCGCGATCAGCACGTCGGCGCTGCCGTCGTCGTTCCATCGCTGCACCCCGGCGGCCAGCACCTCGCCGGTGCTCGGCTCCGAGCGCGCGACCTGTACCAGGATCTCGTTGAGCCGGTCCCCGAAGTTCTTGGCGAACTCCCCGGCGGCCTGCGCGGCGACGCGGTCGGCGTAGGCGTTGGCGTTGAACGGGTCGAGGCTGGTGTACATCACCATGAACTCGCTGGTGTAGCCCAGCGCCGACGCCTCGTTGACCGCGTCGCGGCGGTCGTCGAGCTGGCGGACCAGCATGAACGTCGCCGCGGCGACAGCTGCGACCACCAACAGCGCGGCGAGCGCCGACACCAGCGGAAGACCCCACCGCACAGGCGCTTTGGGCGCGATGTGGAAGTAGTCGGGTCCGATGGCGTTGTCGCCGGAGCCGTCGGCGGCGAACTTGCGGACCGGACTCACTGGCCCGGCACATTCATCAGCGGCTTCTTCAGCACGGTCAGGTTCGCCACCTTCCACTGGCCGTCACCCGATTTCTCGAAATCGACCCGCACCGTCGCGGTGATGAACCTCATGTCGTCGGGATTGCTGCCGCGTTGTCCCTGCATCGCCAGCAGCATCGACACCCGATCGGCGGTGACCGGCGGATCGGTCAGCACCGCGCTGCTGACGGCCCAGTACTCGTTGGTGACCGCGCCCGCGGCCTGCACCGCCTGCTGCTGTTCGATCAGCTGAGGCCGGTACCCGTCGGTGGTGAGCGACTGTGCCCTGGCGAAGTCGTCGACGACGGTGTCCGTGCCGTAGCTCAACATCTGCTCGACGATGCGCGGCCCCTGGGTGGCGACCTCCTGGCGGGCCGCATCCAGCGCACGGTCCTGCCGGTAGGTCAGCGCATAACCCAGACCCACGGCCGCCACCGACACCGCCGCCGACGCGACCAGCACCGTGGCAACCACCCGGCGCATGCCGCGCTGCGGACGCTCGACCCGGTGCACCTGCGTGCGTGCCAGCAGGTCGGCGAAGGTGCGTCGGCGCCGGTCCCACAGCGGCCACAACCAGCCGACGAGCAGGGAGAGGGTGTCGAGCAGGTGCGCGAGTTCACGGGCGGTGAGGCGCAGGATCCCGGCGGTGCCGCCGTCGGCGCGGCGCACCGCGATGCCGAACAATGCCCGCCCGAGCGTCCAGCCCTTGACCACGGGCAGCACCAAGCGGTTGACCACCATCAGTACGAACGCTGCCGTGGCCACCGCGGTGAACGCCCAGCGCACCCACCCGTCGGGGGGCGCACCCAGCGCCAGCAGCACGCTCGTCGCGATCACGCCGACCGCCGGCAGTGTGTCGACGGCCAGCGCACCCGCCCGCGCCGGCCACGACGCCAGCGGCACCTCGCCGGTCGGTTCCTGCGCGGGGACGGTCGGGGTCGTGTTCAGCACCGCCGTCACGAGTTGACCTGGTCCAGCCTGGAGATGCGGTACTGGCCTTCGTCGAACGCCATGGTCGCCCGCAGCCGGTACCCGACCCGCTGGTCGGCGGCCTCGGCGTTGGTGATCCGGACACGCACCGCGACCAGCACGTTGACCGTGCCGTCCTCGTTGCGCCGCTCGACGGCGGCGCGCAGATCGTCGACCGCGACCGTCGCCTGGGCGGCCTGGTAGGCCTCGGCCAGGACGCTGCCGAACAACCCGGCCTGCACCCCGAATTCACCGGTGGAGCACTCCAGGATCTTGGACTGGGCGGCCGTCATCGCCGCGGTGTCCGGCGCCTGGGTGGCCGCCACGCAGTCCTTGGCGGCCTGCAGCGCGGCCTCGTCGGAGCGGGCGATCTCGGCGGCGCGGTCGTTCGCCCGCAGCGCCAGCACGCCCGCGGTGACACCACCGCCGGCGAGCAGCAGCAGCACGACGCACAGAGTGGTGGCCCAACCGATGCCGAGCCGGGAAGGCCTGCGCATCTGTGTCGGCAAGGGTTCCTGGGGTGACGCGTCGGGAGCGGCCGGCAATGTCTCATCCGACGCGTCCTGCGCGTCGTCAACGGTGCCGGCTTCGGGGTCGGGGATCAGCCGGCTGGTGCCAGCATCTCCTTCCATCCGTCGTCTCCTGGGTTGTTCGAATTGCTCACGTTGTACCTGACACCGTCGGGCCCCACGACCTCGCCGCTGCTCGGGCTGTATCCCGCGGTGGTGCCGGGCGGACCCTGAGCCGGGGTGTAGGTGCACGGGTTCGGCTGTTGACCGCTGCAACTGACGGTACCCGAGCCCGGACGGCTCACCGGGTCGCTGGTCGGCGCCGCCGACTGCGGCGGCGGCAGCTGGTCGGCGGGCAGCGGGTTCATGCCGTTGTTCACCGATGGCGCCGGGATCACCTGGCCCGGAGCCACCCGCTGGTCACACCGCGCGGCGGGGGCCGGACACGGCAGGATCTGGTTCGGGTCGCCGTACCAGGGGTTGGTGCCCAGCGGGACGTAGGGCTCGTCGCTGCGGCATTCCTTCGGTGTCGCCGCGCGCTTGCCCGGCACGTCGGCGCACGGGTAGTTGCGGGCACCGCGAACGGCGTTGCCCTGGTAGTCCTTCGGGATCTTGCAGTACGTGCCCGAAGGCAGCGGCGCGGTGCTGGTGTCCGCGGGCGAGCGCCATTCCGACGCGGGCAGGAAGCCGGTCAGGCACGGCGGCGGCTGGTTGATCGACAGACCGAAGTGCAGCAGGCCGCCGTCCTCGAAGATCGATCCCATCTGCAGCAGCGACGCGCCCTGCGGGTAGATCACCAGGGTCTGCTCGAGACCCTTGTTGTACCGCTTGAGCATGTCGGTGACCACGGCGAGATTCGCCAGGGTCTGCGGCAGCGCGTCCCGCACGTCGCTGAACACCGTCGTCACCTGGTCCAGCGTCGGCGCCGCCTGCTGCAGACCGCTGCGCAGCGCGGGATCCTGTTCGGCGGCCTGGGAAGCGATGACGTTGAGGTTGCGCGACCACTGCTCGATCGCGTCGCCGGAGGTCACCTGGCTGTCCAGGATCGGCGCCGCGTTGGTGATGATGTCGTTGACCTGCGGCAGGTTGTCG
>NZ_LMVQ01000224.1 GCF_001545925.1 Mycobacterium sp. NAZ190054 | reverse complement strand
ATCGATCTCGGCGTCGACGAGCGTGCCGTCCAGCACTACACCGTGCTGCAGTACGTCCCCGAGCCCGAGACGCTGCACCGCGGGATCCGCAGGCTGGAGTCGGGCAGCTACGCGCGGATCCGCCCCGTGCGACCCGTGCCCGGAGAACACCCACACGGCGCCGTCGCCGGCGCCGGGGACCACCGAGCCCGTCACCACACGGGGGTCGCGCCGCTGCGCCGCCAACGCGTCCAGCGCGTCGGCCGCGCCGATGGCCTGACCGCCGTCGGGGAGCACCGCCGCCCTGACCGGTTCGTGGGCACGGCGCGTCCACAGCGTGGCGGCGACTTCCCCGACGGAGAGGTCCGAAGCGCGCAGATGATCCGCCAAGGCGCCGGCCTGCTCGGCCAGCCGAGCCTCCGACCGCGCCGACAGCGGCAGGAAAGCCGCTCGGCCCGAAGCCGTTTCGGCAGGCGCAAGCGGGGGTGCCTCCTCGAGCAGGACGTGCGCGATGGTGCCGCCGTAGCCGTAGCTGCACACCGCGGCGCGGCGCGGTTCGGCGCCGCGCGGCCACGGCTCAATCTCGGTGGGCACCCGCAGTCCGCTGTTGTCCCAGTCGACGGCGGTGGTCAGCGTGCGCACGCCCGCGGTGGGCGGAAGCTGCTCGTGATAAAGGGCCAGGGTCGCCTTGACCAGTCCGACGACGCCGGCGCCGCCTTCCAGGTGTCCGGTGTTGGGTTTGACCGACCCCACGGCGCAGGGAGTGTCGGCGCGGCCTTCGCCGTAGACGGCCGACAACGCCTTGAGCTCGACGGGATCGCCTGTGGGGGTGCCGGTTCCGTGTGCTTCGAGGTAACCGACGCTGGCGGGAGTGACACCGGCGGCCCGGCAGGCGATCCGGAAGAGGTCCTCCTGGGCCTGGCCGTTGGGCGACATGATGCCCACGGTCCGGCCGTCCTGGGCGACCGCGCCGCCGCGCACCACCGCGAGCACGCGGTCACCGTCTCGAACCGCATCGGTCAACCGCTTGAGCACGACGACCGCGGCGCCCTCACCGCGGCCGTAGCCGTCGGCGGAGTCGTCGAACGTCTTGCAGCGGCCGTCGGGCGCCGTCGCTCCCGCGACGTCGAGCACCCGCGTCAAGCCGGGGCCGATCAGCGCGCTGACCCCACCCGCCAGCGCGAGCGAGGTCTCACCGTCGCGCAACAGTTGGCAGGCCTGGTGCACCGCGACGAGCGAGGCCGCGCACGCCGCGTCCAGCGCGACGCTGGGCCCGCGCAGATCCAGTAGGTGGGACACCCGGTTGGCCACGCCGCACAGCGAGGTGCCGATCCCGGTCCAGGCTTCGATGCCGGCGATGTCCTCCATGAGGAGCTTGCCGTAGTCGTCGGAGTTCACGCCCATCAACACCGCGGTGTCGCTGCCGGCCAGGGACCGCGGCGAGATGCCCGCGTGTTCCAGCGCCTCCCACGACACCTCGAGCGCCATGCGTTGCTGCGGGTCCATCAGTTCGGCTTCGCGCGGTGAGACGCCGAAGAACTCGGCGTCGAAGCCGGGCAGGTCGTCGAGGAACGTGCCCCACCGGGTGGTCTCCCGGAGCAGTGCGGCGTTGCGGGGGTCGCGGTGCAGGTAGGGCTCCCAGCGTTCGGCCGGCACCTCGGTGACCTTGCTGCCACCGGCGAGCAGGAACGACCACAAGTCCTGCGGTGTGGACACGTCGCCCGCGAGTCGGCAGCCGATGCCGACGATGGCGATCGGCTCGGCGGGCGGGCCGCCGTTCAGTGCCACGGCCGGAACGCGGGCACAGTGTGGATAGCCTTCCCTAACCCTGGCTTCGACATGCCGAACATCCTGGCACAGGGAGTTTGCTCGCAGGAAGGTACCCGGCGCAGGTCGGCCGCCGGCGGTGAGCGGCGTCCGTCACATACGGGGTGGCGGTTGGGCCCCGGGATCCTCGGGATCGACCTCGACCGCATAGGAGGTGATCGTGGTGATCTTGTCGCCGGCGAACTCGTAGACGGCGCAGCTGGCGACCGCGGTCACTCCGTCGGGCCGCACGTAGCGGGCGACGGTGTCCACCGCGACGACCTCACCGCCGGCGGCGGTGACACGCCGGTCGAACTCCACCGACGTGCCCTGCAGGCTCTCCAGCGTGTCCCGACAGGTCCGCCGGACCGCGTCGGCGCCTTCGAGGACCATGCCGCCGACGATCGTCCATTTGACGTCCCGCGCGAGGTGGTCCAGGGCGTCCTCGAAGCGGTGCTCGGAGAACGCGCGGGCCACCGCCGCGGAGTCGAATGCCATGCGCACGACCGTAGCGCCCCGGGCGGGCGGCACGGTATGAGTAGACCTATGAAACTGTCCGGCGTCGGCCTGTGGAGTTCGCAACTGCGATACGGAAATCCGGACGAGGCGGCCGAAGCCGCCGCCGAACTGGACGGGCTGGGCTTCACCGCCCTGTGGATCCCCGACGTCGGCGGTCCGGTGCTGGACTCGGTGGACAACCTGTTGTCGGCCACGCAGAAGACGATCATCGCGACCGGCATCCTGAACCTGTGGATGCACGACGCCGCCGAGGTCGCGACGCGCTACGCCGCGCTGTCCGAGGCCCACGGCGAGCGGTTCCTGCTCGGCATCGGTGTCAGCCACGCGCCGCTGATCGACTCGAAGGAACCGGGCCGCTACCGCAAGCCGCTGGCCGCGACGGAGGCGTTCCTCGACGGCATCGACGCGTCCGCCCAGCCGGTCCCGGCGGCCAATCGGGTGCTGGCCGCGCTGGGCCCGAAGATGTTGCAGCTGTCGGCGACGCGGGCCGGCGGTGCGCACCCGTACCTGACCACGCCCGAGCACACCCGCCAGGCGCGTGAGGTGCTCGGCTCCGGACCGATGTTGCTGCCCGAGCAGACCGTGCTGCTCACCCAAGACCGGGACGAGGCCCGCGCCATCGGCACCCAGTGGCTGCAGTCGTACCTGGCGCTGCCCAACTACGCGAACAACCTGCTGCGGCTCGGCTTCTCCGAGGAGGACCTGACCTCGGTCAGCGACCGGGTCTTCGACGCGCTGGTCGCCTGGGGCGACGAGGACGCGGTCCGGCGGCGGGTCCGGGAGCACCTCGACGCCGGGGCCGACCACGTGTGCGTGCAGGTGCTGACCGCCGATCCGCGCGAGTTCCCGCGCGAGCAGTGGCGCCGGCTCGCCGCCGCGCTTCTCTAGGGTCAGCTCAGCAGGTCCCGCACCACCGCGTCGGCGAGCAGCCGTCCGCGGTCGGTGAGCACCAGCCGCTCCCCGTCGGTGCGCAGCAGACCGTCCTCGACGGCGCGTTCCGCGCGTGCGCGTTCGGCCGCGGACAGCATCTCGGCCGACAGGCCGGTGCGCAGCCGCACCCGCAGCATCACGTCCTCCACGTGCGCGGTCTGCGCGTCCAGTTCCTCGAAGTCGGCCACGGGCAGACCGCCGCCCTCGAGCACGGCCGCATAGGCGCTGGGGTGCTTGACGTTCCACCATCTGGTCGAGTCGACGTAGCCGTGCGCGCCGGGCCCGGCGCCCCACCACTCGCCGCCGTCCCAGTAGCCGATGTTGTGCCTGCACTCCCCGCCCGGGCGGCTCCAGTTCGACAGCTCGTACCAGTCGAAGCCGGCATCGGCCAGACGCCGGTCGAGCAGTTCGTAGCGGCGGGCCAGCACGTCGTCGTCGGGCGCCGGGAGCTCGCCGCGACGCACCCGGCGGGCCAACGCGGTGCCGTTCTCGACGATCAGCGCATAGGCCGATACATGGTCGACGCCGGCGTCGACGGCCGCGTCGACCGAGGCCATCAGGTCGGCGTCGGTCTCGCCCGGGGTGCCGTAGATCAGGTCGAGGTTGACGTGGTCGAAGCCGGCCTCGCGGGCCTCGCGGGCGGCGTCGAGCGCCCGGCCGGGTGAGTGCACGCGGTCCAGCGCGGCCAGCACGTGCGGCGCGGTGGACTGCATGCCCAGCGAGATCCGGGTGTATCCGGCGCGGCGCAGGCCGGCGAAAAACGCCGCCGACGTGGACTCCGGGTTGGACTCGGTGGTGACCTCGGCGCCGGGGGCCAGCGCGAATTGGTCGCGGATCGCGTCGAGCACGGCGGTCAGACCTGCAGCACCGAGCAGTGACGGCGTCCCACCGCCGACGAACACCGTCTGCACGTCCGGCGGATGACCGAGGTGCGCGGCCGCCAACCGCAACTCGGTCCGCAGCGCGGCCAGCCAGCCGTCCGGGTTGGCGCCCCCCAGCTCGGCCGGCGTGTAGGTGTTGAAGTCGCAGTATCCGCAACGCGCCGCGCAGAAGGGCACGTGGATGTACAGCCCGAACGGACGGCCCGGGCGGGCCGCCATGCCGGGCAGCAGGGGACGCTGCGCCGTGTCCGGATACGGTGTCACCCGCCCAGTCTTCCAGAGCGGATTTCCGCTCACCGTGAGCGCAAATATCGCCCGGTTAGGGCTGGTGTGGGTGTCCGTGGCACAATTGGGCACGTGACTGCAGCCCACAGCTTCCCACGCCGGGTCTCGCTGGTGGCGCGCCGCCATGTCGACTTCAAGCGCGTCTGTACCTGTTGCTGTCTTCGCTGACGACAGATCTCGTAGGACCCAGCCCCCTATCCACTCTGCTGGCCGACGGATCTGCGCCGCCGGTCAGCCCCCGGTGAAGAGCGCGATCTGAACGCCGGCTCCGACCAGGAGCCCGATCAATGACCACAGCCAAACAAGCCGGCTCGCCGGCGGCCGCCAAACAAGCCGGTTCCCCGGCCGCCAAGCCCGCCAAGCGCCAGCGCGGCGAGGGCCAGTGGGCGCTCGGCTACCGCGAGCCGCTCAACCCGAACGAGCAGTCCAAGAAGGACGACAACCCGCTCAACGTCCGGGCGCGCATCGAGAACATCTACGCCCACCAAGGCTTCGACAGCATCGACAAGGGCGACCTGCGCGGCCGGTTCCGCTGGTGGGGCCTCTACACCCAGCGCAAGCCCGGCTACGACGGCACGTGGACCGGTGACGAGAACACCGACATGCTCGAGGACTCGTACTTCATGCTGCGGGTGCGCTGCGACGGCGGCGCCCTGAGCACCGAGGCGCTGCGCACCCTGGGCGGCATCTCCACCGAGTTCGCCAGGGACACCGCCGACATCTCCGACCGGCAGAACGTCCAGTACCACTGGATCCAGGTCGAGAACATGCCCGAGATCTGGAAGCGCCTCGACGCGGTGGGCCTGCAGACCACCGAGGCGTGCGGCGACTGCCCCCGCGTGGTGCTCGGCTCGCCGTTGGCCGGCGAATCGCTCGACGAGGTGATCGACGGGACCCCCGCGGTCGACGAGATCGTGCGCCGCTACATCGGCAAGAAGGAGTACTCCAACCTGCCGCGCAAGTTCAAGACCGCGATCTCCGGTCTGCAGGACGTGGTGCACGAGGTCAACGACGTCGCGTTCATCGGGGTGAACCATCCCGAGCACGGCCCCGGCTTCGATCTGTGGGTCGGCGGCGGGCTGTCGACCAATCCGATGCTGGCCCAGCGCGTCGGCGTGTGGGTGCCACTGGACGAGGTGCCCGACGTGTGGGAGGCCGTCGTCAGCGTGTTCCGCGACTACGGCTACCGGCGGTTGCGTTCCAAGGCGCGGCTGAAGTTCCTGATCAAAGACTGGGGCGTCGAAAAGTTCCGTGAAGTTCTCGAGACGGAGTACCTGAAGCGGCCGCTGCTGGACGGCCCGGCCCCCGAGCCGGTGACCCGCCCGATCGATCACGTCGGGGTGCAGAAGCTCAAGAACGGCCTCAACGCCGTCGGCGTCGCGCCGATCGCCGGGCGCGTGTCGGGCACCATCCTGACCAAGGTCGCCGACCTGGCCGAGGCCGCGGGCAGTAACCGCATCCGGTTCACGCCGTACCAGAAACTGATCATCCTCGACGTCGCCGACGACAAGCTCGACGACTTGCGCGCGGGGCTGGATGCGCTGGGCCTGCCGTCGACCCCGTCGCACTGGCGGCGCAACCTGATGGCCTGCACGGGCATCGAGTTCTGCAAGCTGAGCTTCGCCGAGACCCGCAAGCGCTCGCAGGTGCTGGTGCCGGAGCTGGAGAAGCGGCTGGAGGACATCAACGCGCAGCTGGACGTGCCGGTGACGATCAACATCAACGGCTGCCCCAACTCGTGCGCCCGCATCCAGGTCGCCGACATCGGCTTCAAGGGCCAGATGGTCGACGAGGGTGACGGCCCCGAGGAGGGTTTCCAGGTGCATCTGGGCGGCAGCCTGGGCCTGGACAGCGGGTTCGGCCGCAAGCTGCGCCAGCACAAGGTGCTCTCCAGTGAGCTCGGCGACTACATCGAGCGGGTGGTGCGCAATTTCGTGAAACAACGCGAGCAGGGCGAGCGTTTCGCTACGTGGGCGCTGCGCGCCGACGACGCGGACTTGAGGTGACTGGATGACTGACACGCTGAACGACATCGATCTGCAGCGACTGGCCGAACGCGGCGCCGCCGAGCTCGGGCCGGACGCCACCGCCGAGGAGCTGCTGCGCTGGACCGACGAGAACTTCGGCAACAGCTACATCGTGGCCTCCAACATGCAGGACGCGGTGCTGGTCGATCTCGCGGCCAAGCTCCGTCCGGGCGTCGACGTGCTGTTCCTGGACACCGGCTATCACTTCGTGGAGACCATCGGTACCCGGGATGCCGTCGAGGCGGTCTACGACGTCAACGTCGTCAACGTGCGGCCCGAACGGTCGGTGGCCGAGCAGGACGCGCTGCTGGGCAAGAACCTGTTCGAACGCAACGCCAACGAGTGCTGCCGGCTGCGCAAGGTCGAGCCGTTGTCCAAGGCGCTGCAGGGCTATTCGGCGTGGGTGACCGGCATCCGCCGGGTGGAGGCTCCGACCCGTGCGAACGCGCCGCTGATCAGCTGGGACAAGGCTTTCGGGCTGGTGAAGATCAACCCGCTGGCCGCCTGGACCGACGAGGACATGCAGGCCTACATCGACGCCAACGGCATTCTGGTGAATCCGCTGGTCGACGAGGGCTACCCGTCGATCGGCTGCGCGCCGTGCACCAACAAGCCGGTCGAGGGCGCCGACCCGCGCAGCGGTCGCTGGGCGGGACAGTCCAAGACGGAATGCGGGCTGCACGCATCGTGACGCTCGTGCTCACCGCGCACGGCAGTGCCGACCCGCGGTCGGCGGCCACGGCGCGCTCGATCGTCGAGTGCGTGCGGTGGCTGCGGCCCGGCTTGGACGCCCGGATCGCGTTCTGCGAGCAGAACGCACCGAATCTGCGCGACGTGCTGGCCACCCTGCGTCGCCGCCCCGGGGTCGTCGTCCCGCTGTTGCTGGCCGACGCATATCACGCCCGGGTCGACATCCCGGAAATGATCACCGCGTCGGGCGCGGACGTGCGCCAGGCGGACGTGCTGGGTGAGGACGACAGACTGATCCACGTGCTGCGGCAGCGCCTCGAGCACGCGGGAGTGTCGCGACTGGATCCGAGCGTCGGGGTGTTGGTGACGGCCGTGGGCTCGTCCCGCCCGGCGGCCAACGCCCGCACCGCGACGGTGGCGCGCGAGCTGACGCTGACCACGCGGTGGGCTGCCACGACGGCGTTCGCCACCGGCCCGCAGCCCACGCTCGCCGAAGCCGCTGCTGAGCTCCGCGGCCGCGGCGCCACCCGGATCGTGATCGCGCCCTGGTTCCTCGCGCACGGCAGGATCACCGACCGCGTCGCGGAATTCGCAGTGGCACAGGGCATTCCGATGTCGGCACCGCTCGGTGCGCACCGGCAGGTCGCCGCGACGGTGCTCGACCGCTTCGACGCCGCGCTGACGGTGGACGCCGCCGCCTGACTCGGAGCATCGTCGGGGAGTCGGTACTGTTGACAGCGTCACCCCAGCTTGAGCAAGGACTCGATGCAACCTCATAGACCCAGGGCGGTCGCGTGCTGACCGCCGTTCTCGGAATCTTCATCGGCTTTCTCGTTGTCCTGGCGATCACCGCGCTGACCGGCTACTTCGTCGCGCAGGAATTCGCCTACATGGCCGTCGACAGGTCTCGGCTCAAGGCCCGCGCCGAGGCGGGTGACGGTGCCTCCGCCCGTGCGCTGACCGTCACCCGGCGCACGTCATTCATGTTGAGCGGTGCCCAGCTCGGCATCACCGTCACCGGTCTGCTGGTCGGCTATGTCGCCGAACCGCTGATCGGGCGCGGACTAGAGGTGCTGCTCGGCGGCGCAGGGCTCCCAACGGCGATCGCGGTGGCGGTCGGCGGCCTGTTCGCGATCGCGGTGTCGACCGTCGTGCAGATGCTGTTCGGCGAGTTGTTCCCGAAGAACCTCGCCATCGCCCGCCCGGAACCGCTGGCACGCCGGCTGGCGTTGTCGACCACGCTCTACCTGAAGCTCTTCGGCTGGCTCATCTGGCTGTTCGACCAGTCATCGAACCTGCTGCTGCGCGCATTACGCATCGAGCCGGTACACGACGTCGAACACTCCGCCACCCCGCGCGACCTCGAACACATCGTCGCCGCGTCCCGCGATGCCGGCGAGATCCCCGCGGAGCTGTCGGCGCTGCTCGACCGCATCCTCGACTTCCCCACCAGCACCGCCGAACACGCGATGATTCCGCGGTCCCGGGTGGACACCGTCGCGGCCGACGAGCCGGTGGCCACCGTGCTGCAACGGATGTCCACCGGTCACACCCGCTACCCCGTCACCGGGCCGCGCCCCGACGACGTGGTGGGTGTCGTCGAGCTCCATGACCTGCTGGGTTCGGCGCCGGTGGGCGGCACCGCCGGGATGCACTGCCGGCCGGCGGTCGCGGTACCCGAATCGCTGCCCCTGCCCAACGTGGTGCGCGAGTTGCAGCGGGCCGGCGGCGAGATGGCGATCGTCATCGACGAGTACGGCGGATTCGCCGGCATCGTCACGATCGAGGACCTGGCCGAGGAACTGGTCGGCGAGATCGACGACGAACACGACGTCGACGCCGGGGCCGATGTCGTCGCCGACGGTGACGGTTGGCTTCTCGCCGGTGATCTGCCGCTCGACGAGGCCGAGCGCACGCTGGGCCTGACATTGCCACCGGGAGACTACGAGACGGTCGCGGGCCTGGTCATCGCGCATGCGCTCGGACTGCCCGGGGTCGGCGACGAGATCGTGATCGCGCTGCCCGCGGATCCGGCCGATCTGCTGTCCGAGGGACCCCCGACGAGACGGTCCCTGACCGCCCAGATCCGTTCGATCGAGCGGCGCGTACCGGCGACCGTGTTCGTGACCGTCACCGAGGGGGCAGACGATGAGTAGCCCGTGGGTGGTCACCGCCGTCACCGTTGCGCTGATCGGTCTGAGCGCGTTCTTCGTCGCGGTGGAATTCGCGTTGATCGCCGCGCGACGCAACCGTCTGGAGGACGCGGCGGTCACCAGCGCCGCCGCCCGGGCCGCGCTGCGCAGCGCCGGCGAGCTCTCGCTGCTGCTGGCCGGGGCCCAACTGGGCATCACCGTGTGCACGCTGCTGCTCGGCGCGATCACCAAACCCGCTGTGCACCATGCCCTCACACCGTTCATCAGCGGTCTGGGCGCCCCGGGCTGGGTGGCCGACGCGGCAGGGTTCGTGCTCGCGTTGATCATCGTCACGTTCCTGCACCTGGTGATCGGCGAGATGGCGCCGAAGTCGTGGGCGATCGCGCACCCTGAACGGTCGGCCACCCTGCTCGCGCTGCCGATGCGCGGGTTCATGTTCCTGACCCGACCGCTGCTGCGCGCGCTCAACCACGCCGCGAACTGGTGTCTGCGCCGTGTCGGGGTGACCCCGGTGGACGAGCTCGCCGACACCCAGGATCCCGACGCGCTGCGCCAACTCGTCGAGCACTCGGCCACCGTGGGCACCCTCGACGAGCGCTATCACGCGAACCTGTCCAGCGCGCTGGAACTCGAATCGCTCACCGTCGGCCAGCTGGCGCGCCGCGATGAGGAGCACAGCGATGTGCCGGCCGACGCCACTGCCGCACAGATCCAGGAAACAGCCAGGGCGACAGGGCATCTGCGGCTACTCGTACGTGACGTCGGACGGGACGGCGAGGTGGTCGGTGTCGTCCACGTCCGCGACAGCCTGTCGACCGGCGCGACCGCCCGGGAGCTGATGCGACCGGTTCTCTTCCTGCCCGAGACCACCCCGGTCTACGAAGCGTTGCGCCTCATGCGGGAGACACGCAACCACCTCGTCGTCGTCGACGGGCCGTCCGGGCGAGGGCTGCTCACGCTGACCGACCTGCTGTACCGGCTGCTTCCGTCCAAAGCCGCCTGACTCAGCGCAGCGCGGCGGGGACCGGGACGTCGTCCGGCAAGGACGGCACCCGGGTGGCGCGCACGTAGACGGTGTCGCCCTCCTTGAGTCCCAGCGCCTCGGCGTCCCCGCGGGTGATCTGCGCGGTGAACGGCGTGTGCGTCGCGGCGTTGGTGAGTTCGACGCGGACCTCGAAGCCCAGCACGACGATCCGGTCGATCGTCGCGCGTGTGACCCCGGTGGACTGTACGGAGTCGTCGGACGTGGCGATCTCCATCTCGGGGTTGCGGCCCACCCGGATGTCGTGCGGGCGCACCAGCACCCCGTTGAGCGACGACACCGCGCCGAGGAAGGACATCACGAACGCGTTGGCGGGCGTGTCGTACACCTCGGTCGGCGTGCCGACCTGCTCGATACGACCCTTGTTGAGCACCGCGATCCGGTCGGCCACGTCGAGCGCCTCCTGCTGGTCGTGGGTCACCAGCACGGTGGTCACGTGCACCTCGTCGTGCAGGCGGCGCAGCCACGCCCGGAGGTCCTCGCGAACCTTGGCGTCCAGCGCGCCGAACGGCTCGTCGAGCAGCAGCACCTCGGGATCCACCGCGAGTGCCCGGGCCAGCGCCATGCGCTGACGCTGACCGCCGGAGAGCTGGTTGGGGTAGCGGCTCTGGAAGCCCGCCAGGCCCACCACCTCGAGCAGGTCGTCGACCTTCTTCGCGATCTCGGCCTTCGGCTTCTTGCGGATTTTCAGCCCGAACGCGACGTTGTCCCGCACGGTCAGGTGCTTGAACGCGGCGTAGTGCTGGAAGACGAAGCCGATTCCCCGCTTCTGCGGCGGGACGCGCGTCACGTCACGGCCGTTGATGGTGATCGTCCCGGTGTCGGGCTCGTCGAGGCCGGCGATGGCCCGCAGCAGCGTCGACTTCCCGGATCCGCTGGGGCCCAGCAGCGCGGTCAGCGAACCCGCGGGCACCTCGAAATCGATGTTGTCGAGCGCGGCGAAGTCGCCGTACCGCTTGTTGGCGCCGGTGACGGTGATCGCGTAGGTCATGCTGTCAGCTCCTATGGGCCTATTTTGCGGCGCGGGTGCGGCGGGCGTCGAGGACCACCTGGGCGACGAGGACCAGGACGGCCACGGTCATCAACAGCGTCGAGATGGCGTAGGCGCCGTGTTCGGCGCCCCGGGTGTACCGGTCGTGGACCAGCAGGGTCAGCGTCTGTGACGAGCCGGGCAGGTTGGCCGCCACCATCAGCACCGCACCGAACTCGCCGAGGGTGCGCGCGACCGTCAACACGATGCCGTAGGTCAACCCCCACCGGATCGACGGCAGCGTGATCCGCCAGAACGTCTGCCACCACTGCGCGCCGAGCGTGGCCGAGGCCTCTTCCTGGTCGGTGCCCAGTTCGTGCAGCACCGGTTCCACCTCGCGGATCACGAACGGCACCGTGACGAAGATGCTGGCCAGCACGATCCCGGGGAAGCCGAAGATGATCTTGAGCCCGAGGTCGTTCTCGATGAAGCCGAACAGCCCCGCCGACCCCCACAGCAGGATCAGCGCGACGCCGACGACGACGGGTGACACCGCGAACGGCAGGTCGATGACGGCCTGCAGAACGCTCTTGCCGCGGAACCTGTTGCGCGCCAGCACCAACGCCGTCGGGACGCCGAACAGCACATTGAGCGGCACCACGATCGCGACGACCAGCAGTGACAGGTTCAGGGCCGAGATCGCCGCCGGGGTGCCGACCGAGGCGAAGAACTCGCCGATCCCGGGCGAGAAGGTGCGCCACAGGATCAGCCCGACCGGCACCACCACCAGCACCGCGACGTAGAGGAGTGCGATCCAGCGCAGCAGGTGCCGAACCACCGGCGAGAGCGTCACGGGGCCAGCTCCTCCCGCTTGGCGGCCTTCGCGCCGATGGCCCGCAGCACGAACAGGATCACGAACGAGATCGCGAGCAACACGATCGAGATCGCGGCCGCGCCGACCCTGTCGTCGTTCTCGATCAGCGTGCGGATCCACTGCGAGGACACCTCGGTCTCGCCCGGCACGGCGCCGCCGATCAGCACCACCGAGCCGAACTCACCGATGGCGCGGGAGAACGCCAGCCCGGCGCCGGAGAGCAACGAGGGCAGCAGCGCGGGCAGGATCACCTTGGTCAGGATCGTGAAGTTGTTGGCGCCCAACGACGCCGCCGCCTCCTCGACCTCCCGGTCGAGTTCGAGGAGCACCGGCTGGACCGAACGCACCACGAACGGCAGCGTCACGAACAGCAGCGCGACACCGACGCCCCACTTCGTGTGCTGCAGGTGGATGCCGATCGGGCTGGCGGGACCGTACAGGGCGAGCATGACCAGGCTGGCGACGATGGTCGGCAGCGCGAACGGCAGGTCGATCACCGCGTCGACCAGACGCTTGCCGGGGAAGTTGTCGCGGCTCAGCACCCAGGCCACGATCAGGCCGAAGAAGGCGTTGATGACGGTGACACCGATCGAGATGGTGAGTGTCACCCGCAGCGACGCCAGCGCGGCCGGCGAGCTGACCGCCGACCAGAACGCCCCGAACCCGCCCTCGGCGGACTGCCACAGGATCGCGGCCAGCGGCAGCAGCACGATCAGGGACAGCCACATCGTGGCCGTCCCGACCCGCAGCGACGTCGAACCGTGTCCGCGGTTCAGAAGCCGTGACGGCCGACCCGAGTCACCGTCGCCGGTGAGCTCGGGCCGGATCGCCTCAGGGTTCGGATCGACCACCCCGGAGGATGACGTCATCCGGTGGCCTGTTTGTAGATCTTGGTGATGGTCCCGTTGTCCTTGTCGAACAGCTCGGCGTCGACCTTCGACCACCCGCCCAGGTCGTCGATGGTCCACAGCTTCTCCGGGGCCGGGAACTTCTCGGCGTACTCGGCGAGCACTGCCGGGTCCACCGGGCGGAAGTTCGCCTCGGCCCACAGCTTCTGACCCTCGGGGGTGAACTGGAAGTTGACGAAGGCCTGCGCCTCCTCCAGGTGCCGGCTGGTGTTGACGACCGCGGTCGGGTTCTCGATTTTGAAGGTCTCGGCCGGGTTGACGTACTCGAGCTCGAAATTCAGCGCCTCGTTCTCGTAGGCCAGCAGCACGTCGCCGCTGCCCTGCCGGAACACGTCGGTGGCCTCCCGGCCCGAGCCGGGACGCAGTTTGACGTGTTCGGTGACCAGCTTGTCGACGAAGTCGATACCGGCCTGCGGGTCCTGGCCGCCCCTGCTGGCATAGGCGTACGGCGCCAGCAGGTTCCACTTGGCCGCACCGGAGCTCAGCGGGCTCGGCGTGATCACCTCGACCCCCGGCTGCAGCAGGTCGTCCCAGGTGCGGATGTTCTTCGGGTTGCCGGGACGCACTGCGAAGCTGACCACCGAACCGAACGCGATGCCCTTGTTCGGGCCGGCGTTCCAGCCCTCGTCGACTTTGCCCGCCTTGACGAGCCGGGTGATGTCGGGTTCGACGGAGAAGTTCACGATGTCGGCGGGCTTACCGGCCTCGACCGCGCGGGACTGGTCGCCGGAGGCGCCGTAGGAGCCGGTGACCGCGACGCCTTTGCCCTCCTCGGTCCCCGCGAACGCGGGCGCCACCTTCGACCAGCCCGGCTCGGGAACCGCGAAGGCCACCAGGGTCAGTGTGGTGTCGGCGTCGGCCTCGCCCCCGCCTTCCCCGCCCGCCACGTCGCTGGCGCCGCCGGCACAGGCCGCGAGCACCGTCGCCGACACCGCCAGCGCGGCCGCGGTGCGCCAGCGCCTCGTCGATTTCGGGATGTTGTACATGGAGGACCTTCCGGAGTCGGATTTCGGGTAGGGACGACCGTTCCGGGAAGGCAGGTTCAGCGCTGAAGCAGATACGCCACAGCCGTCACCGACACCGAGCCGTGAACGGGCAGGGAGTCAGCGACAACAACAGACATCGGCAACGGCGCTCAAACCCACGGCAATGAGGGCCACGATGTGGCCGCTCTTGTTGCCGGACGCCGGTTGCATGGCGCGAAGCGTAGCAGAGTCTCCGGAATTGGGCTGTGCGGGTTTGCTTCCGCGCGTCAGCGCGTCACGAACCACATGACGATGACGAGCACGATCAACGCCACCAGCACGAGAGTCACCCGCGAACGCGGCATGCCACTCATCGATCGCCACCCTCTCCGTCGTCGTCGGCGTGTCTGATCCGGCGCAGGGTCCGGACCCCCCTGATACCGCTGCCCAGCAGACCGTCGAGGGTCACCGCGGCCACGTACGCCAACGCCAGCACCACCGGCATCACCACCACGGTCTGCGCGACGAACGGCAGCCCCGACAGCCACAGCTCCACTCCGTCCCACCAGTTGAGGAAGCTGTCCACCCGGCCAGACTATGCGTCCCGTCGGCCCGCCAGGCAGCGGGTGTTCGAGTAGACGCCGGGGCGCCCGGCAGTCGATGATGAGCAAATGGTGCTGCCGAAGTCCGAGACCTCTGACGGATTGTCCTCCAACGGCGATTCCGGAGCATTCGCGCTGGCCACTCCGACGGCGTATCCGCACCAGGGGCCGCTGCGCAATCCGTTTCCGCCGATCGCGGACTACGCGTTCCTGTCCGACTGTGAGACGCAGTGCCTGATCTCGTCGGCGGGTTCGGTGGAGTGGCTGTGCGTGCCGCGGCCCGACTCCCCCAGCGTGTTCGGCGCGATCCTGGACCGCGGCGCCGGGCATTTCCGGCTCGGTCCGTACGGCGTCTCGGTGCCGGCCGCGCGGCGCTACCTGCCCGGCAGCCTGATCCTGGAGACGACGTGGCAGACCCACACCGGTTGGGTGATCGTGCGCGACGCGCTGGTGATGGGCCCGTGGCACGACCTGGAGACCAGGTCGCGGACACATCGCCGCACCCCGATGGACTGGGATGCCGAGCACATCCTGCTGCGTACCGTGCGGTGCGTCAGCGGCACCGTCGAGCTCGTGATGAGCTGTGAGCCGTCGTTCGACTACCACCGCACCAGCGCGCACTGGGAGTACTCGGCGCAGGCGTACGGCGAGGCCATCGCGCGCGCCACCAAGAACCCGGACTCGCATCCGACGTTGCGGCTCACCACGAACCTGCGCATCGGTCTGGAGGGCCGCGAGGCCAGGGCGCGGACCCGGCTCAAGGAGGGCGACAACGTGTTCGTCGCGCTCAGCTGGTCCAAGCATCCGGCGCCGCAGAACTACGACGAGGCCGCCGAGAAGATGTGGAAGACCAGTGAATGCTGGCGGCAGTGGATCAACGTCGGCGACTTCCCCGACCACCCGTGGCGGTCCTACCTGCAGCGCAGCGCGCTGACACTGAAGGGGCTGACCTACTCCCCGACCGGCGCGCTGCTGGCCGCGCCCACCACGTCGCTGCCGGAAACCCCGCAGGGAGAACGCAATTGGGATTACCGCTATGCGTGGGTGCGTGATTCGACGTTCGCGCTGTGGGGCCTGTACACACTGGGGCTGGACCGGGAGGCCGACGACTTCTTCGCGTTCATCGCCGACGTGTCGGGCGCCAACAACGGCGAGCGGCACCCGCTGCAGGTGATGTACGGCGTCGGCGGGGAGCGCAGCCTGGTCGAGGAGGAGCTCAACCACCTGTCGGGGTACGACTACGCGCGCCCGGTGCGCATCGGCAACGGGGCCTACAACCAGATGCAGCACGACATCTGGGGCACCATGCTCGATTCGGTGTATCTGCACACCAAGTCCCGCGAGCAGATCCCCGAGACGCTGTGGCCGGTGCTCAAGGAGCAGGTCGAGGAGGCCATCAAGCACTGGCGGCTGCCCGACCGGGGCATCTGGGAGGTCCGCGGCGAACCGCAGCACTTCACCTCCTCCAAGATCATGTGCTGGGTGGCGCTGGACCGGGGCGCCAAGCTCGCCGAACTGGAAGGCGAGAAGTCCTACGCCCAGCAGTGGCGCGCCATCGCCGAGGAGATCAAGGCCGACATCCTCGAACACGGCGTGGACGAGCGCGGCGTGCTGACCCAGCGCTACGGGCATCCGGCGCTGGACGCGTCGCTGCTGCTGGCGGTGCTGACCCGGTTCCTGCCGCCGGACGATCCGCGGATCCGCGCCACGGTGCTGGCCATCGCCGACGAGCTGACCGAGGAAGGCCTGGTGCTGCGCTACCGCGTGGAGGAGACCGACGACGGGCTCTCCGGTGAGGAGGGCACCTTCACGATCTGCTCGTTCTGGCTGGTATCAGCGCTGGTGGAGATCGGCGAGATCCACCGGGCCCGGCATCTGTGCGAGCGGTTGCTGTCGTTCGCCAGCCCGTTGCATCTCTACGCCGAGGAGATCGAACCGAGCACCGGACGGCACCTGGGCAACTTCCCGCAGGCGTTCACCCACCTGGCGTTGATCAATGCGGTCGTCCACGTGATCCGCGCCGAGGAGGAGGCCGACAGCTCCGGGGTGTTCCAGCCGGCCAACGCCCCCGTGTAACGAGCGGGGCTGAACCCGTCGGTCAGAAGATCGCCCGCAATCCCACCACGCCGACGGCGCCGAGGATCGCCGCGGCGGGCAGCGTGATCACCCAGGCCAACGCGATGGGTTTCATCAGGCCCCAGTTGGTGGCCCGGTTGACGATGCCGACCCCCAGCACGGCGCCGATCAGGATATGGGTGCTGGACACCGGGAGACCCAGCACGCTGGCGCCCATCACGACCGCGGCCGCAGACAGCTCGGCGGAGAAGCCGGATGCGGGGTGCATCTCGGTGAGGTTCTTGCCCACCGTCGCGATCACCCTTCGCCCGATGAACCACAGGCCGGCCACCAACGCGACGCCGAAGGCCAGCATCGCCGCCGGCGGCACCGCGGCCTCGCTCTCGATCCCGCCGGTGCGCAGCACGTCCAAAATCGCCGCGAACGGGCCGATGGCGTTGGCGATGTCGTTGCTGCCGTGGCTGAACGCGAAACCCGATGCGGTGAACACCTGCATCCAGCTGAACATCAGGAATGTCGACCGCGGCAGCGACTCACCCTTGAGGGTTTTGGCGAAGATGAACGTCGCCATCCACACCGCGGCACCGACCATGCCCATGATGAAGTAGTTGTTCATGGTGGTCAGCCCGAGGTGCATGTTCTTCAGACCTTTGAACAGCAGCATCGCGGAGATGACCATCGCGCCGAACGCGGCCAGCAGCGGCACCCAGGTCTGCAGCGCCTTGAACGCATCGATCGAGCGTGCCTTCGCGTCGATCTCGTGCAACTCCCGGTAGTAGTCGCTTTCCAGTTCGTCAGGGTCGACGTCACCCCGGTTGGCCGCGGCGGCGTCGCGGGCAAGCGCGCCGGTGTAGGCGATCTGCTGGATCTCGCCGAGCCGCTCGAACGCCTCCTTGTGCTTGATGCGGTGCGCGATGCGTTCGACCCGGATGGCGCGCAGGTGCTGATCCGCCTCATCGTTGTAGGCCAGGATGTGACGTTTGATCGTGCCGAACAGCAGGTACGCGACCACGCCGCCGAGCAGCGGCGACAGCACCCACGAGACGGCGATCTGGCCGATCTGGTCCCACTGCACCATGTCCAGCGCCGAATCGCCCTGCCCGGTGACGAAACCCAGCATCAGAGCAGCGCCGACGATTCCGCCGATGATCGAGTGTGTGGTGGAGACCGGATAGCCCATCCGGGTGGCGAACAGCAGCCAGAACGCCGCGGCGAACAGCGCTGCCATCATGAAACACGAAGTCCAGCGGCGCAATCTGCACGATCGACAGGTCCACGATGCCGCTGCGAATCGTGTCGGTGACCTCGCCGCCGGCGATCACCGCGCCGCTGACCTCGAAGACCGCGGCCACCAGCAGTGCCTGCTTCATGGTCAGCGTGCCGGCGCCCACGCTGGTGCCGAATGAGTTGGCGACGTCGTTGCCCCCGATATTGAAGGCCATGAACATGCCCAACACGGTGGCGGCGATCAAGATCGACTTGCTGGCGGAGCTGTCCACGTAGCCGAACGACCACGAGGCGAAGGCGCCGAACGCGACGACGAGCATCAGCCCGAATGTCAGGTGCCAGTTGCGGTCGTCACGCAGGAATTCGCTCTGCGCAGGTGCTGGGGAGGTTGACGTCGGTGCGGTCACCCGCGGAAAGGTATTCCGGTCCGATGATCAACGAGATCCCGCCCGGTGAATCGGCAGTGAACAACCGCTACTTTGCTGCATTCTCGACCATCGCGGTCGCGATCTCAGCCGCTTCGTCGGTGATGCTGTAGCCGCACGCCCAGACCTCGACGCTCAGGTTGGACACCACCGACAGCGCGTGCTGGCAGGCCCAGCCGTCGGCGCCCTCCTGGGTGGTGATCTGGGTGATCAGGGCCTCGCCGACCCGGACGTCATCGAGCTGCCACAGGTAGTCGCCTTCCCCGACGGTGATCGCGGCGTTCGCGCAGTCCTGCCACATCGCCGACGAATCGTCGAAGAACCGCCGCGCATTCTCCTCCGCGGGGTACAGCACCGCCGTCTGCTCGACCCAGTGGTCGTTGTCGTCGTCGGGTTCGCGCACCACCTGGTCGCGCATCGCCGTCCAGCCGGTATCCGCGTACACCGGCGCCTCGGCGCCGTACACCGCACCCAGGCAGTCCGGATCGGAGACCTCCGCGGAGTGATCGGTCATCTCGTCGAGTTCGCTGGTGACCTTCATCCTCGTGGACCCGACGATGTCGTTGAGTTCGCCGACGGTCAGCAGCACCATGTCGAGCTTGGCTTCGTCGAGCGGCGGAACATTCAGCGGCACCGAGCCCCGGCTGCGTACCGCGGTTCCGTCGACGGTGCTCACACAACCCACCATCAGCAGCGAACCGGTGATGACGGCACCGGCGGCGCAGGCGCCCGGGACCGCGCCGAGGAATCTCACCCGGCTATTGTCGGCCATCGCCTACCCCCGATGACGGCAGTCGGCGTTTCAGCGCACCGCGGCGATCTTGTCGAGGATCACGTCGGCGACGGCGACGGCCTGTTGCGCGTCCGCCGGGTCGCGCGGGTCGACGACTTCCACTTCCACGATGCAGTCGCCGGCCAGCCCGACCGCGCGCATCCCCGTCGGCGACCCGGTACCGCCCGACGCGTGCAGCACGTTCGCCGAGACCACCCGGTCGCCGAACGAGACCCCGGTGACCCGGCTCATCTCCCCCGCGCCGGGCGCCGCCGCCTGCATCGCGACCGTCTGGCCGTTGCAGCGTCGCCACTGATCGGTCAGCGAGGCGAAGAACTCCTGTGCCGCAGCATGATCCGCCATCTGCACGACGCCGAAGAACCCGGACACCGGCGGACCGTCGAACCCGCCGCCGGCCCACGTGTTGCTGGCCACCGACTGCACCGGGCTGGTGTCGTAGACGATGTCCTGCATTCGGTAGGCCGCGCTCACGCATTCGGCCGGTGTCACCTGCGCGTCGGCCACGCTGCGCAACAACACGTCGGCGTCGCCTTCGACGGGCCGGCCCAGCAGGCCGTTGGGGCCGGTGGCCAGGATCGTGGACAGCTCGTGCGCGGTGGGCAGGAAGGGCCCGAGCGGGACGGCGGTCGAGGGCCGTGCGGCCTCGGCGATCCGCACCACCGGGCGGTCGTCGACCGGAGCGCCTGCACAACCCGACAGCGCGACACAGGCACACGCCACGCCCACCGCTGCCGCGGCCCGCTTCGACATACCTCTTTCGATAGCACGCCCGGCGCCGGTGCGCGACCGCTTCCGGTGATCAGCGCCGCTACCCCGGCGTTGGACGCGCACTCGCCACAGGTCAGCCCGGGGCCTCGGCACGCCGGTCCGGTGGCCGTCGCTATCCTGCCCGACGTGTGCGTTTCGACGGCGGTGGGGCAAGAGGTGGAGCGCGACAGCGAGGCCGCGGCGGTGCGCAGGCTGTGGTCGGAGCTGGGGCTGCCCGGGGTCATCGACGTCCACACCCACTTCATGCCGAAGCGGGTCATGGACAAGGTGTGGGACTACTTCGATGCGGCCGGGCCGCTGATCGGCCGCACCTGGCCGATCACCTACCGCATGGACGAGGCGCGCCGCGTGGACACACTGCGCAGGTTCGGTCTTGTGCGCTTCACGTCACTGGTCTACGCGCACAAGCCGGACATGGCGGCGTGGCTGAACCAGTGGGCGCTGGAGTTCGCGCGCACGACACCGGGCTGCCTCACCACCGCGACCTTCTACCCCGAACCCGGCGTGACCGACTACGTCGAGCGGGCGATCACCCAGGGTGCGCGCATCTTCAAGGTTCACGTCCAGGTCGGCGCGTTCGCACCCGACGATCCGCAACTCGACGACGTCTGGGGTCTGGTCGAGGACACTGCCGTCCCGGTCGTGATCCATTGCGGGTCCGGTCCGGCCCCCGGCGAGTTCACCGGGCCGGAGCCGATCCGCCGGCTGCTGCGGCGTCACCCGGGACTGCGGTTGATCATCGCGCACATGGGCATGCCGGAGTACGGCGAATTCCTCGACATCGCAGAGGAATTCGCCGAGGTGAGGCTGGACACGACGATGGCGTTCACCGGGTTCGTCGAAGAGACCATGCCGTTTCCGCCCGATCTGTATCCGCGGCTGGCCCGGCTCGGTGAGCGCATCCTGTTCGGCAGCGACTTCCCGAACATCCCGTACCCCTACGCCGATGCGATGCGGGTGCTGACCCGGCTCCCCGGGGTCGACGACGACTGGTTACGCGATGTCTTCTATCGCAATGCGGCGCAACTGTTCTCGGTGTGATCGAGCGCTGATGAGCCGGCCCGCCGCGACCGTGCCGGCTACTTCTTCGGCTTGTCCGCGGTGGACTCGGTGGACAGCGCCGCGACGAACGCCTCCTGCGGGACGTCGACCCGGCCGATCGTCTTCATCCGCTTCTTGCCTTCCTTCTGCTTCTCCAGCAGCTTGCGCTTACGGGTGATGTCTCCGCCGTAGCACTTGGACAGCACGTCCTTGCGGATGGCCCGGATGTTCTCGCGGGCGATGATCTTCGAACCGATCGCGGCCTGCACCGGCACCTCGAACTGCTGGCGCGGGATGAGCTCCTTGAGCTTGGTGGTCATCTTGTTGCCGTACGCCGAGGCGCCGTCCTTGTGGACGATCGCGCTGAACGCGTCGACCGCCTCACCCTGCAGCAGGATGTCGACCTTGACCAGGTCGGCCTCCTGCTCGCCGGCCTCCTCGTAGTCCAGGCTGGCGTAGCCGCGGGTGCGGGACTTCAGCGAGTCGAAGAAGTCGAAGATGATCTCGCCCAGCGGCATCGTGTAGCGCAACTCGACGCGTTCAGGCGACAGATAGTCCATGCCGCCGAGCTCACCGCGCCGCGACTGGCACAACTCCATGATGGTGCCGATGAACTCGCTGGGCGCGATCACCGTGGTTTTCACGACGGGCTCGAACACCGACCGGACCTTGCCCTCCGGCCAGTCCGACGGGTTCGTCACCGTCAGCTCGGTCCCGTCGTCCTTGATCAGCCGGTAGACGACGTTCGGCGCGGTCGAGATGAGGTCGAGATTGAACTCGCGTTCCAGGCGTTCCCGGGTGATCTCCATGTGCAGCAGGCCCAGGAACCCGCACCGGAACCCGAAGCCCAACGCCACCGAGGTTTCCGGCTCGTACGTCAGCGCGGCGTCGTTGAGTTGCAGCTTGTCCAGCGCCTCGCGCAGCACCGGGTAGTCCGAGCCGTCAACCGGGTAGAGGCCCGAGTAGACCATCGGCTTGGGCTCGCGGTAGCCGGTCAGCGCCTCCTTGGCGCCGTGGCGGGCGGTCGTCACCGTGTCGCCGACCTTGGACTGGCGCACGTCCTTCACCCCGGTGATGAGGTAACCGACCTCGCCGACACCGAGCCCGTCGGACGCCTTGGGCTCGGGTGAGACGATGCCGACCTCGAGGAGTTCGTGGGTGGCGCCGGTCGACATCATCGCGATGCGCTCGCGGGGGGTGATCTTGCCGTCCACCACCCGCACGTAGGTCACGACACCGCGGTAGATGTCGTACACCGAGTCGAAGATCATCGCGCGGGCAGGCGCGTCCGGGTCGCCCTGCGGCGGCGGGATCTCCCGCACCACGTGGTCGAGCAGGTCGCCCACGCCGGCCCCGGTCTTGCCCGACACCCGCAGCACGTCTTCGGGCTCGCAGCCGATGATGTGGGCGATCTCGGCGGCGTACCGGTCCGGGTCGGCGGCAGGGAGATCGATCTTGTTCAGCACCGGGATGATCGTCAGGTCGCGGTCCAGCGCCAGATACAGGTTGGCCAACGTCTGGGCCTCGATGCCCTGGGCGGCGTCGACCAGCAGCACGGCGCCCTCGCAGGCCTCCAGCGCGCGGGACACCTCGTAGGTGAAGTCGACGTGGCCGGGCGTGTCGATCAGGTGCAGCACGAACTGCTCGTCGTCGACCACCCACGGCAGCCGCACGTTCTGCGCCTTGATCGTGATGCCGCGCTCACGCTCGATGTCCATCCGGTCCAGGTACTGCGCCCGCATCGAGCGCTCGTCGACCACGCCGGTGAGCTGCAGCATCCGGTCGGCCAGGGTGGACTTGCCGTGGTCGATGTGGGCGATGATGCAGAAGTTCCGAATCTGCGCCGGCGCGGTGAAGGTCTTGTCGGCGAAACTGCTAATTGGATTTCTCCTGGTGAGCGGGGTGTGGCAGCCGAAACCGGCCCGTCCAGAGTATCGAGAGCACCGCCCCGCGACACAATCGAGCCACCTGTGCACCGCCTATGCTTGGCGGGTATGGCGTCCTCGTCGTCGTATCTGAAGGCGTTTCAACGCCTCCTGGTGAAAGGCACCGAGAACCTCGTGTTCAACGAGGCCCCGAAATTCGTCCGCCAGCTGCAGAAATCGGAAACGCTGCAACGCGGCATCCAGCAGGGCATCCGCATCGGTCTGGACGTGCTGTCCGGACCGCCCGAGTCGGCCGCGACCGCTTTGCCCGCCGGCCGGCCGGTGACGAGCCGGTTCGCCCCCACCGCACATCGCGCTCGCCGGGTGTCCTACGCGCCCGACCTCGACGGGCGCGCCGACCCCGGCGAGATCGTGTGGACGTGGGTGGTGTTCGAGGACGACCCGACCCGGGGTAAGGACCGTCCCGTGCTCGTCGTCGGACGGGACGGGAACGTCCTGCTCGGATTGATGCTGTCCAGCCAGGACCATCACCACGACGACCCGAACTGGGTCGGCATCGGCACCGGCACCTGGGATTACGAAGGCCGGGCCAGCTGGGTGCGGCTCGACCGGGTCCTCGACGTGCCCGAGGAGGGCATCAGACGCGAAGGCGCGATCCTGGCCCGCGAGGTGTTCGACGTGGTGGCGGCGCGGCTGCGGGCCGACTACTCGTGGAGCTGATCAGGCCGGGCTCCGCCACATCTGCCACATCGTCGGCCCGCCCCGCGGGACCGTCAGCTCGAACCGGAACGGATCGTGGTGGTGGTAGCGCCCCAAGCGGATGGAGGCGATGGGGTACCTGTCGTGTCCACCGCTACCTGTTCGTCGTTCCACGATCTGCTGACAGGCTCGCAATCCTCGCGACGGGCAAACCCGTGGACGCCTTGGCTCACATCCTGCTCGCCGCCGCCTTCGAGACCGCACTGTTCGTCGCCAACGCCACCGACCAGATCGCGGCTCGTGACCAGGGTGTCGAGGCGCTGACGGCGCTGCTGGACGGACTGCGCGTCAAGTAGAAACCGCCAGGGAGAAAACAATGCGGGTTCAGCGATCAGTCGCCCAGTTCAACCGCCGATTCACCAACCGCTTGGCAGTGCGTGTCGTGGGGCGCATGCCGGTACTGGGAATACTCGAACACGTGGGGCACCGAACTGGAAATCGTTATCGCACACCACTGCTGGTGTTCGATACCGTCGACGGATACGCGCTGTTGATCGGTTATGGCCCTAGGACGCACTGGGTGCGCAACGTCCTAGCCCTCGGTTCGGCCAGCATCCAGAAGCACGGCCAGACCCACCTGGTCGGCAATCCGCGGGTGCTGAGCAAGGACGAAGCGGCTCGCACGGTCAAACCGCTGTCCCGGCCTCTCTACCACCTCTTCCCCTACGACGAGGCTGTGCTGGTTCTGACCAAGACTCGACAACCAGACCGCGAAGGTGAATAGCCAGGCACCGAGCGAGCGCAGACTCCGGCTGGCCGAAAGGTCAGGCTCGTCGAGCCGGGGGCACCCTTTCTCAGTCGCGAGCAGACGCCAAATTCGCATGGTTCGGCCGAAACGCCCGAGTTTGTGTCTGCTCGCGGAAGAAACTCAGGCCGGGCTCCGCCACATCTGCCACATCGTCGGCCCGCCCCGCGGGACCGTCAGCTCGCCCGTCACCTCGAACCCGAACCGAAGGTAGTACGGCACGTTGGACTCCTTGGTGGACTCCAGATACGCGGGCGCGCCCTCGGCGTCGCAGCGGTCCAGCCGGGACCGCATCAACGCGTGCCCGAGGCCGGCACCACGCAGGTCCGGATCGCTGCCGATGACCCCGAGATACCAGTGCGGCTCCTCGGGATGGTGCTGCTTCATCAGATCGGCGACACCCTGGCCGCGGCGCGTGTGGCGCCCCATCGCCAGCAGGAACGCCGGCATCATCCGGAGTTCCTCGCGGGGGGTCTGCTTCCACCGCCCGGGCGGGTCCCACAGCGCCGCGGCGCCCACCGTGCCGGTTCGCGCCGCCACCTCGACCGCGTCGCCGGCCAGGAAATGGTGCCGGGTCATCGCGCCGAAGACGCGGGGCAGCGCCTTGGCGCGTTTGGCGTCGTCGGGCACCATCCACATCATCACCGGGTCGTCGAAGAACGCGCGTCCCAGCACCCGGGCCAGCGCCTTCACGTCCGGCTTCGCCGCAGCGCGGACATCGATCCCGGCCACCCCGTCAGCCCTGCGTGATGTAGGCCTGAAGCTGCTCGTGCTCCCGCTCGAGCTCCTCCATCCGGGTCTTGACGACGTCGCCGATGCTGACGATCCCCGCCAGCCGGCCGTCCACCACGACGGGAACGTGCCGAACCCGGTTGTTGGTCATCAACGCGCTCAGGCTGTCCACCGAGTCCTCCGGCGTACACGTGGCCACCAACGTCGTCATGATCTCCGACACCGGCCGGCGCAACAGGTCAGCACCCACCTCGTGGAGCTTACGCACGACGTCCCGCTCGGACACGATGCCGAGGAGGCCGTCGGGCGAGACCACCACCATCGCGCCGATGTTGTGCACCGACAACTCGGTCAGCAGGCCCGCGACCGACGTCTCGGGCGTGATCGTGGCGACTGTCGCGCCCTTGCTGCGCAGCACGTCGGATATCCGCATCGACACTCCCTGGGTGACGTAGCTCACTTGAGGCTACTACCCAGCGCGTTCACAGTGGAACAGATCGGATACACATCCGGTTGGACGGTGAACCGGCCTGCGGCCCGACCGAAAGGATGACCATGACGGGTTCGACCACGCTCGGTGACCAGTTGACGGTCAGCGCAATGGGATTCGGCGGAATGGCGCTGACGCCGGTGTACGGCGCCGCCGTCGACGACGCGGAGTCGCTGGCCACGCTGCACCACGCGGTCGATGTGGGAGTCACCTTCATCGACACCGCGAACATCTACGGTTCCGGTGACAACGAACGGCTCATCGCGCGCCTGCTCGCCGACCGCCGCGACGAAGTGACGCTGGCGACCAAGTTCGGCATCCAGGGCAATCCCGCCGAGCGGGCCGGCGGCCAGGTGATCCCGCGCGGTGACGCCTCCTATGTGCGCCAGTGCATCGACGAGAGCCTGCAACGACTACAGACCGACGTCGTCGACCTGTACTACCTGCACCGGCGCGATCCCCAGGTGCCGATCGAGGAAACCGTCGGCGCGATGGCCGAACTGGTGACCGCGGGAAAGGTCCGCCATCTGGGCCTGTCGGAGGTCTCCGCCGCGGAGCTACGGGCGGCGAACGCCGTGCACCCGATCGCGGCGCTGCAGAGCGAATGGTCGATCTGGACCCGCGACATCGAAACCGTGATCGCCCCGGCGGCGGCCGAACTGGGTGTCGGGATCGTGCCGTTCTCCCCGCTGGGACGGGGTTTCCTCACGGGCAGCGTGCGGTCGGCCGCCGACATCACCGACAACGACTTCCGCAGACACATGCCGCGCTTCGCCGGCGCCGCGCTGGAGGCGAATCAGCGGGTGGTGGACGCGGTCGCGGCGGTGGCGGCCGACGTCGGTGCGACACCGGCGCAGGTCGCCCTCGCGTGGCTGCGCCACCGCGCCGACGACCTCGGTGTCGCGTCCGTTCCGATCCCGGGGACGCGGCGCGCCGCACGCATCGACGAGAACCTGGCGTCGCTGGCTGTCACGCTGACACCGGAACAGGTCCGCGTGCTGGGCGAGGCGGGCGACGCCGTGACGGGCACCCGGTACGCCGACATGTCCTCGGTGGGGTCGAGCCGCGAAGAAAACTGACGCGATCGGCGATTCCTGTACGCGCTCCACCCCTGCCGGCAGGTATACCTGGCGGCATGATCGAAGTCACCCTGCTCGGCACCGGAAGCCCGATCCCCGACGCCCGGCGCGCGGGCCCGTCGACGCTCGTGCGCGCCGGGGGGCAGACGTTCCTGGTCGACTGCGGCCGCGGGGTGCTCCAGCGGGCGGCCGCCATCGGGGTCGGCGCCAACACGATCACCGCGCTGCTGCTGACCCATCTGCACAGCGACCACATCGCCGACCTCGGCGACGTGCTGATCAGCCGGTGGGTGTCGAACTTCGCTCCCGACCTGCCGCCACTGCCGATCATCGGGCCACCCGGAACCGCCGAGGTCGTCGAGAACATGCTCAAGGCTTTCGGCTTCGACATCGGTTACCGCATCGCCCATCACGCCGATCTGACCGGGCCGCCCCAGGTCGAGATCGAGGAGGTGACCGAAGGTGTGGTGTGGGGTCGTGAGGAGGTCCAGATCCGTGTCGGCCCGACAGATCATCGCCCGGTGACACCGACCATCGGCTTCCGCATCGACCACCACGGCGCCTCGGTGGCGCTGGCCGGCGACACCGTGCCCTGCCCGGGCCTCGACGAACTGGCAGCCGGCGCAGGGGCGTTGGTGCACACCGTGATTCGGCCGGATCTCATCGACGCGCTGCCGATGCAGCGGATCCGGGACATCTGCGACTACCACTCGTCGGTGGAGCAGGCCGCCGAGACCGCCGCCCGCGCCGGGGTCGGCATCCTGATCCTGACCCACTACGTGCCTGCGCCGCAGCCCGGCCAGGAGGAGGACTGGCGCGCGCTGGCGGCGTCGAAGTTCGACCGGCAGATCGAGATCGGCGACGACCTGCACCGGGTGGAGGTCCACCCCGGCATGTGCGCTAAGCCAGCCGGGTGATCTCGACGATCACGTCCAGGTCGGTGGAACCCTCGCCCGAGTAGATGCCCTTGAGCGGGGAGACGTCCGCGTAGTCGCGTCCCACACCGACGCTGATGTACTGCTCGTTGATCTTCGCGTCGTTGGTGGGGTCGTAGTGCCACCACTCCCCCGTCCACGCCTGCACCCAGGCGTGGCTCTGCCCGTCGACGGTGTCACCGATCGTGGCGTCGGGCTTCGGATGCAGGTAACCAGACACGTAACGCGAGGGTATCCCCATGCCGCGCAACAACATCAACGTCAGGTGCGCGAAGTCCTGGCACACGCCCTTTCCTTCGCGCAGCGCTTCCAGACCCGATGTGTGCACACCGGTGGTGCCCGGAACGTATTTCAACTCGCCTTGCACCCAGCGGGCCGCTTCGATGACCGCCTCGGCCGGTTCGTGGTACTTGGCGATGCGCCGCCCGACCCGTTCGATGCGCTTGCTCGACGGCGCGTAGTGGGTCGGGGCGAGCACCTCGTAGTACTTGTCGAGCACCGGTTCGGTGGCCAGATCGGCCCACGTGACCTTGCTGTCGGGCTCCTCCGGGGTGTCCGTCTCGACCACCGAGGACGCGGTGACCTCCAGCTCGGTGTGCGGGGCGTGCAGATCGAAGGCGGTGACCGCGGTGCCCCAGTAGTCGACATAGCGGTAGGACCGCGTCGCGGGCACGGTCTCCACCCGGTTGAGGATCACGTTCTGCCGGGAATCCGAGCGCGGCGTCAGACGCGCCTCGTTGAACGACGCGGTGACCGGCGACTTGTAGGCATACCCCGTCGAATGCACCACGCGCATGCGCCACATCTCTAGATCTCTCCCTCTTCGATCACCAACGCATTGCGTCCGGCATCCGTCCACGCCACCCACGGAGCGGAGTGGAAGTACTGCAGCGCCAACGCTTCTCCGACGTCGAAACACGTCTTCTGCAGCTGGGCCAGCCGCTGTTCCAACGAGTCGAGCAGCTCCCCCGGCTTCAGGAACTCCAGTTCGCTGCGCGCCCTGCCGAGCAGCCGCTGCGCCTCGGCGGTGGCGCCCAGTCGGCTGTGCGGCCGGTTCATCAGCTCGTCGAGGCTGTGTTCGGCCAACCGCAGCGAGAAGAAGATCGACCGCGGGAAGAGCCGGTCGAGCAACATGAACTCGACCACCCGGCCGGCGTCGAGCACCCCGCGGTAGGTCCGCAGATAGGTGTCATGAGCCCCCGCCGACCGCAGCAGGGTGACCCATGCCGGCGACGACGCGCTGTCGCCGACCCGGGACAGCAGCAGACGCACGGTCATGTCCACCCGCTCCAACGCCCGACCGAGCAACATGAACCGGTACCCGTCGTCGCGGCTGAGCGTGGAGTCGGCCAGCCCGGCGAACATCGCCGCGCGGCCCTCGACGTAGGACAGGAACTCGTGCGGGCCGAGACGTTTGGCGGCGCGTTCCCGTTCAGCGAGCGCGTTGTAGGTGGTGTTCAGACATTCCCAGATCTCTGTGGACGTCACTTCCCTTGCGCCCCGGGCATTCTCGCGCGCGGCCGAGATCGCCTCCACGATCGAGCAGGCACCGTCGGTCGCCCGGCTGAACGCGACGATGTCGGTCAGCGACCACACGTCGAGCGCCTTGTCGGGCGGCTCGATGCCCAGCACCCGCAGCAGGGTGCGGGACGCCTGATCGGGGTCCACGCTGGAGTCCTCCAGCAGCTGGTGCACCGTCACGTCGAGGATCCGGGCGGTGTCGTCGGCGCGCTCCACATAGCGTCCGATCCAGTACAGCGATTCCGCGTTCCGCGCCAACATGAAAGCCGCTCCCTACTGCTGCTGCTGTTGCTGGTCCTGGGTGCTGTCGACCTTGCCGTTCTTGCCGCCCTTGCCCGTGGCGGCCTTCGGCAGCGAGCGCACCACCTCGGCGGCGGCGAGTTCGCGGTCGGCGCCGGAGGTCCGCGACGCCAGCACCCAGGTGTCCTTCGACCCGCCGCCCTGGCTGGAGTTGACCACCAGTGAGCCCTCGGGCAGCGCGACGCGGGTGAGGCCGCCCGGCAGCACCCACACCTCGTCGCCGTCGTTGACGGCGAAGGGACGCAGATCGACGTGGCGGGGCGCCAGCGTGTCGCCGATCTGGGTGGGCACGGTGGACAGCTGCATGACGGGTTGGGCGATCCAGCCGCGCGGGTCGGCGATGATTTTCTTGGTGATCGTGGCCAGCTCCTTCTCGGAGGCGTCGGGCCCGAACACGATGCCGTAGCCGCCGGACCCCTCGACCGGTTTGATCACCAGTTCGTCGATGCGGTCGAGGACCTCCTCGCGTTCGTCGTCGAGCCAGCAGCGGAAGGTGTCGACGTTGGCCAACAGCGGCTTCTCGCCCAGGTAGTACTCGATGATGGTCGGGACGTAGGTGTAGACCAGTTTGTCGTCGCCGACCCCGTTGCCGACCGCGCTGGAGATCACCACGTTGCCCGCCCGGGCCGCGTTGAGGATCCCGGCCACGCCCAGCACCGAATCCGGCTTGAACTGCATCGGGTCGAGGTAGTCGTCGTCGATGCGCCGGTAGATCACGTCGACCTGGCGTTCGCCGTGGGTGGTGCGCATGTAGACGGCGTTGTCGCGGCAGAACAGGTCCCGGCCCTCGACCAGCTCGACGCCCATCTGCCTGGCCAGCAGCGAGTGTTCGAAGTACGCGGAGTTGTAGACGCCGGGGGTCAGCACGACGACCGTCGGGTCGGCCACGTTGTTGGCCGCGGCGTTGCGCAGCGCGCGCAACAGGTGCGACGAGTAGTCGCCGACCGCGCGCACCCGGTGGGTGGCGAACAGGTTCGGGAACACCCGCGCCATCGTGCGGCGGTTCTCCATGACGTAGGAGACCCCCGACGGTGAACGCAGGTTGTCCTCCAATACCCGGAAGTTGCCCTGATCGTCGCGGATCAGGTCGATGCCGGCGACGTGGATGCGCACCCCGTTGGGCGGGACGATGCCGACGGCCTCGCGGTGGAAGTGTTCGCACGAGGTCACCAGCCGTCGCGGGATGACGCCGTCGCGCAGGATCTCCTGCTCGCCGTAGATGTCGTCGAGGTACATCTCCAACGCCTGCACCCGCTGCCGGATGCCGCGCTCGAGTCGCGTCCATTCGGCGGCGGAGATCACCCTGGGCACCAGGTCCAGCGGGAACGGCCGCTCCTGACCGGACAGCGAGAACGTGATGCCCTGGTCGATGAACGCACGCCCCAGCGCCTCGGAGCGGGCCTCCAGGTCGGCGACGTCGGACGGGGCGAGCTCCTTGTGGATGCCCTTGTAGGGCCCGCGGACATTGCCCTGCGCGTCGAACATCTCGTCGAAGGCCTTGGCGTAGGAACCCAGCTTGTTGTAGCCGCCGAAGATGCCGTCGTGCCGCTTCGCCGGTTTCGCGGCGGTACGGGTGGTTCGTCCCGTTTCGGTCGCCAAGATGTCCCCTACTTCTTTCCCGGAAGCACGTAGCGCGCGCATGTGACTGCCATGCTGCAGCATCACGGCCGTTTCGGCAGGCCAGCGGACCTCGCTTTGGGACATTTGCCCGCTCGCTGCTACCCTGAACAGTCGCTGCCCCCGGGTGGGCGCCCACAGACTCAGGTAACCCCCGTCGAGATTTAGAAGGAATACACGCGTGGCCAACATCAAGTCGCAGGAGAAGCGGAACCGCACCAACGAGCGCCGCAGACTGCGCAACAAGTCGGTGAAGTCGTCGCTTCACACGGCGGTCCGCGGTTTCCGTGCGGCTGTCGAGGCCGGCGACAAGGACAAGGCCGGCGAGCTGCTGGTCGCCACCAGCCGCAAGCTGGACAAGGCCGCCAGCAAGGGCGTGATCCACAAGAACCAGGCCGCCAACCGCAAGTCGGCGCTGGCCCGGGCGCTCAACAAGATCTGAGCGCCGGGTCTCGGCTTCTCAGTCGCTGACCAGCTCCGCGACCCGGCGGACCGCGTTCTCCAACGCGTAGTCCGCGTCGGCGGCAGCACCCTTGACGTCGGCGTTCAGCGCGGCCACCAGCCGTACCGCCTGCGCCACCGAATCCCGCGACCAGCGTCGCGCCTGCTTCTGCGCTTTCTGCACCCGCCACGGCGGCATCCCCAGCTCGCCGGCCACCTGGAAGTGGTTGCCCGACATCGGGCCCACCCGCGCGATCGTGTGGACCGCCTCGGCCAGCGCGTCGGCCAGCACCACATGCGGTTCGCCGGCCATCATCGCCCAGCGCAGCGCCTCCGCGGCGCCCGCCACATCGCCGGTGACGGCCTTGTCGGCGATGTCGAAGCCCTTCACCTCCGCCCGGCCGGAGTGATACCTGCGGACCGCGACCGCATCCACCGCGCCGCCGGTGTCGGCGACCAGTTGCGAGCACGCCGCCGCCAGTTCCCGGATGTCGGAACCGACCGCGTCCAGCACGGCGGTGACCGTCGCGTCGTCGACCTTGACGCGCAGCGCGCGGAACTCCCTGCGGACGAAGTCGGCGCGCTCGGAGGGCTTGGTGATCCGCGCGCACGGATGCACCTCGGCACCCAGCTTCTTCAGCTGGTCGGCCAGCGCCTTGGCCCGGCCCCCGCCGGAGTGCACGACCACCAGCAGCATGCCGCCGGGCAGGTCGGCGGCCGCGTCCTGGATCAGCTTCACCGCGTCCTTGCCGGCTTCGGCGGCCGACTCCAGCACGACGACGCGCTCATCGGCGAACAATGACGGGCTGAGCAGCTCGGCGAGCTCATTGACACTGACCTCACCGGCACGCAGCCGGTCCACCGGGACGTCCGCGGTGCCGGCCGCGGCGCGGGCCGCGCGCAGCACCTCGCCGACGGCACGCTCGACCAGAAGTTCCTCGTCACCCAGAACCAGGTGCAGGCCCGTCATCTGACTCACCGCACGATGGTGCCACGTCGGGCCGACACCGCCCAATGCCACACCACCGCAACGACGACAGCGGCCGCGGCGACGCACAGCACGCCGGCGCCGCCGGACGGCACGGGCACCGCGGCCGCGGGCAGTTGCGCGGCCCGCCGTGCCACCTCCAGCAACCACCACACCTCCGGGCCCGTGAAGCGGATCAACAGCTCCGCCCCCGCCGGCCACAGCGCGCTCAACGCCGCCGCGGCCGAACCCAGCACGGTGATCGGCGGAATCACCGGCGCCACCAGCAGATTCGCCACCACCGCGACAAGACTCACCGACCCCGACACGCCGGCCACCAGCGGCGCGGTGACCAATTGCGCGGCGACGGCCACACTCACCGCGTCGGCGAGTGGACGTGGCCAGCCTCGCCCGGTCAGCCGCTTCGACCACGCCGGCGCGAGCACGATGAGTGCCGCGGTGGCCGAAACCGACAGCGCGAACCCCACATCCACGGCCAGCCTGGGCACGCCGACCATCAGCGCGATCACCGTGGCCGCCAGCGCGGGCAGGGCCTGCCGGCGCCGGTGGGCGAGCACCGCGAGCAGCGTGACGGCGCCCATCAGGGCGGCCCGCAACACACTCGGTGACGGCTGCACGACCACCACGAAGGCGACCAGTGTGAGCGCGGCCAGCGCGACCGCGGCCCGCGGTCCGATCAGCACCGCCGACAGCAGCACCGCGCCGCACACGATCGTCACGTTCGCGCCCGACACCGCCGTCAGGTGGGTCAGCCCGGAGGCGCGGAACTCGGCCGCGGTCCCGGCCGGCACCGTCGACGTGTCACCGAGCACCAGCGCGGGCAGCATCGCGGCCTGCTCCGGCGGCAGCGCCAGGCGCGCGGTGTCGGCGAATCCGGCGCGCAGGCGATGGGCCCACCGGTGGACGGGCGCCGCCTCACCGCGGGCCGGTTCGCCGTGCGCCGACAGCACGGCGACGGTCAGGTCACGGCGTTTCGGCCGGCTGACCCGGGCCCGGAACCGGGCGGGCTGCCCGGCCGTGAGCCCGGCGTACCCGGTGCCGGCGAACACCACGACATCGCCCGAGGACGGGACACCGTCGAGTTCGACCAGCGCGCCGCGGATCATCGTGCGGCCTCCGTCCAGGACCCGCGGCGTCTCCGACGGGGTCACGGCCACCGTGACGTCGGCGCCGAGGTAGCCGGTGACGGGATGGCCCGCCGCACTGTCGACTCGAACCGTCACCGCGACCGCGAATCCACCGGCCACCAGCGCCACCGCGGCCACCCCGGACGCGACGGCCTTCCGGTCGCCGCCCGCGCCGCGAGTGCCCCACCACCCGGTGGCCGCCGTCACCGCCACCGTCGATCTCCGAGAGCCCGGCCAGCGCCGCGGCCACCAGTTCCCGCTCGTGCTCCTCGACGGCGGACATTCCCAGCGCGTCCAGATACCGCGCCGCCGCGG
>NZ_LMVQ01000223.1 GCF_001545925.1 Mycobacterium sp. NAZ190054 | reverse complement strand
GGTCGGGGAGTCGTTGGCCCAGGCCGCGGCGCGGGAACTGTACGAGGAGACCGGACTGCTGGTGCCGCCTGAGCTGATGGTGGGTCCGGTGTGGCGCCGCGACGCCGTCATCGACTTCAACGGCTCGACGAACCCAGCCGCTCGCTGCTGCTCAGCGTCGCATGCGTGGCCGACGCGACGGTGGAGCTGCTGGCGCGTGCCCACGGTGTCTCCGCCGAGGAGGTGACCGAACGGCTCGGGCGGGTGGAGAGCGCCGGCATCGTCACCCTGGAGGGAAACCGGGTGAGGTTCACCCATCCCCTGCTGGCCAACGGGGTGTACACCGACGCCGGCCCGACCGCGCGCCGGGCGATGCACCGCACGATGGGCGCGCTGGAGTCCCAGCCGGAACTGAAGGCCCGGCATCTGGCACTGGCCTCGGCCAGCGGCGACGACGAGATCTTCACCGCGCTGGACCAGGCCGCCGATTCCGCGCGGGCCCGCGGCGCCCCGGCCGCGGCCGCCGAGCTGGTCGACCTGGCCCTCGGGCTCGGCGGCGACAACCCGTTGCGGCGCATGAAATCGGCCGAGAACCACTTCCTGGCCGGTGAGACCGCCAAGGCCGCGGCGGTGCTGGGCGACGTCGCCGCGATCGAACCCCCGATCCTGCGGGCACTGGCCTCGAGCCTGCTCGCGACGGTACGCATGTACGAGAACGAGCACACCCAGGCGGTCGCGCTGCTGCGCGGCGCGCTGGACGACGGTGCAGGCAATGTGCCGATCCTGGTGCAGGTGCTGCTGCGACTGTCGTTCGCGCTCAACAGCATCGGCGAGCTCGACGATGCCCGCCGGTACGTCCGTGACGCCGTCAAACTGGCCGAGGAGCTCGGGATACCGGGCCTCACCAGCGCCGCGCTGGCGTGGTCGGTGCACGTGAACTTCCAGTGCGGCCACGGGCTCGACGAGGATGCCCTGCAGCGCGCCATGGACCTCTACGACAGCACCCTGGATGTGCCGATCATCTTCCGCGCGCCGTTCGTGCACGCGCTCGCGATGTCGTGGACGGGTCGGCTCGAGCAGGCCCACCAGGAGCTGACGGCGGTTCGGGCGGTCTGCGTCGAACGCGGCGCCGAGAGCGACATGATGGCCATCGCCGGGTTCCTCGCGATCAACCACCTGTGGCGGGGTCAGCTCGCCCAGGCCGAGGCCGAGGCCGCCGAAGCGGTGGAACGGGCCGAGCAACTCGGCGGCGACGACGTGCTCATCATCCCGAGGACCGTGCGGGGCGCGTTGGCCGCCTACGCCGGACGGGTCGACGACGCCCGCGCGGATGCCCGGTGGGTGCTCGGCGCCATCGCCAACCGGCAGGCCTCGCACATCGCGGATTGGCCGGGGATGACGTTGTGCTTCCTGGAAGGGTCGCTCGGCAATCACCGGGAGGCACTGGACGCGCTGGACGCGAAGTTCCTCGACACCAGCCGGACGCCGGCCACCGAACTGATGTACGCCTGGCACCTGCCCGACGTGATCGAGGCGATGGTGGGCGTCGGAAGACTCGACGAAGCCGAATTCCTCACCGGCGCACTGGAACAGAACGGCATCGAGTATCAGCGGCACTGGATGAGGGCGGCGGGCGCACGCTGCCGCGCGATGCTGCTGGCCGCCGCCGGTGACGTGGTGGCCGCCGAAGCGGCCGCGCACCGCGCGATGCACGAGCACGAGCACCTCCCGATGCCGTTCGAACGGGCCAGGACGCAGCTTCTTCTCGGTCAGCTCCAGCGCCGGTTACGCCAGAAACAGTCGGCGGCAACCAATCTGAACGAGGCGCTGCGGACCTTCGAGGAGCTGGGCACCCCGCTGTGGGCCGGTCGGGCCCAGGCCGAGCTCGCCCGCGCGGTCGTCGCCCCGTCCGAGGACCTGAGCCGGTTGACGCCCTCCGAGCAGCGGGTCGCCGAGATGGCGGCCACGGGTGCGACCAACAAGGACATCGCCGCGGCGATGTTCATCAGCGCCAAGACCGTCGAACACAACCTCACCAAGGTCTACCGCAAGCTCGGCATCAGCTCGCGCGCCGAGCTGGGCAGGCGGATGGACCAGGTCGGCGGAGCTAGGTGACCCACTCCGGCTGCCCGCCGACGTCGACGGCGGAGAAGTCTTTGTGCGCCAGGCCGGCGATGGTGCCGCCGTCGACGACGAACTCCGCTCCGGTCGAGTAGCTCGACTCGTCGCCGGCCAGGTAGACGACGAGGTTGCTGACCTCGTGCGGCTGCGCGATCCGGCCCAGCGCGGACTGGAAGATGTCCTCGGGCACCCAGTCGGCCATCGGCGTCTTCACCAGCCCGGGATGCACCGAGTTCACCCGGATCCCGAACGGGCCCAACTCCAGTGCGGTGGACTTGGTGAGGCCGCGGACCGCGAACTTGGTGGCGGTGTAGCCGTGGCAGCCGATGGTGCCCGCCATCCCCTCGATCGACGAGATGTTGACGATGGAGCCCCGCCCGGCGGCTTTCATGGTCGGCGTGACCGCGCGGATGCCGAGGAAGACGCCGGTGAGGTTGATGTCGAGGATGCGCTGCCATTCGGACAGCGCGTAATCCTCGACGGTGCCGATGCTGAGGATGCCGGCGTTGTTGACGAGGATGTCGAGGCCACCGAATTCCGCGACGGCGGTGGCCACGGCCGCGTCCCAGTCGTCGGGGCGCGTGACGTCGAGGTGCACGTAGCGCGCGACGTCGCCGAGCTCCTCGGCCACCTGCCGGCCGTCCGCGTCGAGGATGTCGCCGCACACCACCTTCGCGCCGTGGGCTGCCATCACGCGCGCGTGCGAGGCGCCCATGCCTCGCGCCCCGCCGCTGATGAGCGCAACCTTGCCGGTCAACCGTCCTGTCATGAACTCTCCTGGGGTCGAAGCTATTTCAGTTCATAGTCGGCCGGATCGGGCCGGCTGGTCCATTTCCAGTAGTCGACGATGCGCCACGCGAACAGCGTCGGCAGCTCCCCGGCGCTGTTCTTGTAGTAGCTGCTGACCGCGGGATGCGCATAGACCATGGACTTGAGCCGGTGCTGGCTGCGCCGGTCGTAGTCGGTGCACACCTCGGCCTTCGGTACGGCGGATGCCGCGCCGGCGGCCAGCGTCATGTCGATGCAGCCGAGGATGTAGCGCATCTGGCATTCGGAGTTGTAGATGATGCTGGCGCCGTTGACGGCGTTGGTGCCCGGACCGAACATGCAGTAGAAGTTCGGGAAGCCCGCCACCGTGATGCCCAGGTACGCGTAGGCCGCGTCGCCCCACACCTCGTTGAGCCCGACGCCGCCGGCGCCGCGGATGTCGATCGGCCCGAGCTGGTGGTTGACGTCGAATCCGGTGGCCCACACCAGCACATCGGCCGTGCGGTGCACCCCGTTGACGTCGGTGATCCCGTCGGCGGTGATCTCGGCGATGCCGTCGGTGACGAGTTCGACGTCGTCCCGCTGCAGCGTGGTCAGCCAGGTGCCGTCGTCCTGCAGGGTGCGCTTGCCCATCGGCGGATACTTCGGGGTGACCTTGTCCAGCAGTTCCTCGTCGTCGGTGAAGGCCCGCATCCAGGCGATGAACATGTCCCGGATCGCCTGATTGCCCGCGCTGACCGACAGTCCGCCGGTGTCCCAGCCGGGGTCGATGGTGATCTGTTCGTCGAGCGCGTCGGCGATCGGCCACCACGACACGAACCGCAGCCACCGGCCGTAGTACGGCAGATGCCGGGTGGCCCACCGGGCGCCGGGGCTGACGGCTTCGTGGTAGTGCACGTTGGGCGCCATCCACTGCGGGGTGCGCTGGTAGACGTCGACGTGCGCGGCGGTGCCGGCGATCGCGGGCACCAGCTGGAAACCGCTGGCGCCGGCCCCGATCACCGCGACCCGCTTGCCGGTCAGCTCGATGGTGTCGTCCCAGTCGGCGGTGTGACAGGTGGGCCCGCGGAAAGTGGTGGCGCCCTTGATGTCCGGGATGACGGCGGTGCTGAACTGGCCGACCGCGCAGATCAGGCCGCAGGCGGTCAGCTCCTCGACAGCGCCGTCGCCCGTGCCGCGGCGGCGCACCCGCACCCGCCAGCGTGATTCGGTCTCGTCCCACACCGCTCCGGTGACCTCGGTGTCGAACCGGATGTGCTCGGCGAGGCCGTAGCGGTCGGCGACGTCGCGCAGGTACTGCAGGATCTCCGGTTGGGTCGCGTAGTGGTGCTGCCAGTGATCGGTCGGTTCGAACGAGTAGGTGTAGTACTGGCTGGCGATGTCGACCCGGCAGCCCGGGTAGCGGTTGGCCAGCCAGGTGCCGCCGACCCCGGACTGCCGCTCGATGATCGTGAACGGCACACCGGCCTGCTTGAGCTTGATGCCGGCCAGCAGACCCGCCTCACCGCAGCCGATGACGACGACCGGGAAGCTGGCGCGCTGCTCGGGGCTCGACACCGGCACCAGACCGTTCTGGTCGGCATCGGTGACCCTCAGATCGGCGGCGATGTAGTCGACGAACTCATCGGTGACCTGACCGGCGGACACCACGTCGAGCATCACGCGGAGCTGGTGCTCGTCGGGTACGAACGGCGGCGGGCAGCCCCGGTCGCGGTATTCGCGGGCGATTTGGAACGCCTTGTCCCGCACCGCCTGTTTGTCCTGTTCGCTCATGCCGCCCTGCAGGTCCATCGCGATGAGCATGAACGGACGCGGCAGCTCATCGAGGATCCGCAGATCGCCGGTCATGTGGACCATCGACATCAGCAGGGCGGGCACGCTGGCGTCGTCGATCGCGGCGCGCAACACCTCGTCGTCGTCGTCGAACGGTAGTCCGGTCAAGCGGGTCAGCTCGGGTCTGCGCACGTCCTCGCCGGTGAGATGTGGCACGGACCGACCATACGCGCGGCGGCCGGTGGATGGTCGTGGATTCCGGAAAGGAACGTGCCTACGAACGCTGCACCGCGGCACCGCGGGCGCGCGGGCAGCCGGCCGAACGCCTCACCACACGACGGCGAGGGCCGCTGCCGCGAACGACAGCACCCCGACTCCGTAGAACAGCGGACGGGGCACCGCCTCCCCGGTGCGCCGCTGGCGTGCGCTGCCCATGCCGAGCAACCCGCCGAGGATCACCAGGAGCACCAGTTTGATGCCGATCTTCGGATAGTTCAGTTCGACTCCGGCGGGCCACGGCGCGGCCAGCGCGAGACCGGTCAGCAGCGAGACCAGCAGGCCGTAGTCCATCACCCGGGTGGTGCGGAAGCGACCGGCCACCGCCTCGGCCACCCAGCCTCCGAAGGTGATGGCGAAGCCGACGATGTGCAGCAAAACAACTACAGAACGTAGTACTTCCATGCCGCGAGGTTACCGCAGCCGACCTGCCCTCACCGGAAAATCACATCCGCGGCGTGCCCGCGGGCACCGGGTAGCAGTTCGTGCCGCCGATTCCGAACACGTAGACGGTGTCGCAGCGGACGAAACTGCCGTCCGGACCCGGCGGATAGTCGCACCGCCCGCCACCGTGCCCGGCGACCACCGCATTGGGACCCACGCACGGCTGGGCCGACACCGGCCCCGCCGCGATGAGCCCGGAGGTGATCAATGCCGCGGCCGCGCCGGCGGCCATCAGCGCTCTCCTCGTCGTCATGACCTCACTCCTTCCCGCCGCCCCGGCGGGGCGGCAGAACCGGAGGTCCGTGCGATGCCCGAGGAGAACACGTACCGACCCCCGGTACATGCACCCGTCCTCGATTGTCCTCCCGCACGCCCGGTGGCGCACATACCGTCACCTCATCAGGGCAGGCACTCGGTCGACTTGGACAGCTCGGCCTTCATGTTGCGTCCCATCATCTCCAGCGCCGCCTCGCCGAGCTTGGTGTCGATGTGCGCCACCGCGTCCGGGGGCACCACCACCTCGTAGTGCCGGACGTATCCGTCGAGGGCGGTGTAGAGGATGCACTGCTCGGTGACCTGTCCGGTCAGGATGATGCGGCGGGCGCCCAGGCGGCTGAGCAGGTAGTCCAGCGGGGTCGCGTAGAACGCACTGTGACGCACCTTGTTGAGGAACCGGGCGTCCGGTGCCGGTACCAGGGGCCGGACCAGTTCCGGGTGGGCGCCCTGGAGCGCCGATTTGATGATGTCGGTATGGCTGGCGGCGAAGTCGCCGTAGTTGTCGTTGACGTAGATGAGGTCGACGTCGTCGTGGTCGACGGCGCGCGTCACCAGATCGGCGATCGGCTCGACCACTCCTGCCACGTTCTCGGCCAACTGCTCGGCGTCGGGATGGTCGTAGGCGTTGAACATGTCGATCACCAGCAGCGCGGTATCACTCATGGGCGTAGTGATAACCCCAACGGGCCGGGTTGAATCCGCACAGCCGGCGCCGAGTCGCGGTTGCCGGGCCCCGCTCAGGCCGAGGTGGTCGACCTGACACCGGCCGTGCCGTCCCGGGAGCGCTCCGCGGCCGTGCTGTCCCGGGAGCGCTCCGCGGCCGTGACAAACGCGCCGAACAGCCGCATCCGGTCCGCTTCGGGGCCGTCGTCGTCCTCGGGGTGCCATTGCACGCCGAGGTAGAACTTGTCGGGATCCTCGACGCCCTCGGTGATTCCGTCGAGCGCGCGGGCGGCGACCACGAGGCCGCGGCCGAGCGCGTCGACCGCCTGATGGTGCCCGGAGCGCCCGGTGACCCGGTCGGTGCCGAGGATCGCGGCCAGCCGGGTGCCCGGCACGATGTCGACCGGCTCGTCGACGAACTGCGGTTCGCCCGGCGCGCCGTGGTGTAACGCGTAGTCGACGATGTCGCCGATGACGGTGCCACCGCGTGCGACGTTGAGCAGCTGCGAGCCGCGGCAGATGCCGAAGACCGGGCGGCCGGCGACCTCGGCCGCGGCGATCGCGGCGAACGCGTCACGGTCGGCGCGCGCATCGACACCGTAGGACGTCGGGTGCTGGGCCGCCACGCCGTAGCACGACGAATCGATGTCGCCGCCGCCGAGCAGCAGCAGACCGTCGAATTCCCCTGCCGCGTCCGGATTTTCCAACGCGGTGGTGGTGTCCCACAGTTCGTAGCTCGCGCCGAGCTCGACGAGCGTGGTCAGCGCGACGCGCGTGAAGCGCCGGATCAGTGCGGCGTCCTCGGCGCTGATGTCGGGAAAATTCAGAGACGCCAGAACGCAGACGTGGGCGCGCGGGCGCTGCGGGCCGGGACGGTCCGGGGTGACGTCCTGCAGCCGCACCCGTTCCACGGCGGTCATGTGCTGGAGTCCTTTCGTTTCCGCGCACGGTCCACCAGATCGATGAACAGTGCCGCGTCGGTGGCGCAGTCGGCGTGGCGGTCCTCGGGGCGCCACTGAACGGCGACGATGTCGGCGCGGCGGTGTTCGACCGCCTCGACGACACCGTCGGCGGCCAGAGCGGTGGCGACCAGACCGGGCGCCAGTCGATCCACGGCCTGGTGGTGGTAGGAGGAGACGTCGATGGTCTGTGCGCCCACGATGGCGTGCAGCCGCGAACCACGCTTGACGTGCACGGGATGAATCGCGTTGTGGTGCAACGTGTCGGTCTCGACGACGTGCTGGATCAAGGTGCCACCGAGAGCGACGTTGAGGACCTGCATCCCCCGGCAGATCGCCAGCGTGGGCATGTCGAGGTCGATCACCGCCTGCGCCACACCGAGATCGAGGTCGTCCTGGAACGCCACCGTGCCGGTGGTCTCGGGCGCCGGCTGCGCCCCGTAACGGCCCGGTTCCACGTCGGCACCGCCGGGCAGGAGCACGCCGTCGAACCGCGACAGCCGCCTCGGCAGTTCGGTCAGCGGGTCCGCGGCAGGCCCGTGCAGCACCACCGGTTCGCCGCCTGCGGCCCACACCGCCTCACAGATCGCCTCGGCTGCCAGGGTCGCCGAGAACCGCAGGATAGGCACCCGCGCGGCCCGGCGCCCGACCACCGCCACCAGGGGTCGGGTCACTCAGTCTCCCGCGAACGGATAGTCGAGCGTCGACAGCCACTGCGCCCAGACCTTGCGCAGGCGCCCGGACTCGATGAGCCGACCCAGCGCCGCGTCGATCTCGGCGAGGGTGTCGGAACGGTCCTTGGCCACCCCGATGCCCCACCGGTTACCGGTCTGCACCGTGAACGCCAGCTCGTAGTCCGGGTGTGTGGCGCCCAGCGGGACGAACACGACGTCGTCGTCGACCACCGCGTCCACCTCGCCGGTGCGCAGCGCGGCCAGCATGTCGGCGTACACGTCGTCCGATCCGGCGCCGAACGCGACCGGCTGGGCCCCGGTGAACGTCTGCGCCAGCGCCATGTTGGTGCTGTTCTCGATCGCGGCGACCTTGCGGCCCACCAGATCCTGCGCGGACCGGATGCCGGAGCCACGCCGGACCAGCACGCCCTCGTGGAAGATCGCGTACGGACGGGTGAAGTCGACCTGTGCCTGCCGTTCGGCGGTGATGCCCTGTCCGCACAGCACCGCGTCGGCCTCACCGCGCTGCACGGCCGGGATCATGTCCACCCACGGCACCCGGACCCACTCGACCGGTCTGCCCAGTTCGGCGCCCAGGATCTCGGCGACACCGGGTTCGTAGCCCTGCCGTCCGCGCTCCGGGGTCCACAGCGAGAACAGCGGCGGCGCCTCGGCATCCAGGCAGGCGAGCCTGAGGGCGGCCGTCACGGCGCGTCGTTCCAGTACATCTCGCGCTCCCATTCGGTGACGTGTCCACAGAACCGGGCCCATTCGTCGGCGTGGAAGTCGACGAGCAACGCCGACAGTTCCGGCCCGAACGCCTGGTTGAGCACCTCGTCGGCGCGGAAGGCGCCGATGGCGTCCCCGAGGGTCAACGGCAGCGCCGGGAACCGGTCGTCGGCCGGTGCGTCGTAGGACGAACCCTGGGTCGGATCGCCCGGGTCGATGGCATTCTTCATGCCGTCCTCACACGCCGCCAGGATCACCGCGTGTGACAGGTACGGGTTCACCGCCGCGTCGGGCAGCTTGTACTCCAGACGCCCGACCGCCGACAGCCGCACGGTGCAGGTCTTGTTGTCCAGGCCCCAGTTGATCCGCGACGGCGCGAACTGCCCTGCGTCCCAATACCGCTTGTAGGAGTTCACCGTGGATCCGTTGACAAGCATCGCTCCGGCGGAGTGAGCCAGCAGCCCACCCAGTGCGTGCCGTCCGATCTCGGACAGATGCAGTTCGGTGACGCCGGGTTCGGCGAGGACGTTGACGTCGTCGCGCCAGAAGCTGAAGTTGTGGTGGCACCCGTTACCCATCATGCCGGTGGCGGGTTTCGGCATGAAACTGGCGTGGATACCGAGCTCGCGGGCCACCTGCTTGCAGATCTGCCGGTAGGTGATGAGCCGGTCGGCCGTGAGATCGGCGCGGTCGTACATGAAGTTCAGCTCGACCTGGAACTCGTCTTCGTAGTCACCCTCGATCATGTCCAGGCCCAGCGCCTGGGCGTACTCGATGACCTTCTTGACGATCGGCCGGTTCCGCTCGAGGTGTTCGATGTGGTAGGACGGGCTCGACCCCGGCCGGAACTGGGCCTCCAGGCCGTCCCCCTGCCAGGTCATCTCGGGTTCGCAGCCGGTCCGCAGCTCCAGACCGGTCCGGTCGGTGAACCGGGTGAGCATCCTGCGCAACAATCCTCTTGTGTCGCAGGAGAACTCGGAGCCGGCACGCTCCAGCAGATGATCCGGTTCGTAGAGCCGGCAGAACACCCGCGCGAAACTCGTGTCCCACGGCAGCACCGCGAACGTCTCGAGGTCCGGGATCGCGGTGTACTCGGGCGCGTTCACCCCACCGGCAAGCAGCACTCCCTCGCGCGTGCCCTGCAGGTTGGCGATCGCGGTCTGGTGCTGCTGCACACCGCGGATCGCGAGCCGCTCGAAATGCCTTGCCGGGGCCACTTTCCCGACCACCCGGCCGGTGATGGTGACCGCCTGGAAATAGACGAACTCGACGCCGTGTTCGGCGATGGTGGAAAGCGCGGCGGCGAGTTCGGGGCTGGATGCGTTGAGTTCCCGGTGGGTGTCGAGGGGCGTGACGGTCATCGCGGGTCAGTCCTCGATGACGATCGCCTGAGCGGGACACACATCGGCCGCGTCTTCGACGTAGGCACGCTCCGAATCATCGGGATTGCCGTCGTACTCCAGCTTCCCGTCGTCGTTGAGGGTGAAGACGGCGGGTGCGGCGATGGCACACTGGCCGTGGTCCTGGCATTTGGCGAGATCGACGGTGACGTGCATTCGGCGTTCCTTTCAGGAGGCGGGGCTGAAGCCGATGGGCAGCGTGATCGGACCCGTGTTGCCCGAGTCGGGCAACCAGGTGGCACCGGGAAGCTCGTGCGGGTCGAGCAGCCGGCGCGCCAGCAGGGGAAGTGCCTCGCTCATGTCCGAGCGGGCCACGAAGTGCCCCAGGCAATGGTGGGCACCGCCACCGAAACCGAAGTGCGGCTTACGTTCTGCCGCGATGTCGAACCCGGGCTCGAAGACTCGCGGGTCGGTGCCCGCCGACTCGCTGTACAGGTGCACGGTGGTGCCTGCGGTCAGCGTCACCCCTTCGTATTCGAAGTCCTCCAGCACCTCACGGGTCACCCAGCGCACGGTGGGGTTGACGCGCATGACCTCCTCGACGGCCTTGCCGCCGAGCTCGGGCCGTTCGGCGAGCAGGCGCCACTGGTCGGGGTGGGCCATGAAGGTCTGCATCGCGAGCCCGAGCTGGTTGCGGGTGGTGTCGAATCCGCCGAAGATCAACAGCACCATGGCATCTCGCAGCTCGGTGTCGCTCAGCCGGCCGTCCTCGGGCCGCGACGCGTCGACCAGTGTGGTGACGAAGTCGTCGCGCGGGTTGACCTTCCGGTCGGCGATCAGTTCGTCGCAGTAGGCGTAGAGGGTATTCAGCGCGGACTCGATCTTGGGGAGGTCCTGACGGATCGTGATCCCGAGGGCCAGGCCGATGGTGGCCGACTCGGAGGCGATGACCTTCCACTCGCTCTCGGGGATCCCCAGCATGATCGCGATGACGCGGGCCGCGTAGGGTTCGGCGAACTCGCTGACGAATTCGCAGCGGTCCGGTTCGGCGAAGCCGTCGATGAGTTCTTCGGCCAGGGCCTGGAATCTCGGCACGAGTCCGCCGATCAGCTTGTTGGAGAAGGCCGGATTCATCAGCCGCCGCAGTCGATGGTGTTCTTCGCCCTCCTTGTTCAGGATCCAGCTGGCGAACCATTTGGCGAAAGGCCCTTCGGTGACGCCGTTGTGAGCCGGCCACGCCGCGCTGCCCTGCCGCAGCTTCGGATGCTTGAGCAGGCGGTTCACCTGTTCGTAGCGCAGGACGGCCAGGCCGTATTCGGTGGTCGCATACCAGCTTTGTTCGCGGGCCGCGTGCACCTCGGCAGAGGTGATGGAGAACGCCGGGTCGGCGACCTGGAACGCCGGGACGGAACCGAGGATGACCGACGACACCAGTACTACCTCCGAGAGTGCGACCGAATGGTCACCAAATACTCTAGAACTAGATGCTTCAAGTCAACAGCTGGAGGGCGATTGCCCGTTAAAAGTCGGTTACGCGCCGCCAGGCTGCGACTGGTCGTCGTCCGGGGGCCACGCGATGGCGACCAGCCAGCCGGTTCCGAGCGGCATCTCCGCGACGTCGCGGAACCCTGACGGATCCGGCGCCGGGGACACCGCGGGCATCGCGGGCAGCCGGGATCCGACGAACCACCGCGGGGTGTTCGCCGCGATGACACGGCGTTCGGTGTTGACGACGACGGCGTCCTCGTCGCAGCGGCGCAACACCTCCAGCAGCCGCCGTTCGACCTCACCGACCACCAGGTCGGCGCCCGCGATACCGAGAAAAGTCCCGTCGGCCACCACCGGAACCGTGGCGGTGATCGTGTACATGTCTGAGCCGCTGTAGTCGACATAGGGCCCGTACGCCACCCGCGCCTGGCCGCGCTTGGCCAGTTGGAACCAGTCCATCTGCAGGTAGTCGTAGACGTCGATGCTCGTCGGGTCGAAGTTGAGCCGCAGACGCGTCACGCGGTCGCTGGTGCGCTGCCACCACGCGAGATAGCGCTCCTGGCCGTCGACCACGAACGGCGCGGCGATGAAGCCCATGCCCCACACCGCGTGCTCGTCGCGCAACCGGTCGGCCAACTGTCGGTGCAGTGCACTGAAATGCGCCTCGCTCAGCGCGGCCCGCGGCGGCCGGCAGCGCACCACCTCCTCGGCGATCTCGCCGAGCAACTCGTAGAAGGGCTCCAGCGCGCGGGACGCGTCCTCGGCCAGCCGCAAGGCCTGCGATGGCGTTGTCATGACTCGATTCCCGCCACGCTCGTGAGGTCGAGGTTGACCTGGGTCAGGCGCGCGAGTTGGCCCATCACGTGCGCCTCGGCGAGCCTGCGTGCCTCCTCGGGGTTCTCCGACGCGACCGCCGCGGCGATCGCGTGTTGCTCCTGGACGTGGGCAGCGACGTCCATCTCGGGACCGATCGGCAGCCACACCAGCCCGGCCGCCTCGGCCTGCAGATTGGCCTCGCGCCGGGCCAGTCGCGCCGACTGCGACGCGATCGCCACCTGGATGTGGAACCGGCTGTCGGCGCGGATGCGGTCACCCAGCGTCGCCGCGGCTCCGAGTTGGTCGGTCAGCGCGAACAGTCTGCGAACCGCGTACGGCGCCGCACGCTCGGCCGCCAGCCGCGCCGCCTGCCCGGACACCGCGGTGTGTTCGTCGAACAGGTCGCGGAGATCGGAGGCGCTCATCGCGGCCAGCCGCGCGGTCAACTGGTCCACCGGCGGCCCTGCGGGCCGGCGAACGAACGATCCGCCGCTGCGGCCGCGACGGGTCTCCACCAGTTGCTGTTCGCGCAACGTCGCCAGCGCCTCGCGCACGGTCATCGGCGCGACACCGAACTGCGCGGCCAGGTCGATCTCCACCGGCAGACGCTCGCCGTCGTCGAGCAGGCCCAGGTGGATCGCCTCGGTGATGCGCTGCACGATCTCGTCGGCACGACCCACCGGCGCCTCGGTGGCGACGAGTGGCGACAGCGACGACACGAGCACCTCCTCCGCAGTCCGGCACGCCCGACGACGGGAATGTACCCGATCTGGAAGCAATTCCGTCGTTCCTGTTGCCCGATAAACAATAGGACTGTAGTTTTTCGGATCACTCGGGTTCCTGCATGTACCCCCGGCAGAAAGCAGGCTGATGTCCGCTACACGACCCACCTCCGGCGCCCGCGGTGACGATCACTCCGCATTCCCAGACCAGTCCGACGCCGCGCATCTGCACGCGCTCGGATACCGGTCGGAGTTCAAGCGGGACATGAGCCCCTGGGCCAATTTCTCGTTGGGCTTCACCTACCTCTCCCCTGTCGTCGGCATCTACACGCTGTTCGCGTTCGCGTTGGCGACCGGAGGACCGCCGATGATCTGGAGCCTGCTCATCGTCGGTGTCGGGCAGCTGCTCGTCGCCCTGGTGTTCTCCGAAATCGTGGCGCAGTACCCGGTCGCGGGCGGGGTCTACCCGTGGGCGCGCCGCCTGTGGGGCCGGCGGTACGCGTGGATGACCGGGTGGGTGTACCTGGCGGCGCTTCTGGTGACCATCGCGTCGGTGACCTACGGCTCCGGACCGTTCGTGGCCGCCACGTTCGGCATCGACGCCACGGTCGACAACATCATCGCGTTCTCGCTGGTGCTGCTCGCGCTCGCCACCGTGATCAACTTCATGGGCACGAAGGTCCTCGCCAAAGCGGCGATCATCGGGTTCAGCGCGGAGATCATCGGCGCTCTCGTGGTCGGCGGGTGGCTGCTGATCGCCCACCGCGAGCACAACATCGGCATCATCTTCGACAGCTTCGGCGCCGGCGGCGACGGCAGCTACATGTGGGCGTTCGCGGCCGCTGCGCTGATCGGCCTGTACCAGTACTACGGCTTCGAGGCGTGCGGCGACGTCGCCGAAGAGGTTCCTGATCCGGGCCGGTTGATCCCGAAGGCGATGCGCCGGACCATCTACATCGGCGGTGCCGCAGCGACTTTCGTATGCCTGTCGCTGATTCTCGCGGTCGCCGACATCCCCGCGGTGATCGCCGGTGAGGACACCGACCCGGTCAGCGCGGTGCTCGGCGAAGCCTTCGGCCCGGTGGGGTCGAAGATCATCCTGGTGATCGTCCTGCTCTCGTTCCTGTCCTGCGCCATGAGCCTGCAGGCCGCCGCGAGCCGGCTGGCGTACTCCTACGGCCGCGACGAAATGATCATGGGCAGTGCGCTGTTGAAGAAGTTCTCGGCCACCCGCCACGTGCCGCCGTATGCGCTGCTGCTGGCCGCCGCGGTGCCCGCCGTGATCATCCTCGGATCGAAGTTCTCCACCGACGCGATCACCAAGATCATCAGCTTCGCCGCGCTGGGGATCTACATCGGGTTCCAGATGGTGGTGCTGGCCGCGCTGCGGGCCCGCTTGAAGGGCTGGGTTCCCAGCGGCAAGTACAGCCTCGGCAAGTGGGGACTGCCCGTCAACATCGCCGCGCTGGTCTACGGCGTCATCGCGATGATCAACATGGCATGGCCGCGCACGCCGGATGCCCCGTGGTTCGACAACTGGATCGTGCCGCTGTCGGCCGCCATCGTGATCGGGGTCGGCCTGGTGTACATGGCGATTCACCCGTTGCACGACAAGAGCGCGGCGCCGTACGCCGACGCCATCCCCACCCCGAAGTGAAGGACGAGGACACGCCGTGACCGTCACGCAGCCGCCGTACCAGACGCTGAACCCCGCGACGGGCGAGGTGCTCGCGACGTTCGACACCACCACCGATGCACAGGTCGCCGCCGCGATCACCGCGGCCGACGAGGCCTACCGGGTCTGGAGCGAGCAGCCGCTGCAGATGCGGCTCGAGGTGGTACGCGACATCGGCCGGTTGCTGCGGGAGCGCGCGGCGGATCTGGGCGAGCTGGCACGGCTGGAGATGGGCAAGAAGATCGATCAGGGCACCGGCGAGGCCGAGTTCTCCGCGTCGATCTTCGAGTTCTACGCCGATCAGGGTGCAGCGCTGCTGGCCGACCAGCCCATCCCGACCTTCTCGGGGGGCACCGCGGTGATCCGGCGCCGGCCGGTCGGCGTACTGCTCGGGGTGATGCCGTGGAACTTTCCGGTCTACCAGGTGGCCCGCTTCGCCGCGCCGAACCTGGTGCTCGGCAACACCGTTCTGCTCAAGCACGCGGAATCCGTGCCGCAGTGCGCGCTGGCGATCGCCGATCTGCTGCGCGACGCCGGTGTGCCCGACGGGGTGTACACCAACCTGTTCGCGACGTTCGACCAGGTGGAGACGATCATCGGCGACCGTCGCGTCCAGGGTGTCTCGGTGACCGGATCCGAACGTGCCGGCGCCGCCGTGGCGGCCACCGCCGGACGGGCGCTGAAGAAGTGCCTGCTGGAGCTCGGCGGTTCCGACCCGTTCATCGTCCTCGACGGTGATGTCGGCGAATTGGCCCGCACCGCTTGGGAGTTCCGCACCTACAACATGGGGCAGGCCTGCAACTCCAACAAGCGGATGATCGTCGTCGACGAGTTGTACGACGACTTTGTCGCCGAATTGACCACGCTGGCGCGGAATCTCACGCCGGAGGAGATCGCCCCGCTGTCGTCGCGGGCGGCGGCCGAGACGGTCGCCGCGCAGGTCCGCGACGCCGTCGACAAGGGCGCCACCCTGCACGCCGGCGGCGTGCTCGCCGACGCACCCACGGCGGTCTACACCCCGGCCGTGCTGACCGGCGTCACCCCGGACATGCGGGCCTACACCGAAGAACTGTTCGGGCCCGTCGCGGTCGTCTACCGCGTCCGCGACGAAGACGAGGCCGTCGCGCTGGCCAACTCCTCGGCGTTCGGACTCGGCGCCTCGGTGTTCAGCACCGATGTCGCCCGCGCCGAGAAGGTGGCGCAACGTCTCGACGCCGGGATGGTCAACGTCAACACCCCGGCCGGAGAAGGGCCCGACATTCCGTTCGGCGGCGTGAAGCGCTCCGGCTTCGGCCGCGAACTCGGGGCGCTGGGGATCGACGAGTTCGTGAACAAGCAGGTCTTCATCGTCGCGGACTGAAGCGCGCCGGTGCACGCCCCCGGAAGCGCGTCAGTCACCACAGACCACGAAGCCCCGACCAGTGGCCGGGGCTTCGGGTCTGCGGAGTCCGGGGAGGTTACTCCGAGTCTGAGGCGTCAGACGATCCGGAATCGGAATCGTCCGACGAGGAGACGGACGACGTCTCGGGCTTGGTGGAGTCCTCGTCATCCTGGTCCGCGTCGACGGACCCCGAGGTCGCGTCGGCGGCTTCCTCGACTGCCGCCGTGTCGATCTCGTCCTCGATCACGGTGACGTCATCGCCGGCCCCGGTGACATCGTCGTCGCGCGAACCGGTCACATCGTCCCGGACCGATTCTTCGGCGGCCGCCTCGGCGACCGGCTCGGCGGCCGAGTCCTCACGGGCCTGCGCGCTGGTGTCCGCGGCGGCCGGGACGGCAGGGCCGTCGACGGCGGGAGCGGCGACGAACGTGCGCAGCGCGGTGGCACGAACGTCGTTGCGGCTGTATGCCTTGTCGATCTTGGCCTTGAGTTCGGCCTCGCGCTTCGCCAGGCTCGGGAACAGCTGCACCAGCGGAAGTTTCGCGGTGGGCACCAGGTAGTTGGTGGTGGTGCCGCCCTTGGAGTTGACGTCCACCGAGATGTTCTCCGCCGGCACCTTGGACAGGTCGGCGAACATCATCGGGACGTGGACGTAGATTCCGCCCGCGATCGCGTTCATGACCGCGAGGCCGTTCCACCAGCGGTCCGGGAAGTCCGCCATACCGTCGTACTCCCCGGTGACCACGATGATGTCGTACTCGGTCTCGGGCGCGGGCCGGTAGGTGTAGTCGAAGCTCTTGTTGTACCGGGTCTGGTTGATCAGTTTCTGACGGCTGGAGTCCGCCACCAGGACGAAGGTGATCTGATTCTTGTCCGGCGCCTCGGCGTCGGCGGCCAGTTGGCGCAGCACCTCGTTGACCACCAGTGACCCGGCGGACATCCCGACCACGGTGACCTTCTCGCCGTCGACGTAGTTGCCGTTGGCGTCCTTGCCGAGGCGGTCGAGAGCCGCGTCGATCTCCGCGTTGAGGTTGTCGACACCGATGTTGATCGACGCTCCCAGCGTCAGATCACCCCTACCGGTGTACGGCGCGGCCTCGGCCGGCCAGTTGACGCTCACCCGCTGCTGATCCTTCAGGGACCCCCCGAGTACCTGACTCATGACGACGTCATGCATCGACGACGTCGCGATACCCCCGATGACCAGGGCCGAGCTGCTGCCCCAGGCCGACGTGGCAGTCGTTGCCGCCAGCAAGGCCGAAGCAAACGCCGTACCGCACGCGATGCCGGCTTTGCGCACCCCGATTTTCATGGATTCTCCCCGTTGTGAAGCAGTGATTCGACTCGCCGAGATCCGGCGGTGAGGAAAGCATAAGTGGAGTTATCGGGCCCGTGCCAGCAAAATTTTAAGATTTCTAATAGTTGTATCTGTAGCAATCGATGTCTGCTTAGCCAAACTGCCGTCGATCGCGGGAGCCCAACATGTTGTCACTGGGCATAAGACCGCATTGATCTGGCACTATCTTGGTCTCACCGAGCGAATCCGGGTACCAGTGCGCGAGCCAGAAGTTATCTGAATCCCTAAGAAGCTATTAAAAGTTCGCCACCCGACTCAGCGCTGACAGCACACCCGTCTGACATCACCTTTCACTCCGGCAACAGCCGCGGGGTACGCGTTCCCTGCCCGCCACTCGGCCGTGCATGCCCAGAGCAGATGCGTGTGGCCCGACGATCTCTGGGCAAATCGATTGAATCACCGGCGAACGGGTCCGGAGCGTTGGTGGGCGCCGGTGCGTCGCGGACGAGGGCCGCAGAGATGGAAGTGGCCCCCGGCTCGCCACTGTGGAGCGTTGTGTCAGTTCATGTTCCAGGGCTCGCCGTAGGTGGTGACGCTGTCACCTGCTGACGAGATCAGCCGAGCGTACGGGCGCAGCAGCACACCACCGGCAGCACCGGTCACCGTGCCGTGCGCGTTGGACACCGCCACCGAACCACCGGTGCCGGTCACGTCCACCGAGAAGGTGGCGACCTCCTGGATACCCGGGCCGTTGCCCAGGTCAGCCGAGATCGAGACACCCGGGAACAGCGGCGGGGTCACGATGCTGTCGCCGAAGCCGAAGAGCGGGTCGTCCGCCTGGGGACCGAAGCCGAAACCGTCGTAGGCGATGTTGGGGGTGGTGTAGCTGAAGTTGATGCCCACACCCAGCGACCACGGGAAGCCCACCTGGTAACCCAGCTCCAGCGTGCCCTCGAAATCATCGGCACCCTCACCGGCCACGATGTAGGTCGCCTTGCCCGAGTGGAACCACTCACGGGTCAGACGGTTGCGGTCCAACGGAAAAACACCATTGAGGAACGTGTCCCACTGCTGGATCGTCAACGTCCGACCCTGGCCGTCGACCAGGCTCAGCTCGTTGTCCAGCCCGGCATGAGACGTGCCAGAGCCGGCGAACAGAGCCGCGATGGACGCGACCATCGCGATCAGCACCCGACTGATTACCTTCATGTGTGTCCCTCATAAGGTCGACGGCCGCCCCACTGGACGACCGTTGAGTTCATGCCTGGCTGGCGGAGCGATTTCTTCACCCCGGGTGAGCGGTGCATCCAGGGATGCCCCTGGCTGCCCCGCTTTCTTATGCGGCCTTAAGCCGGTCCTAATGTAAGCCAGATGACATCACCCCGCGTGGCGAAGCAACCTTTCCGTTCCGAAATCTCAGCCGTTTCACAGGACTTTGTACACAAACCGACGAGAACAGCTAACTCACAGCAACTTTGGAGGAATGCCCTCACCAGGACTGATGGACCACCTGAGCACGTTACCGCCGGGCTTTCACGGTCTGCGTGACGACATACGTTGCGGCGGAAACTGATTGCTTGGGAAAACACCTTGTGCGCACCGGCGGTGTCCGGGCCCGGTGCTGTCGGTTCCGTAACCGTGTCTGGCCTAGACCGTCGTCAAATCGGCGCCCTGGGTCCCGCTGATCCGCCAGACGGCCACGACCGTGACCAGACCGCACGCCGCGGCGAGCACGACCAGCGGCAGCCGTGAGACCGCCTCGGCGTGCAGGCTGCTGGCGATCAGCGGAGTGAAGCCCGCGCCCAGCAGCGCGGCGAGCTGGTAGCCCATCGACGCGCCCGTGTACCGCACCGTGGTGCCGAACATCTCGGAGAACAGCGCGCCCAGCGGGGCGTACATCATGGATTGCAGGATCTGCGCGAGCACCATCGCCGCTGTCAGCCACAGCTGAGACCGCGCATCCACCAGCGCGTAGAACGGCCACGCGTACGCGATGATGCCGACCGCTCCGCAGAGCATGACGAGTCGCCGGCCGACGTGGTCTGACAGCGCGGAGAACGCGGGGATGGCGACCAGTCCGGTGAGGGACGTGAAGATCAACGCGGTCATCACGTCGGTGCGGTCATACCCGATCGCGGTCGCGTAGCTGATCATGTACGTGCTGATGAGTGCGGTCAACGCGAACGGGCCGATCCCGACGGCGCACGCCAGCACGAGTGTTCGCGGCTTCCTGAGCACTTCGACCAGCGGCACCTGCGCGGTTTCGGCGGGGGTGCGCCGTGCCGCTTCGAACACCGGACTCTCGGTGATGGACAGACGCACATAGACGCCGATCGCGAGCAGCAGCACACTGATCAGGAACGGGATGCGCCAGCCCCAGGACAGGAAATCGTCGTCGGGAAGCATCGTGATCAACGTGACCACCGCGACCGACAGCAGCGAGCCGATCGGCGAACCCATCTGCATCACACCGTTCCAGAAGCCGCGCCGGTGCGCCTCGGCGTGCTCGGTGACCATCAAGGTGGCTCCGCCCCACTCCCCGCCGATCGCGATGCCCTGGATCACGCGCAGCGCCACCAACAGAACGGGTGCGGCCACTCCGATGGCGGCGTAGGTGGGCAGCAGCCCGATGAGGAAGCTGGCGGTTCCCATCAGGACCATGGTGAGCACGAGCATGGACTTGCGGCCCAGACGGTCACCGAAGTGCCCGAACAGGATTCCCCCGACCGGTCTGGCGACATAACCTGCGGCCAGTGTCCCGAACGCCGCGATGGTGGCCGCCGCGGGATTCGATTCCGGAAAGAACACCAGCCCGAAAACCAGGGCGCTCATCGTGCCGTAGACGAGGAAGTCGTAGTACTCGATGGCGGTGCCCAACAGACTGGACAGCGCGACCCGGCGCAACAACACCGGATCAGACGTTGAGGTCTGCTGCATGGGTCTCCCTGGGACACAACGTGTTCACGCCACCGTCTCGGCACCGCGGTGGGGCGCGGGCCCACGGTGAGCCGCGTTGGCATCATTGTGTGCCGACGGCTGGGCCGGACAAGGGTGGCGTCCACTCACCGGAACGCCGTTGGCCGCACCCGTGCCGATCCTGTGGAATCGCAGGATGACAGTCGACTACCACGAGACCTTGCGTGAGATCAGCACTCCCTCCGGCGTGCTCCGCTATCACGAAGCCGGTGACGGTCCCGTGCTGCTGCTGCTGCACGGCTCCGGCCCGGGTGTGACCGGGTGGCGGAACTATCGCGGCAACCTCGAGGTGTTCGCGAGGCACTATCGCTGCCTGGTGCTGGAATTCCCCGGCTTCGGCGTCAGTGACGACTTCGGTGGGCATCCGATGCTGGACGCCCAGGGTGCGGTCATCACGTTCGCCGACGCGCTGGGATTGGAACGGGTCGACGTGATCGGCAACTCCATGGGTGGTGGGGTCGGCATCAACTTCGCCATCAAGCACCCCGACCGCATCGGAAAGCTGGTCACCATCGGCGGCATCGGCACCAACATCTTCAGCCCGGGGCCCAGCGAGGGCATCAGGCTGCTGCAGGAGTTCACCGAGGAGCCCACCCGGCAGCGGTTGGTCGACTGGCTGCGCTCGATGGTCTACGACCCCGCTCTGGTGACCGACGAGTTGATCGAGGAGCGCTGGGCCCTGGCCACCGACCCCGAGACCCTCGCCGCGGCGCGGCGCATGTACGGCAAGGCCGCGTTCGCGGCGATGATGGAGATGATGCGCAAGGCCGATGTCCCGATGCCGTGGGCCACGATGCACAAGGTGTCGGCCCCGACATTGCTGACGTGGGGCCGCGACGATCGGGTCAGTCCGCTGGACATGGCACTGGTGCCGATGCGCACGATCCCGAACGCGGAGTTCCACGTGTTCCCGAACTGCGGGCACTGGGTGATGATCGAGGCCAAGGCCGCGTTCGAACGGACCGTCCTCGCGTTCCTCAGCGGGACCGCATGATCCTGCGGTATCCGAGGAACCGCACCGCATAACGCGGCAACGCACGGGCCGGGAGGCGTGCCGGCCACGCTGACGACCGGAAGTACGCGTCCGATCCACCATCGACGAACACCACACTGCCGCAGAGGAAATCAGCGGCGTCGGAGAGCATGAACACCATCCAGTCCGCGAGTTGACCGGCATCACCGAAGCCACCGATCGGAACCGGGAACGCCCGCACGGCCCTGGCCTCGGAGGGGTTGGCCAGTTGTTCTGCCAGCAGCGGCGTCATGATCGCCCCGGGCGCCAACGCGTTGAGCCGGATTCCGCTGCCCGCCCATCGAGGAGTCACCGCGTGCTCGCGCACCCAGCGCGACACCGCCATCTTCGATGCCGCGTAGATCATGGGCGCTGACCGCTTGCCGAACCGGCGCACCGCGCGTAGCGCCCTGGCCGGGTCGCCGGCCAGGAGCGCGGAAACCGCTCGGCGCGGCACCAGCGGTGTGGTGGTCACCGAATTGCTGGCCACGACCACCACTTTGGCCGCCCTCGCCCGTGCGAGGGCCGGCTGCAGAGCGCTCAACAGGTCGACCACTCCGAAGAAGTTCACCTCGGCGATCTGGCGATCACGGCCGGTGATCGGGCCCAGGCCGGCCGCCAGCACCGCACCGTCGAGGGTTCCGCCGCACGCCGCCAGGACTCCCTCGGCCGCGGCCCGCCGTCCCTCCGCTGTCGACAGATCGGCGACCACGTCGAGCGGTCCGGGCGTGCCTGTGCCTGCCGGTGGGCCGTCCTCCGCTCGAGACCGCGGGGAGGTGATGTCCACGCCGATCACGGTGTGCCCGGCAGCACCCAACCGTGCCGCGGCCTGCAGCCCCATGCCCGACGCGGACCCGGTCACCACGTACGTCCCGATGCGGATGCTCCTCTACGGCTTGCCGACCAGCACGGGCACTACGGCGCCTCGAGCAGTTCAAACCCCTTGTATCCCGCGGCGGCCACCTCGGCGCAGATGTCGAGATACGCGCCGAAGCCGCCGATGAACAGCATGAACACTCGCGGTTTACCGGGCACGTTGGCGCCCATGTACCACGAGTTGGCCCGCGGGAACAGGGTGGCGTCGGCGCGGCGATTGCATTCGGCGATCCAGTTGTCCACCGCATCCGGGGTCGCCTCGATGGCGGCGAGATCATGCTCGTTCAGGTACGTGATCGCGTCGGAGATCCAGTTGATATGCGCTTCGGCGTGCAGCACCATGTTGGCCAACACCGCCGGCGCGCCGGGACCCGACACCAGGAACAGGTTCGGGAAGCCGTCCACCCCGAGGCCCAGGTAGGTGCGCGGTCCGCCGGACCAGTCGTCGACCAGCTTCTGTCCGTCGCGCCCGACGATGTCGATCTTGGCCAGGGTTCCGGTCAACGCGTCGAAACCGGTGGCGAGCACGACCGCATCCAGTTCGAAATGGGTGTCGGAGGTGTTGATCCCCGTGGCGTCGATCGAGGTGATCGGGGTGTCGCGAACGCTGACCAACCTCACATTGGCCCGGTTGAACGTCTGAAAGTAGTTGGTGTCGGTGCAGATCCGCTTCGTACCGATCGGATGATCGTTCGGGATCAGCAGCTTCGCGACCTCCGGATCGTCGATGACCGCCCGGACCTTCTCTTCGTAGAATTTGCGGGCTTCCTCATTGGCGTCGAGGTTGATCATCTGATCGGAGAAGGTCTTGGAGAACAGCACACCGCCGAGCTGCCACCGCTTCTCGAAGGCCTCGCGGCGCTCCTCGGGACTGGCCTCCATCGTCAGCTTGGGGTGCGCCACGTGCGGGGAGCCGCCACCACTGCGCCAGGACATCCGCCGGCGCTCGTCGTAGGTGGCCTTGGCATGCGCGATCTCGTCGGCGGAGAGCGCCCGGTTACCGGCGGGCACACTGTAATTCGGGGTCCGCTGGAAGACGACAAGGCGCTCGGCCTGTTCGGCGATGATCGGGATGGACTGGATTCCCGAGGACCCGGTGCCGATGACTCCCACCCGCTTCCCGCGGAAGTCGACGCCTTGGTGCGGCCAGTCGGCGGTGTGGTACACCTCGCCCTCGAAGGTGTCGAGTCCCTCGATGTCCGGTTTCAGCGGCGACGACAGCGGGCCGGTGGCCATCACCACGAACCGTGCGCTGACGACTTCGTCGCCGTCGGTGGCGACCGTCCACCGCAGCGTCTCCTCGTCGAGGACGGCGGAGACGACCCTGGTGTTGAACGTGATGCCCGAGCGCAGGTGGAGTTTGTCGGCGACCCAGTTGATGTACTCCAGGATCTCAGCCTGCGTGGCGTACTTCTCGGTCCACGTCCACTCCTGTTGGAGTTCGTCGGAGAACGAGTAGCAGTAGTCGAGGCTCTCCACATCGCAGCGCGCGCCCGGGTACCGGTTGAAGTACCACGTCCCGCCGACCTCCGGTGCGGCTTCGAACACCCGTACCGACCAGCCCTGCGCCCGGAACTTGTGCAGGGCGTACAGGCCCGCGAAACCGGCGCCGACCACCACGACGTCGACAGAGCTCTCAGTCGCACTGTTCACGTGGTGAACGTTAGGACGACGGCCCTCAGCCGCCGTGGGTGTCTCCCGGTCAACGGTCACCGGGATTCCGTCCCGTCCACCGGTAGTGCCGGCGCGAAGCCCCGCCGCCGTGGGCCATGATGACGGCCCATGAGCGCCGCGACCCGTGCCGTACCCCTGACCGTCACCGACGTCGTCGAGGAGAGCCGGGACGCGAAGACGCTGGTGTTCGCCGTTCCCGGTGAGCACCGGGGACGGTTCGGCTACCGGCCCGGACAGTTCCTGACGTTGCGGATCCCGAGCGATGTGACGGGTTCGGTCGCGCGCTGTTACTCGCTGGCGAGTTCACCGCACACCGACGACGCCCTGAAGGTCACCGTCAAACGCACCGACGGCGGTTACGGTTCGAATTGGTTGTGCGACAACGTCTCTGTCGGCGACATCATCGAATCGCTGCCACCGTCGGGGGTGTTCACACCGCGCGACCTCGATGGTGACTTCCTGTTGTGGGCTGCCGGCAGCGGCGTCACACCGGTGATGTCGATCTTGAAGTCCGTGCTGGCCGCCGGCACCGGCCGGGTGGTGCTGTGCTACGCCAACCGGGACGAGGCGTCGGTGATCTTCGCCGCCGAGCTGCGCGACCTTGCGGCGCGCTACGCCGGACGGTTCACGGTTCTGCACTGGCTGGAGTCCGTCCAGGGGTTACCGACCCTCGCGCAGCTGACCAATTTCGCTCGCATGTTCGTCGGCTATCAGTCGTTCATCTGCGGGCCGGCGCCGTTCATGGCGGTGGTCAGGGAAACGCTCACCGAAGCCGGTGTCCCCCGCGACCGCATCCACCTGGAGGTCTTCCAGTCCCTCGACGGTGACCCGTTCGCCGACGTTCCGGTCGCGGGCGCCGCCGACGACGAGCCCGCCTCGGACGCCGAGGTTCTGCTCGACGGCGCGCTTCACAAGCTGCGCTGGCCGAAGGAACAGAACCTCGTCGACACCATGCTTGCTGCCGGTCTCGACGTCCCGTATTCATGTCGCGAGGGCAACTGCGGGTCCTGCGCGGCCACGGTCGTCGACGGTGAGGTGGACCTCGGCGACGCGGCGATCCTCGAGGACGACGACATCGCCGACGGCCTGTTCCTGGCATGCCAGGCCCGCCCGGTGTCGGACTCGCTGAGAATCGAGTTCTGACCCGGCGAATCACTTCCGCTCACTGGGAAAAGGCCGACGGGCGGCGGCCCGACGCGGCACCATCGGTGCCATGACACAACGGGTGATCGACCGCATCGCCGATCTGGCGGACCGGCTTCGCGAACAAGCTGTGGAAGCGGAGAAGATCGGCAAGCTCACCGATGACACGGTGAAGACGATGAAGCAGATCGGGTCCATCCGGCTGCTGCAGCCCAAGCAGCACGGCGGCCTGGAGGTGCATCCGCGGGAGTTCGCCGAGACGGTGATGGCCACCGCCGCGCTGGACCCGTCCGCCGGCTGGATCAACGGTGTCGTCGGCGTGCATCCCTACCAGCTCGCCTACGCCGACCCCCGTGTCGCGCAGGAAATCTGGTCCGAGGACGTCGACACCTGGGTGGCCTCTCCGTACGCCCCTCAGGGCGTCGCCGTACCCACCGACGGTGGCTACATCTTCACCGGCCGCTGGCAGTTCAGCTCCGGCACGGACCACTGCGACTGGATCATCCTGGGCGCGATGGTCGGCGACACCGACGGCAAGCCGCTGATGCCTCCCCAGATGCTGCACATGATCCTGCCGCGCAGGGATTACGAGATCGTCGAGGACTCCTGGGATGTCGTCGGCCTGCGCGGCACCGGGTCCAAGGACGTCATCGTCGACGGCGCCTTCGTCCCCGGCTACCGGACGATGGACGGCATGAAGGTCATGGACGGCACCGCCCAGCGCGAAGCCGGGATGACCGAACCGCTGTACCTGATGCCGTGGTCGACGATGTTCCCGCTGGGCATCTCGGCGGCCACGATCGGCATCGCCGAAGGCGCACTGGCCGCCGCGCTCGACTACCAGCGCCAGCGCGTGAACTCCAGCGGCGTGGCGATCAAGGACGATCCCTACGTCATGTACGCGATCGGTGAAGCCGCCGCCGACATCAACGCCGCGCGCCAGGAGTTGCTGGCCAACGCCGACCGCATCTACGACATGGTGGCCGCCGGCCGGGACGTCTCCTTCGAGGACCGCGCCGCCGGCCGGCGCACCCAGATCCGTGCGGTGTGGCGCGCCGTGTCTGCCGTCGACGAGATCTTCGCCCGCTGTGGCGGCAACGCCGCCCGCATGGACAAACCGCTGCAACGCTATTGGCGCGATGTCCATGTCGGCCAGGCGCACGCCATCCACGTCCCGGGCACCGTCTACCACGCGTCGGCGTTGAGCTCCCTCGGCGTGGACCCGCAGGGCCCGCTGCGGGCGATGATCTAGGGGCTTGCCATGAGCGTGATCAAGAGCCTCGGTTATGTCACCGTGCAGGCCACCGACATGGTGCGGTGGCGCCACTTCGCCTTCGGCGTCCTGGGTTTCGCCCAGGGCGGCGGGCCCGATCCGGATGCGCTGTACCTGCGGATGGACGAACGGGCCGCCCGGATCATCGTGACGCCGGGAGACACCGATAAGATCATGACGGTCGGCTGGGAGGTGCGTGATCACGCCGCGTTGGACGAGGTCAAACGCACGCTGGACGCGGCGGGCACACCCTACAAGGAGCTGGCGCCGGCCGAGGCCGACCACCGCAGGGTCGAGGAGGTGATCGCCTTCCAGGATCCGGCCGGGACATCGCTGGAGGTGTTCCACGGCGCGGTACTCGACCACAGCCCGGTCGTGACCCCGTTCGGCGCGACGTTCGTGACCGGGGACCAGGGGCTCGGACACGTCGTGCTTCCCGCGATGGACGTCAACGGGATGTTCGACTTCTACACCGGTGTCCTGGGATTCAAGTCCCGCGGCGCGTTCCGCGTCCCGGCCCCACCCGAGTTCGGACCCATCCGCGTGCGGTTCCTCGGTGTCAACCAGCGCCACCACAGCCTGGCCCTGTGTCCGGCCGCCACATCGCGGGATCCCGGCCTGATTCACCTCATGGTGGAGGTCGACACCCTCGACGCCGTCGGGCAGGCACTCGACCGGGTCGCCAAAGACGGCTTCCAGCTGTCCTCGACGCTGGGCCGCCACACCAACGACAAGATGGTGTCGTTCTACGTCCGCGCGCCCGGCGACTGGGACATCGAGTTCGGCACAGACGGAATGCGGGTCGACGAAACGTATTACACCGCTGAGGAGATCACCGCCGACAGCTATTGGGGACACCAGTGGGTCGATGACCTGCCCGCGGCGATGCGCCCATGAGCGAAGACGTCGTCCCGGTCCCGGAATCACTGATCACCGCCTGGGACCACGAGGCCGATGTCGTGATCGCCGGTTACGGCGTGGCCGGCGCGGCGGCGGCGGTGGAGTCCGCGCGCGCCGGTGCCGATGTGCTCGTGCTGGAGCGCACGGGTTCCTGGGGCGGCGCGGCGTCGATGGCCGGCGGGTTCATCTACCTCGGCGGCGGCACGGCGATCCAGAAGGCCTGCGGCTTCGAAGATTCGGTCGACAACATGGCCGCTTTCCTGACGGTGGCCATGGGCCCCGGGGCGGACGAGAACCGCATCGCCGACTACTGCGCCGGAAGTGTCGCGCACTTCGACTGGCTGGTCGGTTGTGGCGTCCCGTTCAAGGCCGAGTTCTTCGGAGAGCCCGGGTGGGAGCCGATGGGCGACCAGGGTCTGATGTACTCCGGTGGCGAGAACTCCTTCCCGTTCAACACGATCGCCTCTCCCGCTCCCCGCGGCCACGTACCGCAGATGACGGGCAAGAAGCAGGGCGAGTCCAGCGCCGGGTACATGCTGATGAAACCGCTCGTCGAGACTGCCACCGCAGCCGGGGCGCGGGCACTGTATGACGTTCGCGCGCAACGGCTTGTCGTCGCCGGAGATGGACGGGTCGTCGGGCTCCTGGCGCGCCGGTACGGCGCCGAGATCGCTGTCCGGGCGCGCCGTGGAGTCGTGCTGGCCACCGGCAGTTTCGCCTACAACGACGCGATGGTGGCGCAGTACGCCCCGCGCATCGCGGGCCGTCCCGCGGCGTCGATCGAGCAGCATGACGGCCGCGCCATCCGGATGGCCCAGGCGCTGGGCGCCGACCTGGCCCACATGGACGCCACCGAGGTGGCGATTTTCATCGACCCGCAGCAGCTGGTGCGCGGCATCCTGGTCAACGAACGCGGCCAGCGTTTCGTCGCCGAGGACACCTATCCCGGCCGGGTCGGGCAGCTGACGCTGTACCACCAGGACAACACCGCGTACCTGATCATCGACGGCGACGCGCATGACGAGGCGATGGGCTCGCTGTCGCCGCAGCTGATGATGCGCCCGCCCACCTGGGTGGCAGAGACGGTCGCCGACCTGGAAGGCGAGATCGGTCTCGCCCCGGGCTCGCTGCAGGCCACCGTGGCCGCCTACAACGAGGGCGCCGCACGCGGTGTGGATCCGTTATTGCACAAGAAGGCGCAGTGGCTGAAGCCGATCGGATCGCCGGTCGGCGCCGTCGATCTGCGGGAAAGCACCGGCGGTTTCACCCTCGGCGGGCTGGCCACCACCCTCGACGCCGAAGTCCTGCATGTCAGCGGAGAGCCCATTCCGGGACTGTTCGCGGCGGGTCGTTGCGCGGCCGGTCTGGCCGCGTGGGGGTATGCCAGCGGTGTGTCCCTCGGCGACGGCAGCTTCTACGGCAGGCGCGCCGGGCGCAGCGCCGCCCGCGGCTGACAGCCTGAATCTGCAGGTCGCGCGGTAGTTCGGCTCCGCGGCCCAGCCCGGAATGCGATGCCGGCCTGGTCGAGCGTGCCGCAGGCGACATTTGCCGTGTTCATGTGACAGCAGCCACAGCGATGTGGTACTTCTATATGACCAATAGGCATATGCCTATTAGGAGTATGACTTTCCGGAGGACCAGGATGACCGTGACCGTCGACCGCCCCGCGCCCGCTCCCGCCAAGGCGGCTCCCGAGACCCCGAGTGCCGTGATCGACCGCGTCTCCCTGGTGCTGGACGCATTCGACGGTCCCGGCCGGCTCACACTGGCGCAGATCGTGCGACGGACCGGCCTGCCCCGCTCGTCGGCGCATCGCATGCTGGAACGGCTGGTCCAGCTGCGCTGGCTGCGGCGCAACGGCCGGGACTACGAGCTGGGGATGCGCCTGGTCGAACTCGGTTCGCTGGCCGTGCATCAGGACCGGCTGCACAAGGCGGCGATCCCGATGCTGCACGAGCTGCACGCCGCCACCGGACTGGTCGTGCACCTCGCGGTGCTCGACGGCTCCGACGTCGTCTACATGGAGAAGGTCGGCAACCGGATGACCGCGGCCATCCCGACCCGCGTCGGGGGCCGACGGCCCGCCCACTGCGCGGCCGTCGGCAAAGCGATCCTGGCCGACACCGACGAGAAGGACATCGAGCTCTTCGACGCCGACTTCCTGCCCCGGCTCACCAAGTACTCCGTCTCGACGCACGCCCAGCTGCGCACCGAGCTGGCGAAGGTGCGCTCGCACGGCATCGCCTTCGACCGCGAGGAGTCGGTGCCGGGGTTCGGTTGCGTCGCGGCACCGATCGGGGATCCGGGCCATGCGACCGCCGCGGTGTCGGTGTGCGGTCCGATGAGCCAGATGATGTTCGACCAGCGGCTGGTGGCGCCCGTACGGGTGGCGGCCATGCGCATCTGGCGCGCCGTCGAAGGCGGCCCGACGCGGGTGACGCCGACTCTGCAGGCGCAGCCGCTGCGCGGCCCCATCGCCCGGCCCGGCCAGACCAACCTGCAACCGGCATGAGTCTCGACCCGCAGATCGCGAACATCATCGACGCGCTGGATTCCGGATTCCCGCCTGTGCACACGATGACCGGCGCACAGGCTCGCGCGGTGATCCGCTCGCGATTCGTCCCGCCGGACCAGCCCGAGCCGGTCGCCTCCGTCGAGGACGGCACGATACCCGGGCCCGCGGGACCGGTACCGGTGCGCATCTACCGGCCGCAGACCACGGTGGAAGGCCCGCTTCCCACACTGGTTTTCGCACACGGCGGCGGCTGGGTGTTCTGCGATCTGGACAGCCATGACGGGTTGTGCCGCGCCTTCGCCAACGGCATGTCCGCCGTGGTGGTGTCGGTGCACTATCGCCGCGCCCCCGAAGAAGGTCAGTGGCCCGCGGCAGCCGAGGACATCCATGCAGCGGCAGCCTGGGTGGCCGGGCACATCGAGGATTTCGGCGGCAACCCGTCGGCGGTGCTGGTCGGTGGCGATTCGGCCGGGGGCAACCTCGCTGCCGTCACCGCGCTGATGGCACGGGACCGGGGCGGGCCTGCACTGGCCGGTCAGGTCCTGTTGTATCCGGTCATCGCAGCCGGTTTCGACACCGAGTCGTATCGTCTGTTCGGCCAGGGTTTCTACAATCCGCGACCCGCGCTGCAGTGGTACTGGGACCAGTACGTCCCGAACACCGCCGACCGGACCCACCCGTACGCCTCGCCGCTGTGCGCGGAAGACCTTTCCGGTCTGCCGCCGGCCGTCGCCGTGGTGGCCGGGCACGACCCGCTGCGCGACGAGGGGCTGGCCTACGTCGAAGCCCTGGAGGCGGCGGGTGTTTCGACCGTGTGCCGGTATTTCGAGGGCGGTGTGCACGGCTTCATGACGATGCCGGCGTTCGACATCTGCCGGCGTGCCCGCGCTCAGGTCTGCGCGGACGTCGCCGATCTGGTGGGCAGCATCGGTACCGCCGCGCCGTAGCGCTGGTCGGGATCCAGCACGCAGTGCGTGCGGCCGAACACGGTGACCATGCACTTGTTGTTGTGGTTGCAGCGGCTCCGCACCCCCGCGTCGGCGATCATCTTGTTCACCAGATCCGGCTCGCGCAGCAGCGCCCGGCCCATCGCGACGAAGTCGAATCCCTCGCGCATACCGGTCTCGACATGCGTGCGGTCGGTGATCCCGCCGAGCAGGATCAGCTTGGTGTTACGCACAACGGGCACGAATTGTCTTGCCGCCGAGAGCATGTAGAGATCCTGGTACGGGTAGCTACCCATCACCGATTTGCCCATCAGCCGCACACCCGGACGCAGCATCGCCGGCATCACGGTGGCGAACTCGCGGACCGGCACATCGCCGCGGAACAGATACATCGGCCGGTACACCGACGAGCCCTGCGTCAGCTCCAGTGCGTCCAGCATGCCGTCGGTGTCGAGCAATTGCGCGGTGCGCAACGCCTCGTCGATCCAGATGCTGCCGGGAAGGCCGTCGTCCATGTCGAGTTTGGCGATCACCGCGATACGGTCGCCGACGACCGCACGGACGCGCTGCGCGATCTCCCGCACCAGCCGCGACCGGTTGTCGATGTCGCCGCCGTACTCGTCCTTACGGCGGTTGATCAGCGGGCTGAGGAACGAGCTCGGCAGGTACAGATGCCCGAAGTGCAGTTCCACAGCGTCGAATCCGGCGTCCACCGCGACCTGCGCGGCCTGCCCGAACTGATCGATGACCGCGGCGATCTCGTCGCGGCGGATCTCCCGGCAGTACGCGAACGAGGTCGGGTTGACGAACCGGCTCGGTGCCACCGCGGTCACCCCGGTCAACTTCTTGGGCGCCACCACCCCGGCATGGCCGAGTTGCGCCGAGATTCCCGCGCCGGCGTCGTGCACCGTGTCGGTGAGTCTGCGCAGCCCGGGCAGGGCGTCACGGTTCATCACGATCTGGCCCGGGGCGCTGGCCCCCTGCGGCGAGACACAGCAGTAGGCGACGGTCGTCATCCCGACGCCGCCCTCGGCGAAGCGGCGGTGGAACGCGATCAGGTCGTCGGTGACCAGGCCGTCGGGTGACCGTCCCTCCGAGGTGGCCGCCTTCACGATCCTGTTGCGCAGCCGCACCGGTCCGAGACGGACAGGAGCGAACGGATCCGGGCTGAGATCGGTCATCACGTCACCGTCGACCTCGCGCGGCACGACGTCAACGGTGGTATCCCGATGGCCGGGATCGCCACCGTCGACGCGCCACGCGATCCCTAGTCTCGCTCCCATGTCCGAGGAGGTCTTCGTCATCGACCGGGTGGTCACCCGGCCCGGATGTGCCCGTGAGTTCGTCGACACCTACCTCGGCGGGTACGCCCCGGGAGCCCGGGAGCGCGGCATGACTTTGCGCGATGTGCTTGTGTCACCGCCGATCTGGTTCGCCGACGAGCCCAACACCATCACCATCACCTGGTCGTTGCCGAGCCCCCGGGCGTGGTGGGAGATGACGTGGCGGGGACGGCCGGACCCGCGTCTGGGCGCGTGGTGGGACGAAGTGGCCCACCTGATCGTCGAGCGCGACCGCAGTGCCGCTGCGGCGTTCGAGGACGTCGACCGGCTCTGCGATGTATAACGTCACCCGCCTCGTCGACGTCGCCGACGCCGAGCGCGACCGGGTGCATCGGGACCTGCTGCGGCTGGCCGAGCGGTGCGGGGCCGCCCGGCATCTCGTCGCTCCCACGCTGCCGGGCAGCCGCAACGGTGGTGACCTGCTCCTGCACCTTCGTTTCGACGACGAGGCCGCATGGGTCGACATCGCCGACCAGTTCGCCGCGGTCCTGCGTGATCCGGCGATCAGCCGCGTCAACGGCGTCGGATACCGGGGCCGTGCTCAGACCATTCCGGGCCGCGGCACCGGAACCGTGTACCGGACGCTGATGTTGCGCGTCGAGCCCGGCACGGACTCGGACACCCTCGCACGCTTCGAGGCAGACCTGCAGCTGCTGCCCGGACACGTCTCGACGATCGCCGCCTGGCAGTTGAGCCGTCCTGATCACACCGTCGGCGCGTCGGAGTGGACGCACGTGTTCGAGCAGGAGTTCAGTGATGCCGACGGCATCATGGGCGCCTACCTGATGCATCCGATCCACTGGGCCGTCGTCGACCAGTGGTTCGATCCGGAGTGCCCGAAAGTGATTGTCCGCGAACGGGTCTGTCACAGCTTCTGCCTTGACAGCACCCGTGTGCTGCGCTGAGCGCGCGGCTACAGACCGGCCGGCAGGATGTTGGGGTTCGCCGCGGCGGGAGGTTCCAGCGGCGGCAACACCGTCTCGCCGTCCAGGCTGTGCACCGGCAGCCGCTGTGACCACGGGTAGTGCAGGCTGAACGCCACCAGCCCGGTGCGGACCGCGGCCGGCAGGTGGCACATCGCCAGCACCGTCTCGGCCAGATACTCCACCGGCTCGGTCGGGAAGGTGTCCGGGATCAGATCCGCGGCGCCGGGTGTGCGGACCGCGCTGGACGGACCGACGACGTTGACGGCGATGTTCGAGTCCAGCAGTTCGGCGGCCACCCCCTGGGTGAACCGGTGCAGCGCGGCCTTCATCGACGCGTAGACGACGTCGCCGGAGGACTTGTTGTACTCGCGGTAGGGCCGGGCCGGCGCCAGCCCGGTGACCGACCCGATGTTGACGATCCAGCCTGCCCCCTGGCGGCGCATGTGCGGAACCGCTTTCTGGGTCAACACGAATGGCGTCCGGACATAGTGTTCGACCGTGCGGTCGAAGGTGTCCATCGCCATGTCTTCGATGACCGAGTAGTCGGCGTAGCCGGCGTTGTTGACCAGGATGTCGATCCGGCCGGTCCGTTCGACGACCTGGTCGACGAGTCCGGCGCGGGCGTCCGGGTCCTCCAGATCGCACGCGATGCCGAACGCCTTACCGCCGGCTGCCTCGATGAGGCCGATCGTCTCGCCGATGGTGCCCGGCAACTCCGCCTTCCGCCCCGCACGTGTCGACGGGGACGGCTGATAGGACCGGGCGGTGACGGCCACCGTGGCGCCCTCGGCCGCGAGCCGCTGCGCGACCGCGCGGCCGATGCCGCGGCTGCTGCCGGTGACCAGGGCCGTTCTGCCGGTCAACAATTCACTCACCGGAGCTCGAGGTCCTCTTCGTTCGGGACGCGATGGCTCTGCCACACGTCGATCAGCCGGAACGGGAACGCGGTCACGATGCGGCCGCCTCCGGAGCGGTAGTAGGTGTGTGCCGTCGGTGTGTGACACCAGACCGTCTGCGCCATCTGCTCGTCGATCTGGCGTACGTACTCGGCGAACGCCTCGGGTTTGACCTCGATGGTCGCCGCCTCACGCAGGGCCATCAACTGCAGGCACTCCATCACGTAGTGCACCATCACCTCGACGCCGAAGTTGTGACCGGCGCCGTGACCGGGACTGTAGTTGGGCGCCGACGAGATGAACATGTTCGGGAACCCGGGGACCAGCCCACCGCGGTAGGCGGCGGGGCTGTCCCCCCACACCTTCTTCAGTTCCACACCGTCGCGGCCCCGGATGTCGACGGTGGACAGGAAGTCCAGGTGATAGCCGGTGGCGTAGATGATCACGTCGAGGTCGATCTGGCGGCCGTCCGCGGTGACGATGCCGGCTTCGTTGACCCGCGCGGGCTCACTGGCTTCGACGTCGACGTGGGCCCGGGTCAGCGCCGCGTAGTAGCCGCCGGGATCGCGGATGATGCGTTTGCCGTACGGCGCGAAATCGGGGGTGACCTTCTTCGCCAGTTCGGAGCCGGCTCCGAACGTCCGGTCGATGTAGTCCAGGCACAACCTCAGCAGCACGTCGTTGGCCGGCGAGATCGACAGGTGGTCGGCGGCCCATTCCGGATCACGCACGATGACCGGATAGTTGTTGTCGGCGGTCCCCCAGAACGACTTGAGCCGGGTCCAGTTGGCGTAGAACGGGATATGGGCGTTCAGCCAGCGCCGGTGTTCGGGGACGTCGTCGGTCAGGCGCTTGCGGGGCGCCACCCAGTGCGGTTGGCGCTGGAAGACCGTGAGGTGTGCGACCTGGCCGACACAGGCGTCGACGATCTGCACGGCCGTGCATCCGGCGCCGATGACCGCCACCCTCTTCCCGCGCAGCGACAGCTCGGGATCCCATTCGGCGGAGTGGATACTGGTGCCGCCGAACGACTCCCGGCCCGGCAGCTCGGGCCATCGCGGCCTGTTGAGGTAGCCGGCGGCCGGGACGACGACGTTGGCGTGACCGACGGCGCGGGTGCCGTCCGCCGCCACGGTGTGTATCTCCCACATTCGGCGGGTCTCGTCCCAGTGCAGCGCCTCCACCTCGGTGCTGAACCGGATGTGGTCACGCAGCCCGTTCCTGTCGGCCACCGCCTGCAGGTACCGCTGGTACTCGGCTCCCTGCGGGTAATAGCTCGTCCAGTCGCCGTTGATGTCCCGCGACAGGGAGTAGTAGGCCGACGGGGTGTCGACCCCGATGCCGGGGTAGACGGTGGTGTACCAGGTGCCGCCGACCTCGTCGTTGCGGTCGACGATCTCGTAGTCGATGCCGGCGTCCGCGCACTCGAGGGCCGCGGCCAGTCCCGCGATACCGGCGCCGACGATCACCACCTTGAACCCGGGCGGCAGCGCGGCGGTCCGCGGCAACACCGGCTGCGACGGGTGAAAACCGCCCTGCTCCAGGAGGAGCCCGAGGTATTCATCACCCACCTCGGTGCCCAGCGCCAACGGAGCCACCCGTCCGAACAGGGTGATGTCGTCGGGGGCCGATGCGCCGGCGGGACGCGGCGCGCCCATCGCGGCCGCCACCGCCTCGACGAGTTCCTCCCGGGTCTGTGGGTCGGTGACCCCGACCTGCTCGGGCGGGTCCGGCTCGAACGTGATCCTGGCCGCGTACCGGTCGGCGACGCTCGGATCACCGGTCAGCTGGGCCAGCACCGCCACCAGGATCCCGGCATCCGCCTGCCGCAGATTTTCCCGAAGTTCTGCGGGATCAGGGGTCCTCGCATCCGCTGTCACGGTCTCGCCCGTCGTCATCGATCCTCCTCGCTGCCGGGTCGAGTATGGGATCACCGGCAGGGCCCGGTCGGTGGCCTTTCTACTCAGCGGGACGCCGCTCGATCCCCACAGTGCTGCTGGGCCTACAGTCGCGGACATGCAGGATCTGCACGGCGTGCCGGCCTCCGCGCGCAGCCACGCGCTCGGGGACATTCCGCGCCGGTCGGCGCGCAAGCACCCGGAGAAGCTCGCGATCGTGGACGGGGACGTCAGCCTGTCCTTCGCAGACTTCGAGCAGCTGGTCGACCGCGCCGCCGCGGCGCTGGCGGACCACGGCTTCGTGGTCGGTGACCGGCTTGCCCTGCTCGCCCATAACTGCTGGCAGTACGCGGTGCTGGCGTTCGCCACCGCGAGGGCCGGAGTGGTTCTCGTCCCGGTCAACTTCATGCTGACCGCCGAGGAGATCTCGTTCATCCTCGGCCACAGCCGGGCCACCGGTTTTCTCGTCGAAGCAGACCTGGTGCCGACAGCCGAGGAGGCGATGCGGCTCGGCGGGAACGTCCGCACCGCGGCCGCGATCGTGGCTCCCGGACAGGCCCTGCCGGCGGGCTGGGACGACTTCGCACAGTGGATGCAGACCGATTCGGTCGCGCCGGGCCCCCACATCGACGACGACCAGCTGATCCGGCTGATGTACACCAGCGGAACCGAGTCGCATCCCAAGGGCGCCATGCACTCCAGCCGCAGCCTGATGGGCAACTACATCAGCTCGATCATCGCCGGGTCCATGGAGGGCACCGACATCGAGATCCACTCGCTGCCGCTCTATCACTGCGCGCAGCTCGACAACTTCCTGATCACCGACATCTATCTCGGCGCCACCAGCATCATCCTGCCGCGCCCCGAACCCGAGGCGGTGTTGCGCGGCATCGAACGCTTCGGCGTGACAAACTATTTCGCCCCGCCCACGGTGTGGATCTCACTGCTGCGCTCCCCCGTGTTCGACGAGGTGGACCTGTCCAGCCTGCGCAAGGGGTACTACGGGGCCTCGGCGATGCCCACCGAGATCCTGGCTGAGATGCGGGAACGGTTGCCGCACCTGCGATTGTGGAACTTCTACGGCCAGACGGAGATGGCGCCACTGGCCTCGGCGCTGGGTCCTGACGAACAAGACGCCCACGCCGGCTCGGCGGGGCGGCCGGTGATCAACGTGGAGACGGCCATTCTCGACGACGACAATGAGGCGGTCGGGACCGGCGTGGTGGGCGAGATCGCGCACCGCAGCCCACATCTGATGCTGGGCTACCTCGATGACGACGCCAAGACCGCCGAGGCGTTCCGCGGCGGTTGGTTCCATTCCGGTGATCTCGGCTACTACGACCAGCACGGTCTGCTCCATGTGGTCGACCGCAAGAAGGACATGATCAAGACCGGCGGCGAGAACGTCGCCAGCCGTGAGGTCGAGGAAGCCGTGTATAGCCACCCGGCCGTCGAGGAGGTCGCGGTGTTCGGCGTACCGCACCCGGTCTGGGTCGAGGCGGTTGTGGCCGCGGTCGTGCTACGTGACGGCACGCAGCTCACCGAAGACGAACTGATGAGCCACTGCCGCACCCACCTCGCCGGTTTCAAGACGCCCAAGCAGGTGTTCTTCGTCGACTCGCTGCCCAAGAACCCGAGCGGCAAGCTGCTCAAGCGCGTGCTGCGCGAACGGTTCAGCACGCACTGACCACCGGGCGTGGCGCCCGATGAGACCACTGGGTGGGAAGTCCGTACCCCACACCACCCGGACACCGTTACCTTCGCCCGGCGCGTCCGCCGACCGTGCGGCGAACCCATTGGTGGCGAGAGGATTTCAAACCGTGAGTCATGCTCCGTTCAAGGGCCGGATCGCCCGCTTCGACGAGCCGGGCAAACCGTTCGCGATCGAGACGGTCACGCTGCCCGGCATCGGCCCGGGCGAGATCCTGATCAAGGTCACGCGCGCGAACATCTGCGGCTCCGACGTCCACGCCTGGCACGGCACCTTCGCCACCCGGGGTCTGGGCGGACAGCTGCCCACCGTGCTGGGCCACGAGATGGTCGGTGTGGTCGACGCCGTCGGTGACGGTGTGCGCGCCGACTCCAACGGAGCGCCGCTGAGCCCGGGAACGCGGGTGGTCTTCCCGTACTTCTTCTGTTGCCACACCTGCCGCAACTGTCTGTCCGGGCGGCGTAACGCGTGCCTGAATCTGAAGATGGCCATGCTCGGCCGCGCCGACGAGCCCCCGTACTTCGTCGGTGGTTACGCCGATTACTTCGTGCTGCCGGCCGGCGCGGTGGTCTACACCGTTCCCGATGCGGTGTCCGACGAGATCGCGGCAGGCGCGAACTGCGCTCTGTCCCAGGTCATGTACGGGCTGGAACGTGTGGACCAGCAGCTCGGTGAGAGCGTCGTGGTGCAGGGTGCCGGCGCCTTGGGGCTTTACGCCGTCGCGGTGGCCAAGGCCCGGGGCGCAGCCACGGTCATCGCGATCGACGGTGTACCGGAACGGCTGGAGTTGGCCACCGCGTTCGGCGCCGACGCCGTCATCGACATCACCGAGACCACCGACAGAGACCGCGCCAGGATCGTCCGGAACCTCACCGACGGGCAGGGCGCCGACGTCGTGGTCGAGGTCGTCGGCCATCCATCGGCGATCGACGAGGGCCTCAAGCTGCTCGGCCAGTTCGGCCGCTACGTCGAGATCGGAAACATCAACATCGGCAAGACCTTCGAATTCGACCCGTCGCGGTTTGTTTTCGCCAACAAGACCATCGTCGGCGTGTCGCTCTACGAACCGTCGGTGCTGTCCCGCGCGCTGACCTTCCTTGAGCAGTACCAGCACACTCTGCCGTTCGACCGGCTCGCGGCAGCCCGCTACCCACTGGACGACATCAACGCCGCGTTCGCCGCCGCGGCGGACAAGCGTGACGTCCGCGCCAGCATCGTTCCCTGACCCACCGACGGAAAGCGCCATGAGCAACCACGATTACCGCCGCACCGAACTCTTCATCGGCGGCGAATGGGTCACCCCCGCCGGCACCGACGTCATCGAGGTGATCAACCCCGCCACCGAACAGGTGCTGGGCTCGGTGCCCGGCGGATCGGAGGCCGACGTGGACGCCGCGGTCGCCGCGGCCCGGCGGGCGTTCGACCCGCTGATCGGCGTCGCGGAGCGCCGCGACCGACTCGACGCGGTGATCACCGCGATGGAGAAGCGTCTGCCCGGTATCGCCGAGACCATCACCAGCGAGATGGGCGCCCCCATCCGCATCGCGCAGTCCGTCCAGACCCAGGTGCCGCTGGCGGTGGCACGCGCCGTCGCAGATGCGGTGGCGTGTTTCGAGTTCGAGGAGCGCATCGGAAACTCTCTCGTCGTCCGCGAACCGTACGGGGTTGTCGCGGCGATCACCCCGTGGAACTATCCGCTGTACCAGGTGGTCGCCAAGGTCATCCCGGCGATCGCCGCGGGATGCACGGTCGTACTCAAACCGAGCAACGAAGCTCCGCTGTCGGTGTTCGAGTTCGTCGACGCCCTCGCCGAGGCGGGACTGCCGCCGGGTGTGGTGAATCTCGTGTCGGGACCCGGACGGGTGATCGGTGAACGGATGGCGGCCCATCCCGACGTCGACTTCGTGTCCTTCACCGGCTCGACCGGTGTCGGCAGCCGGGTGGGCGAGCTGGCCGGCCGGACCGTCAAGAAAGTGGCGCTCGAGCTGGGCGGCAAGTCCGCCAACGTGATTCTCGAGGGCGCCGACCTGGCCAGTGCGGTGAAGGTCGGCGTCGGCAACGCGTTCCTCAACGGCGGGCAGACCTGTATGGCCTGGACCCGCATGCTGGTACCGCAGGCACGCTACGGCGAGGCACTCGACCTGGTCGAGGCCGCAGTGTCGAAGTACACCGTCGGCGACCCGTGGGATCCCGGCACCCGGATCGGCCCGTCGGCGTCCGAAGCTCAGTACCGGACCGTGCTGGGCTTCATCGAGCGTGCCCAGCGCGACGGTGCCCGGTTATTGACCGGCGGCGCCGAGAAGATCGCCGACACCGGTTATTTCGTGGCACCTACGGTGTTCGTCGATGTCGACCCCGACTCGGAATTGGGTCAGGAGGAGGTCTTCGGTCCCGTGCTGGCCGTCATCCCCTACCGCGACACCGAAGACGCGCTGGCGATCGCCAACGGCACACCGTACGGCCTGTCCGGCGCCGTGTGGGCCGCCGACGACGACACGGCGATCGCGTTCGCGCGCGGGGTGCAGACCGGCCAGCTCGACATCAACGGCGGAAAGTACAACCCGGCGGCGCCGTTCGGCGGTTACAAGAAGTCCGGCATCGGCCGCGAACTCGGGCGCTACGGCTTCGAGGAGTATCTGCAGGTGAAGTCCCTGCAGTTGCCGTGACCGCCACCCGAACCCCCGAGAAGCGAGAGATGACCCATGGACAGCCCGAGTCCGCAGATCGTCACTACCGACGGTGCCGTCGATGCCGCCACCGCACTGGTATGGGCACTGGTCAGCCGGTGGCGGACCACCTGATGGCCGGCGCCCGGCTGGTTCCCCAGGCAGGCGTCCGCCACGGCGACACCGCCGCGCTGCGCACCGAGGTTCGGGCCTTTCTGGCAGAACAACGGGCGGCGGGGAGGTTCACCCCGTCGGTCGACGCGTGGCTGTGCGGCTGGGACGAGGACTTCACCGCCGCGTTGGCCGAGCGGGGCTACCTCGGGATGACGATTCCCGAGGAGTACGGCGGTCGAGGCCGTTCACACATCGAGCGGTTCGTGGTGACCGAGGAGCTCCTCGCGGCCGGGGCGCCGGTGGCCGCGCACTGGATCGCCGACCGCCAGATCGTGCCTGCTCTGCTCAAGGACGGCACCGAAGCCCAGAAGCGGGAGTTTCTGCCCGGGATCGCGTCCGGTCGTTGCTTTTTCGGTATCGGGATGAGTGAACCCGATTCCGGTTCGGACCTGGCCAGTGTGCGCACTCGCGCCACCCGGGTCGAGGGTGGGTGGTCACTGACCGGCACCAAGGTGTGGACCTCCGGAGCACACCACGCACACGCGTTCATCGTGCTGGCCCGCACCGCACCTGTGGACCCGGCGCACCGACACGACGGTCTGAGCCAGTTCATCGTGAGGTTCGACGGACCCGGCGTCGAGGTCCGGCCCATCGTGTCGATGAACGGCAGCCACCACTTCAACGAGGTGATCCTCGACGACGCGTTCGTCGCCGACGACATGGTGTTCGGGCAGATCGGTCAGGGCTGGCGGCAGGTGACCTCGGAGCTCAGTTTCGAGCGCAGTGGTCCCGAACGGCTGCTGTCCACATTCACGCTACTGGCCGCGACCGCCGAGAGCATGGCCCAGCACCGGACCTCCTACGACGCCGGCCTGGGCCGACTGGTCGCCAGAGTCGCAGGCCTGCATCACATGTCGACCGCCGTGGCCGGAGCGCTGGAACGCCGGGAACCCGCCGATGTGCCCGCAGCGGTGGTCAAACTGCTCGGCACCAGCACCGAAGGCGACATCGCGGACTTCGCCGATCTGCACACCGGCGACGAGACCGCCATCGATCCGGCGTTGCGGTCTCTGATCACGACCGCGGTGGATCAACGGCCCGGCTTCACCTTGCGCGGGGGCACGACCGAGGTGCTGCGCGGTGTCGTCGCGCGGGGACTGGGGCTTCGGTGACCGTCGACCGCGAGCTGATCGAGATGATGGACGGCGTCCTGGCCGCGCACCGCGGGAACCGTCCACCCACCGGCACGGCCACCCGGGATCCCGAATTGTGGGACAAACTCGACGGATTGGGCCTGGTGCGCCTGACCGGTACACCGGCAGGCGGCGGCAGTGGGGCCGGTTGGCCCGAGGCCGCCGCACTGATCGCTGCTTCGGTCAGGCATGCCGTACGGCTACCGCTGCCCGAACACGATCTCCTGGCTTGCTGGCTGCTCGAGGCAGCCGGATGTCCGGTCGACAGCACCGCGCGCACGGTGTGCGTGCTCGACGAATCCGGCACCGCCACCGCCGTTCCGTGGGCCTCCACCGCCGATCGGGTGGTGGTCGTCTGGACCGACGGCGACAGGGCTCACCTCGTCGACGCAGCCGCAACCGGCCTGCGAATCACGCCTGGCACCAACATGATCGGTGAGCCTCGCGATACCGTTTCGGCGGACCTCGCCGCACTGGGGCCACGTGCGGTCGCCGTGGACACCGCGCTGGTGTCGCAGTTGCATCGCAGGTCGGCGCTGGTGCGCTCGATCCAGGTCTGCGCCGCACTGGACGTCATCGTCGACCTCGTCGTCGAGCACACCACCTCGCGAATCCAGTTCGGCCGTCCCCTGGCGAAGTTCCAGGCGGTCCAGCACCTGGTGGCCGACATCGCCGCCGAGACGGCGCTGGCGCGCGCGGCCACCGAGGCCGCGTTGTCCGCGGCCGTCGACAAAGACTGGTCGGCACCGGATCTCGACTTCCTGGTAGCCGTCGCACGATCCTGCACCGGGCATGCGGCATCGGTGGTGGTCCGCAACTCCCATCAGGCGTTCGGCGCGATCGGCACCACCGTCGAACACCGGTTGCACCTGTACACCCGCGCGGCGCTGGCGTGGCGTTCGGAGTACGGATCGGTGCGGCACTGGGACGAACAGGTGACGCGCAGCGCGGTGGCTGCCGGCGCGAACGGGTTGTGGGGTTTGATCGCCGACTGAGGTGTTCCGCTGACCGGGCGGCGGTGTGTCGCTGCGCACACCGTGGCGGTTCACTCGTCAGCATGACCAACGAGATCACGCTGCCGGAAATTCAGGAGTTCATCGCCGGTTTCTGGTACCACTACGACCAGGGACGGTTCGATGTGCTTGCCGGCTACGTCGCCGATGAGATGCAGTACCTGAGCCGCTCCGACTCCGGCAACTGCCCGTTCGAGGAGCTTCTCGCCGCCGAGGTGCGGGGTGGTGCCGAGACGTTGGCGTGGCTGAGCAAGCACCGTGACGAGAACCCTTATCCGCTGCGGCATCACGCCACCAACATCTTCCGCACCGGCACTGACGGCGATGTCACCGACGTCCGGTTCTACCTGTACGTCAACCAGGTCACCAACAACGTGCCCTTCGACGTGTCCTCCGGGGTGGTGGACGTCGGCATCCGGCGTGCCGACGGCGGCCTGGTGTTCACCTCGATGACGGTGATACTCGACGCCGAGGACTCGATCCCGTTCGCGGAGTACCGGGCGAAGTCCGCCACCGCGACCGGCGCATGAGCCGGGCACGCGAAGCCTTCGGCGGCGGCATCGCGGTCATCACCGGAGCCGGCGCCGGTATCGGCGCCGGCCTGGCCCGGCACGCCCACCGGCTCGGCATGACGGTCGTGTTGACCGACGTCGACGGTCCGGCTGTCGCGGCACTACGCGACGAACTGCGGGCCGACGGTGGCACCGCCTGCGCCGAAGTCTGCGACGTGCGGGACGCCGACGCGATGGCCGCGCTGGCCGAGCGCGTCTACCGGGACATCGGCCCGGTGCGGTTGCTGGTCAACAACGCCGGTGTCGAACAGTTCGGCTATCTGTGGGACACCCCGGTGGCCAACTGGAACCGGGTGATGGACATCAACGTCAGCGGCGTCTTTCACGGTGTGCGCGCGTTTCTGCCCCGAATGATCGCCGCCGCATCTCCGGCCTGGGTGTGGAATCTGTCGTCGATCGGCGGGGTGGCCGCCGTCCCGTTGCAGACGCCCTACATCGTCAGCAAGCATGCCGTGCTGGCAATGACCGAATGCCTGCGTCTGGAGGTCGAGCTGGCCGGCCACGGTGAGCTGATCCGGGTGCAGGCCGTACTGCCGGGAGCGGTGAAATCGAACATCTTCGAGGCCGCAGGCGGTGTCGACGCCGGCGCCGCGGGCACCGATGTCGCCGCGGCCGAGGCTCAACGCGAGGCCATGCTCGACATCAAGGCCGCCGCGATGGATCCCGTCGAGGCCGCCGAGGTGGTGTTCGAGCAGTCCGCCCAGGGTGCGTTCTATCTGCTGACCCAGCCGGACTATGTCGGATCGGCGATGGCCGAGCGCGCCGAGGTGCTCAGAACGCTGACGCCTCCGCAGCTGCGCACCAAGCGCAGATTCGATCCGGCCAAGCACTGAAGACGGTCTGCGATGCCTCACCGCCCGACACTGGATCCCGACGCCGCGGCGCGCGTCGCCGCGTTCGGTCCTGCCGTCCCCGTTCGGGAGCGAGGGCTGCAGGCCGTGCGCGACGCACTCGAATCAGCGCCTCCCCCAGCCGATATGCCGGCCATGGCCGAGATCCGCGACACCCAGGTCGAGGGTCCGGGCGGACCGGTTCCGGTGCGGATCTACCGGCCCGACGACACCGCCGACCCCACACCGGTCATCGTGCATCTGCACGGCGGCGGACTGGTCATGGGCTCGAACCGCTCGTTCGAGCCGATGGCCCGGGCGCTGGCCGCGGCCAGCGGCGCTGCCGTGGTGGCAGTCGATTACCGGTTGGCGCCGGAGCACCCGCCGCCGGCGCAGTTCGAGGACGCGTGGGCGGTGACGACCCGGGTCGCCGCCGATGCGGAAAGGTTCGGGTTCGACGCCGACAGGGTCGTGGTCTCGGGCGACAGCGCCGGTGGAGGCCTTGCCGCCGCCGTCGCGCTGGCCGCCCGTGACGACGGCGGACCCCGGCTGTTCGCCCAGGTGCTGATGTATCCGGGAGTGGACCGCGACATGGCCGCCCCGTCTGTCCTGTCGAACCCGGACGCGCCGATGCTCAGTCACGACGACATCGTGTACCTGCATGAACTCGCCGACGTCGGTGCGGGCACCCCGCACGACACCCGGCGGGTCCCCGCCTATGCCACCGACCTGTCCGGGCTGCCACCGGCGATTGTCGTCACCGCAGAACTCGATCCCATCTCCGACTGGGGTGAACGCTATGCCGCGCGGCTGCGCGACTCCGGGGTGCAAACCACGCTCACCCGGTACCCCGGCATCTACCACGGCTTTCTGATGCGCTCGGAGGCGACCGCGCGGGGCCGGTTGGCGATGGCCGAGATCGGCGCGGTGTTGCGCGCGAAGTTCGCCCACCCGCTGCCGTTTTCGGTCTGAGATCGGGTCGGCGGGACGACCAACCTCCCGATGGCCGGACATGACGGGTCCGCACCGTCTGGTGTGAACCCACAATCGAACGCAGCAACGGCGCTCACACCGCCGGATCTCAAGAGAAGGAGTACCGATGCTCACCGACGAACGGCGCATGGAACTGTCCGACGTCCTGCGCCCCGTGGCACCGCCGCGCGAGGTCGACAACGTCTACACCGACGATCAGCGACAGCGACTGCTCGACGTCGTGCGCCAAGACGCGCCGTGGCGTCTGATCATCGCCCAGCACTTCTCCTCGCCCGAAGAACTGATGGCGACCATGAGCGGACAGTTCCCCGAGGGTTTCACCCCGACGCTCGACCTGTTCCTGACCCCCACCTTCCGCGGTCACCTCGCGAACTACGGCACCGTCCTGTACCCCGAGATTCACGACTGCTTCTACAACGCAGAGTTTCTCGACATGGCCAAGTCCTATTGGGGCGCCGAGTACGCCAAGCCGCAGATGATGCTGTTCAACATCAACGGCCCGTGCTGCAACCGCGACCCGGGTCACCTCGATTCGCCGAGCTTCCGGGGCGTGCGCTACGAGAACGCACCGACGTGGCTGGTCAGCGTGATGGGCAAGTCCGGCCTGTTCACGGATTATCTGATCAAGATGGCTCAGGTGATCACCTGGTTCTCACACGATGAGGGCAGCGGTTTCACCTACTGGCCCGACGGCCCGCTGAAGGCGCCCAAGCGGGTGCTGCCCCCGGTCTACAACCGCGGCGTCGTGGTGCAGAACGAGATGATGGTGCACCGCGGCGAGGCCAACGGGCCTCTGGAGCAACAGGTTCCGGCCGGGCTGGCGTTCGACACCGTCTTCGCCGGCGACCCGGAGTCGCGCGACCACTGGGTGCTGCGCAACGGTGCGGACGTGATCGCCCGCCATCACACCGACGAACTTCGCTTCCTGGTGCACTGGTCGGCCGAGGTGTTCTCCGACTACGACGAGCTGAAGAAGAACATGGACCACACCGACGACCTGACGATCGACAGGGCGATCGACATGATGGTCGACGACCTGGCCAAGAAGGGCATCAAGCTCGACATCCCGAGTGAACCGCTGCACGATCCGGCCTTCATCGGTGCGCTGAACGCCGCTTACGACCTCGGCGGCCCGGCGATCTATCCGGAAGAGGCGCCGCTGAGCGCGTTCCAGCTCGCCTGAACCGCACATCCGACGACTGTGGCCCCGGAACCGAGAGGATCCGGGGCCACAGTCGTCGGGCCGGCCGGTGGAGGTACCGGGTCGGACGCGGCGACCGACCTAGCCGATGTTCGAGGTGTCGGATCCGCGAGACGACCGGCGTGCTCTCGCAGCGGCATCGGCGCCGGCACGCCGTCCACTGAACACGCAGTCGGAGATCGACAGGCCGCTGACGTAGCTGTTCGAACACACTCCGACGGCATTGCGGCCGGCGGCGTACAGACCGGGCACCACCCCACCGTCTCGATGGACCACCGCACCGGTGTCCTCGTCGACGACAAGCCCACCCAGGGTCAATCCGGGGATCGGGTAGAACAACGAGGAATCGGCGGAGATGTCGATCGAGTAGAACGGTCCGCGCTCCAGCGGCGGACACAGCGATGGATCCTTGTGGGCGGGATCGCCTGTCCCGCTGCTGATTCCGTTGTTGTATCGGTCGACTGTCTTTCGGAGGCCGGTGGCGTCGATACCGTTTTCGGCGGCGAGGCCCTCGATCGTGGCCGCTTTCTTGTGGCCGATGGTCAGCAGATACCACAGCTGAAGGCGTTGAAAGACCTGGGTCTGTTCCTTGACCTGCGTCCTGATCTTCCGCCACGTGGCGGCGTCATAGATCGCCCACCCGGTGCCACCGAAGTCACGCATGAGGACATTGCCGTGGGTGGCTCCGTAGAGATCCTCGTTGGCGATTCGCCGTCCATCCGCGCCGACGGTGAGGCCTTCGAGGAATGCACTGGGTGGTGACAGGAACCGCCAAGCGGTGACGTTGCCCATCTTGTCGGCCACGCCACCGGCGTTCAGCCCGAGCCGGATCCCTGTCCCGTCGTCCCCGACGGTCCCCAGCGGCGAGATCTTCAGGAACTCCGGCGCGTACATCTCGACCCAGGCGCGGTTGTTGATGAATCCGCCTGCGGCCAGAATGACCGCCCCGGCACGGGCTTCGGTCTCGGAACTGGCCTCGTCGCGTAACCGTTCGCCGAGCTTCACGGCACCGGCGACCACGCTCGGCATCCATGTCCCGAGTTTCCCCGTGGCCTGCGCGATCAGTCGATGCCGGCGTGCATTGCGGTGCTCGGGATTCAGCACCGCGTACCGGACACCGGTGACCCGTCCGTCCTCGCCCTGGATCAGGGAGTGCACATGTGCGAGCGGCAGGAATTCGACGCCTTTGGCCTTCGCGGAATCCCGCAGGCGCTCGAAAAGCACTCGGCCTGAACTCATGCCGGGTGCGAGCACGCGGTGACCGCGTGGGGCGGGGTGCGCGTGGTCAGCGTACGGAAATGCCTTCTCGTTGCCCGAGTAGTAGAGGTAGTGCTTGTCGGTGGGGTACGAGGTCTTGTACGACGGCACCGCGCCGCCCCGGAACTGGACGCCCTGTGCCTTGAGCCACTCGATCATCGCGGGGCTCTGCTCGCAGAACCGGGTCAGCGTCTCGGGTTTGACGGCGTCGGTCACCTCATGCGCGAGGTAGGCGCGCATGTCGGTGACGCTGTCGGAATATCCACCCGCCTGCTGTTCGTCGGTGCCGGCTCCGGCGTAGACGATCCCGCCCGAGTAGGCCGTGGCGCCGCCGCCGTAGCCGCGGTCCAGCACCAGCACGCGCGCACCGTGGTCGGCGGCTTCGATCGCCGCGGCGGCACCGGCGGCCCCGAATCCGACGACGATGACGTCGCAATCTCGATCTGTAGGCATCGACGCTCTCCTGGTTTGAAGACCTCGTCCTCGGACGTATGGAGTTTCAGAGTGATTCGGCTTCATCGAGCACCGGTACCGTTCCCCCGCGCACCGCGACCTCGATGGACTCGCGCAGCTGGGGGCAGAGCGAGATGGCTTGGTGTTGCGCTTCCACATGCCGACCGGTACGGCCCCGCGCTTCGCGGTGCCGCCCGCATCGCGCAAGGGAATCGGCGTCCCACTGCACGCTGGTCTGCTCCCAGCTGCTCTTGCGTACCAGCACCTGCGCCCCGCACGCCTCGCACTCGACCGGCTGCATCGGTGCATCGGCGAGCCGGTTGTCGGGGCGGACGCTCATTTGGTCAGACCCACCAACTTCGGTAGCCGGCCCGCCGCGAGATTCGCCTCCACCTCCTTCATCCAGGCTTCGCGGGGCCGGGTGGTGTCGATCTCGAACTCGAAGCGGTCCACCATGTCCGGGGTGACGTCGGCGACGTCGACGTAGAACTGCTCGTACCACCGGCGCAACTGGTAAACGGGACCGTCCTCCTCACACAGCAGCGGGTTGTCGATGCGCGCCTTGCGCCGCCAGATCGCGACGTCCTGCTCGAAACCCATCTTGACGAAGTCCCCCAGCGCGACCGCCATCTGCATCGCCGCGTCGCCGGGCAGCGCATCCGACTTCTCCACCGTGATGCCGTATTGCAACACAAAGGAGTTCGCGTCGATCGGGTAGTGGCAGTTCAACAGCACGGTGCGCTGGTCGCCGTGCTCGTAGTGGTAGGTCAGGTCGTCGATCATGAAGGACGGCCCATAGTAGGACGCGACGGACGTGGTGCCGAGGATTCTGGCGCCCTCACCGCTGCCCAGGTCCGGTCGTGCGTCGCTGCGGTAGTACTGCGTGGCGACGTGGCCCTCGAAGACGTTCTTGAACCCGGTGGGCAACCCGCCGTGGATGTAGAAGAAGTGCGCCATGTCCACGACGTTGTCGATGATCTCGCGGCAGTTGGTGTGCACCACCGTGCTGTACCAGTGCCAGTCGGTCCACCCGTCGGTGCCGACGCCTTCGACGTGCGGAATCGTCACGTCGGCCGGCGGGGCCTTCTTCTCGGGGTCGTTCCACACGAAGAGCATGCCGTCCTGCTCCATGGTCGGCCATGCGGCGGTACGGGCGAGCTTGGGGACGCGGCGGCTGTACGGGATCTGCTTGCAGCGGCCGTCGCCGCCCCACCGCCAGTCGTGGAACGGACACGCGATCTCGTTGCCCTTGACCTCGCCGTCGGACAGGTCTCCGCCCATGTGCCTGCAGTACGCGTCGAGCACGTTGATCTCGCCGTCCTGGCTGCGGAACACCACCAGCTTGGTGCCGAACGCGTTGACCGAATGCGGCTTTCCGTCGCCGAGATCGCGTGTGAGTCCCAGGCAGTGCCAACCGCGCGCGTACCTGGTCGGCGCGGCCTGCGCCTCGATCTGCCGGACGTCTGTGGCGCTGTCGGGCTGCAACGAAGTCATCGCCGGCCATCCTCACTGTGGTTGCTTGACTGCTAGCGAAACTCCGTTGTAGCACCGGCATTCCGGGGTGAGCTGCGTGATGTTCCACTGACCGGGCACCACCGGCGCCACGCCGGCCGGCACCCCCGAGAATCGCCCGGTGACATCTCCGCAGAACATCACGGTCGATGTGCTCGTCGTCGGATCCGGCACCGGCATGGCCGCCGCGCTGGCGGCCCACGAGGTGGGTCTGTCGACGTTGATCGTGGAGAAGACGTCATACGTGGGTGGTTCGCTGGCCCGCTCCGGTGGCGCGTTCTGGATGCCGGGCAACCCCATCCTCGCCGATGCGGGTTCCGGGGATACCGTCGCTTACGGTCGCACCTACATCGACGCGCTGGTCGACGGGGACGCCCCGCTCGACCGGGCGCACGCCTTTGTGGAGCACGGTCCCGCGACCATCGAGATGTTGCGCCGCACCACGCCGATGAAGTTCCAGTGGGCGAAGGGTTATTCGGACTATCACCCCGAGAAACCCGGCGGCAGCGCCGTCGGACGCACCTGCGAGTGCCGTCCGTTCGACACCGCGGTGCTCGGCGCCGACCTGGCCCGGCTCCGGCCCGGGGTGATGGAGTCCGGCTTCCCCATGCCGGTCACCGGCGCGGACTACCGCTGGTTGAACCTGATGGCCCGGATGCCGCGGAAGTCCTGGCCCCGCATCCTGCTCCGCGTGTTCCAGGGCATCGGGGGCTTGGCGCTGCGCCGCCGCTACGCCGCCGGAGGCCAGGGCCTGGCGGCCGGCCTGTTCTCCGGCGTGCTGAACGCACGGATTCCGGTGTGGACCGACTCGCCGATCTCGTCGCTGCTGGTCGACGACGGCCGGGTCACCGGCGCGCTCGTGGACCGCAACGGCACCGAGGTGCAGGTCACGGCGCGGCGCGGTGTCGTCCTGGCCGCCGGCGGCTTCGACCATCTGATGAGTTGGCGGCACAAGTTCCAGTCCGAGCAACTCGGTCAGCACCTCAGCCTCGGCGCCGAAGGCAATACCGGCGACGCGATCCGGCTCGCCCAGGATCTCGGCGCCGACACCGCGCTGATGGATCAGGCGTGGTGGTTCCCCGCATTCGCCCCGCTGCCCGACGGCGACCCTACGGTCATGCTCGCCGAACGCTCCCTCCCGGGCTGCCTCCTGGTCGACCAGCACGGCCGGCGCTTCATCAACGAGGCCACCGACTACATGACTTTCGGGCAGGAGATGCTCAGACGCGAACAGGCCGGCGACCCGGTGGAAACCATGTGGATGGTGTTCGACCAGCGGTACCGCAACAGCTATCTGATGGCCGCAGAGCTGTTCCCGCGCATGCCGATTCCCCAGCCGTGGTACGACGCCGGGATCGCCCACCGCAGCGACGACCTCTCCGGTCTCGCCGAGCGCATCGGCGTCACACCGGCGGCCTTCGCCGCCACGATGCAGCGGTTCAACGACCTGGCGCGCGCGGGCGTGGACGACGACTTCCAGCGGGGTGCCAGCGCCTACGACCGCTACTACGGCGACCCCACGGTCGACCCCAATCCCAATCTGCGCCCGCTGGATTCAGGACCGTACTACGCGGTGAAGGTGGTGCTCAGTGACCTGGGCACCTGCGGGGGGCTGCGTGCCGATGCCCGCGCCCGGGTTCTTCGCGAGGACGGTTCGTCGATCGACGGGCTGTACGCGATCGGCAACACCGCAGCCAATGCGTTCGGCAAGACCTATCCGGGAGCGGGCGCGACCATCGGGCAGGGTTTCGTCTTCGGCTATATCGCCGCCCGCCACGCCGCCGGCCGGCTCGTCTGAACCTGCCGGCGGATCAGTCCGGGGTGTCTGACGAGTCTTCGGCGGCGATGCGCCGCTCGACCTCGTACCAGTATTCGCGCACCGGGAACTGCACGCCCTCCGGCCCACTCTCGCCGAAGGTCTCCTCGACAGCATCGAGTTCCTTGATCATCTGCAGCGCCAGGTCACGTTCGGCGGCGTAGTACTGCTCCGACCAGCGCAACGCGAGCCGGGCATACGACCATGCGGGTTGCTCACCGGTCCAACGCACCTCGGTAGCCGCTGCCTGCTGCAACTGTTCGGCGTATGCGGCGTGCTCGGCCAGAATCTCGCGGAGACGTCCAGGGTTGTGCAGATGTCCGAGCATCACCCGCAGCAGCGGGTTGTGCTTCAGGGTGGGCGGTTCGACGGGTTCTTCATTGGCCCATCGGGTGACCGCGGCCAGTCCGCTCTCGGTGATCTTGTACATGCGTCGGCTGCGGATGCCGGCGTCGACCCGGGAACTCACCAGGCCCAGCCGCTCCAACCGCTTGAGCTCTGAATAGATCTGGCTGTAGGCCGGACTGGAGTAGAAGAACCGGATCGCCCAGTTGATCCACTTCTTGATGTCGTAGCCCGACAGCTCCGCACCGCCGGAGAGCATCCCGAGCAAGGCCCACCCGGTGGGCGACACGTTCACCCCACCAGGCGCGTTCTCGGCGTCTTCCGTCACCGGCCAAGGCTAGCAACGAGGATGAACCGTCGTCGTGCCACTACCGCTGACCGGGAGGGCACGTTGCGCCGCCGGTCGCGGCGGGCGACAGTGTCCGGCAGTGGGTCGACCTACACAAGGAGGGGTATGACCGCCGAGTTGACCGCGTCCCCGGGTGGGCGTCTGACACCGCCGCACGCGTCCGAGATGCGCCGTGTCCTGGGGAACTTCTGCACCGGCGTCGCCGTCGTCACCGCGCACGACGGGGACCGCGCAATCGGCTTCACCTGCCAGTCGGTCACCTCGGTCTCCCTGGAACCCCCGTACATCTCGTTCTGCCCGTCCGCCTCCTCGACGAGTTGGCCGCTGATCCGGCAGGCCGGGGCGCTCTGCGTGAACATCCTCGCCGAAGGACAGCAGGAGGTCTGCACCCGCTTCGCGTCGCGCAGCGATGACAAGTTCGACGGGGTCAGCTGGCGGCCCGGCGGCAACGGCGCGCCTGTCCTCGACGGAACCCTGGCCTGCATCGAGGCCGATGTCGAGATGGAGCACGTCGCCGGTGACCACACGATCGTGGTGGCGCGGGTGACCCGTCTGTGGGCTCACCGGGAACGCAACCCGCTGCTGTTCTTCCGCGGCGGATTCGGTGCGCTCGGCGGTGACCATGACTGAGTCCGCCGCCGGCTTCGACGCCGAGTTCGATGTCGTCGTCGCCGGTTCGGGCGGCGGTGTCGCGGGGGCGTACACCGCGGCACGGGAGGGTCTGTCGGTGTTGCTGGTCGAGGCCACCGACATGTTCGGCGGCACCACGGCCTACTCGGGCGGTGGCGGCATGTGGTTCCCGTGCAACCCGGTGTTGTTGCGGGCCGGCACCGACGACACGATCGACGACGCGCTGACCTACTTCCACGCGGTGGTCGGCGACAGGACCTCCCGCGCGCTGCAGGACGCGTATGTCCGTGGCGGGGCCGGGTTGATCGAATACCTGGAGCGGGATCCCGCGTTCGAGTTCACCGTCCTGCCCTGGCCGGACTACTACGGTTCCGCGCCGGGGGCACGCGACGACGGCTACCGGCACACGGTCCCGGTGCCCGTGCCCGACAGCGCTCTCGGCGAGTACGCCGGCCTGGTGCGCGGACCGCTCGACACCGAGCGCCTCGGCACCCCTGCACCCGATCTGCTCGTCGGCGGACGCGCCCTGGTCGGCAGGTTCCTCGCCGCGATGGCGCAGCTGCCCAAGGTCACCTGCCGGCGCAACTCCCCGCTCGACGGGTTGATCACCGACGGTGGGCGCGTCGTCGGGGCGGTGATCGAGAGCGACGGCGGCACCGTCCGGGTGCGGGCCCGGCGGGGGGTGCTGCTGGCCAGTGGCGGTTTCGAGCAGAACTCCGCGATGCGTGCGCGGTACGGCGTGCCCGGAAGCGCGAACGACACGATGGGCGGGCCGGGCAGCACGGGCCGTGCCCACCGCGCCGCCGTCGCGGTCGGCGCCGACCTCGACCTGATGGACCAGGCGTGGTGGTCGCCGGGGATGACTCATCCCGACGGACGGTCGGCGTTCGCGCTGTGGTTCACCGGCGGCATCTTCGTCAACCAGGACGGACGTCGGTTCGTCAACGAGTCGGCTCCCTACGACCGGCTCGGCCGCGAGGTGATCCGGCAGATGGACCAGGGCACAACACGTCTGCCGTTCTGGATGGTGTACGACAACCGCGCGGGATCCGTGCCACCCGTCGGCGCGACCAACGTGTCGATGGTGGACGAGGCCCAGTACCGCGCCGCCGGGCTGTGGCACACCGCCGACACCGTCGCCGGGCTCGCCGAGATTCTCGGGGTTCCGGCCGGCGAACTCGAAGCCACCGTCGAGCGGTTCAACACGTTTGCCGCGGCCGGAGTCGACGAGGACTTCGGCCGCGGCGCCGAAGCCTACGACCGGGTGTTCACGGCGGGCGAGTCGCCGTTGGTCCCGATCGACACCCCGCCGTTTCACGCGGCCGCGTTCGGTCTGTCCGACCTCGGCACCAAGGGCGGACTGCGCACCGACACGCACGCTCGCGCCCTGACCGCCGACGGCACCCCGATTCCGGGGCTGTATGCCGCCGGAAACACCATGGCCGCCGTGTCGGGCACGACCTACCCCGGCGGCGGCAATCCGATCGGCGCGTCGCTGCTGTTCAGCCACCTGGCGGCGCTGGACATGGCCGGCGGGGGCCACACCCGGTGAACACACCCCTGGACCCCGACGAGGCGCACCGGACAGAGGAGCTCTACCGTCCGCTCACGCAGTCGCTGCGCCGGCTCGTCGACGTGACGATCCGCAGCCGGGCCGATGAAGCCGAGGTGACGCGCGCGCACCGGTTGATCGAGGAGGCCGCCGACCTGCTCGGCAGCCGACTCGACACCGAACCGTTCGGAGTGCGCTGCACCACCGACGGCCGGATCCTCACGTGGGGCAATGTCGCGATCGGGATGCGCAATGCGATCGCTCCCCCGCTGGACGTCCGCAGCGACCAGGATGGCAGGGCCACAACCGATCTCAACTTGGGTGCGGCTTACGAGGGTCCTCCAGGCCATGTCCACGGCGGGGTGTGCGCCCTCGTGCTCGACCATGTCCTCGGCGCCACCGCGCACCGGCCGGGAGAGCCCGCCGTCACCGGCACCCTGACCGTTCGGTATCTGGCGCCCACCCGGCTGGGCGCGCTGCGGGCCGAGGCGTGGGTTGACCGCGATGCCGGCTCGAAAACCTTTGCCGTGGGCCGGATCACGGACAGCCACGGGGTGGTGACCGTCGAGGCCGAGGGTGTCTTCATCCGACCGAAAGTGAAGTCATGACCGTTGACATGTCTTCGCAGCCTGCGATTGCCGTCCCCGGATCCGCTCGAACCGTTCGCCGTGGCCGCCGTCGAACTGGCCGCCGAAGGCCTGGCGAAGCCATTCCCGCCCAAGCCATCGCCCAAGTCTGCGAACTCACCGGGCAACTCAAAGGCCAAGCCACCAGCCGCCGCCAAGTCGACAACGCCACGGTCACCATCGCCCGCCGACACACCCCAACACCACCGCGAGCGTGCGTGAAATCCTAAAAAACCACGGCGTGGCGCCCACAGACACGCACACTCGCGCTCAGAGGGGGCTGCTGACTTACACGGGTTCGAAGGACGAGACGAGCCAACGGCCGTCGACCTTGGTCATGGTCACGACCACGCTGCTGGCGGTCAGCGAGGGCTCCGGTCGTTCGCGGCTGACGGTCTCCTGATTGAGGAAGACGAGCACCTTGGCCTGGTCGGGCTGGAGCTCCATCAGAGCCGAATCAACCACGTGTGCACGGGCTTTGACCCCGCGCTCGCGCGCGGCAGGCGCGACCACGTCGGCGGTGAACTTGCCGTAGTAGGTGGCGAACTCTCCGGTCATCAGCGAATGCGCGGTGCTCAGGTCCGCGTCGATGGTCTCCGGGGCGTACGACAGCAGAGCAGCGCTGGCGCTCGAGGCCGCCTCCACCGCCGACTCCTCCGCGGCGGGACCGGTCTGGCGGTCGACGCGGTACTGCGTCACGTAGAGCGTCAGCAACACCGCCGCCGACGCGATCACCAGCACCGCGACGACCATGGAGCGCCATCGCGACCCCAGCGCCGCAACGGTGCTGCGGGAAATGCCCCGGAACGTCATTGCAGAAACTGCACTTTCGACATCTTGATCCGATCTCCGTCCCGCTGCAGGTCGACTGCCAGCCGCCAGCTCCGCGGCGCCTCGGCGACACCGTCGGCACCGGTCACCGTGGAGGTGGCGGCCACCAGGACCACCGCCGAATCAGCGGTGGCCGACTGCACCGCAGCCGCGTTCGCGGTCGCCTTCGTGGTGACCTCCGCATCGGCGGACAACCTGACGAAATCATCGACGCTGCTCTGGAATTCGGTCCGGAACGGGTCGACCGAGTTGTCGGCGATGCGCTGCGCGCCGGCCTGCGGGTCGCGAAAATCGATGGACATCAACGTGACCACGACCTGTTTGGCGGCTGCGGCGAACTCGGCTCGGTTCTGCTGGTCGCGGACCCCATTACGGTGCTCCCAGAGGATGTGACCGCTGGCCGCCGCCATCGCGACCGCACACAGCACCGCCACGACGCCGGCCACCCACTTCCACCGCGGCCTGGGCCGATCACCGGTCCCGGCCGACAGCGCCGCCTGTTGCGCGGTCAGTTCGCCGAGGTCGTCGAGCTCCGCGACTCGGTCGGCCCGCATCGGCGCCTCGCGTTTCGACATCCGCACCTTCCCTCCGTCCCCGGCTGCCGGCGGCGACCCTCGACGGCACCGTAGGACGCGGCGCAAGTCCACCGAGGCCGCCTTCCCACCCAGTGGGCTGCCTCACCGCGCCGCACGGCGGTCACCAGTGCCGTAGCGAGCAGAGCGCACCTCGTGCCCCTTCGCCGGTGGCCACCACGACTCCGTCCACCGCCAGTTCGCACCTGAACAGCGGTTCCCCGGGAAGCAGTCCACTGGTCGCCGACACCATCGCCCAGCGGTCCGGATCGGCCAGTGCCACGCTGAGCACCCAGGGCTGGTGCGGGCCGATCTCGGCGCGTGCCTTCGGGCTGTACCGGTACGGGTTGTGGCTGTAGTCGGCCCACGTCGGCGGATCGGTGTCCCGGTAGTAGACGTCGGCGGTGACGGGGTGGTCCGCGGTCACCGTGTAGGTGACCTGCCGCAGCACAGGTTGGTCGGCCGTCGCGAACGGCGCCGACACGGTTGCCGCGACGAGGACCGCCAATCCCGCCTGCAGCGCCCTACCCGTCATCGCCGCGGATCCATCTGGGCGCACCGTTGTTCGACTGGCAGGTCAGGAACAGCCCGTCGGGGCTCTGCGCGACCCAGTTCTCGTAACCCGCACAGCCGGAGTCGAACTCCTTGACGCCCGCCATCGACGGGGAACGGAAGTAGCGCGGCTCGAACCGCCGCGGTGAACCGCAGAACACCAGCCGGCCCCACGAGGTGGTACCGAACACGTAATGGGATGTGTCCGAGCATGGCGCCCCGAGGACGACCGCAGGCCTGATCCCGGGCGTACAGAACGGGTCGTCGCAGGGCACCGGCTGGGCCGCACCGGGTGCGGCCGTCAGCAGTCCAGCGGTCAGTGATGCCGCGATCACACCGATTGCCCTGCGCACGGCGCACAGCATGACAGGAGCGGCACCGGAACGGTTTCGGCGAGTCCGCTCAGCGGACATTCACCCGTGAACCCGCGTGTCCCGGTGTTAGCCTCGTGCGCCGCCGAGGCGTGCCGGTCGGCGGCGTGAGGAGCAGCCATGATCCGTGTCCCCGTGGTGCTGACCACTGTCGCGACGATGGCCGTCTGCGGCGTTGCGGGGAGTACGTCCCCGGCAACGGCCGACAACCCGGACTGGGGGCTCAACGGCTCATACCTCGCCACCTCCAACGGGGAGTGGGCCGCAAGAACGAGGTCTTCTACGACCAGGCGAGTCTGCGCAGCACCTGGACGGTCCGCACACAGTGCAGCTACCCCGGTGAGTGCACCGGCACCGTGGACAGCGAGTGGGGGTGGAGCGCACCGATCTACCAGAAGAGCGGCGTCTGGTACGTCAAGCACACCGTCGAGAACTGGATCCCTTGTCCTGACGGCACTTCGGCGCCCGGGCTTCAGGTGTTCCGGTTCAAGGCCATGAACGCCGAAGGCGCGATGGCCGACCCGTCATCGACGACGCTCGTCGGCGAGGACATCACCACCGGTGTCAGCGGAGCGTGTGGCGTGAACCGGCCGGTGTACATCAACATGCCGTTCAAACTGGTCAAGGTCGGCTGACCGGCCTCACCTGGGGAACAGGTCCTCCCAGCTGTCCGGGGTTCCCGCAGCAAGATTCGACTGCCTGAACACGTTCCCGTCCGGGGTTGCGACCTGCCCCGTCTCCGGGTTGTAGGTGGCGACCGCCACCGACGGGCCACCGTCCGGCGTGTCGAAACCGCTCGGCGCGACCGGAATCGCGCCGTTGGCAGCCGGCGCAGGCACGGGTGCCGGCGGTACCGGCGCTTCCGGGGCGGGCATCGGGGTGCCCTGGAGTGGCCCGAAGATCTGGCCGTCGCGGGTGATGCGGTCGTCCGGCGGCACGCCCTGAGCGATCAGCGCCGGGTCGATCGGGTAGGGCCCGAGCACGTGCTGGCGCATCGCCAACGGTTCGAAAGGCCGGTCACTCTCGCAGATCTCGACCGTGGGTGCGCGCTTGCCCGGCTGCTCCATACACGGGAAGTTCCTGGTGCCGCGTACACCGATCGGTGAATCCTGCGGCAGCTTGCAGTACAGCCCGTCCGGGGTGTCGACGTCGGTCAGGTCCGCCGGTGAGCGCCACGACGACGGCGGCAGGAAGCCCACCGTACAGGCGGGCGGATCCCCCAGGTTGAGGGTGAACTCCGACAGGGCCATGCCTGTCGGATTGTTCAGCGACGAGCCGTAGGACTGTGTCGCCGCCAGATACGGGGGCAGCAACACCAGCAACTGCTCCAGCGACGGATGGTAGGCGACGCCGACCTGGCCCACGGTGGTCAGATTGGCCAGCAGCACGGGCAACGTGGGCTTGACCGCGTCGAGCAGGCGGGTGGCTTCGTCGGCGGTTGCCGGACCGGTCTGAAGAATCGTGCGCACCGCCTGGTCGTCGTCGGCGACCTGGCGGCTGATCCCGGCCAGACTGCGCGCCCAGGTGGTGATCGCATCGGTGTTCTCGGCCTGACCGTCCAGAAGGGGGCGGCCGTCGTCGATCAGGGTGCGCATCTGCTCACCGGTGGCGTTGGCGTCGGCGGCCAGCCGGGCCGAGGAGTCGAACAGCGACCCCAACTCGTAGCCGGATCCGTTGAGCGCCCTGAACGATTCGTCGAGCAGGCCACTCAGTGTGCCGGTCGGGATGCTGTCGACAAGCGCGCTCATCTGGTCGAGCATCGGTCCGACGGCCCGCGGAATCGAGGAGCGGTCGCCGGTGATGACGGAGCCGTCCTCCAGATAGGGCCCGCTGTCGGAGCGCGGCTCGAGATCGACGTACTGCTCGCCGACCGCGGACACGCTACGCACGTTGGCCTTCAGATCAACCGGGATCTTCGGCGAACTCTTCAGCGACATCGTGACCGTCACCCCGTCGCGGGTGGGCCGGATGCCGGTGACCTTGCCGACCTCGATCCCCCGGTAGGTCACATTCGAGAATTCGTACAGACCGCCGGTGGTGGGCAGCTGCAGGGTCACCGCGATCCGCCCGATTCCCAGTAGAACCGGGGCCTGTAGGTAGCCGAACACCTTCGCCCCCACCCCCACCACCGAGGCGATGGTGAAGACGATCAACTGTATCCGGACGAAACGGGTCAGCATCAGTTGCCGCCTTCGGCAGGTTGCCCGCTCGCCGCGGCCGGCGGGTCGATGAGCGGTGGCACGGTCGCCACCTCCGCCGGGACGGGTGTCACCGGAGCCTGGAGCGGGTCGAGCGTGTACGACGAGTACCACGGGTCACCCGGTGCGGGCACCAGCGACGCATTCGGTTCACCCCAGCGTGTGCCCAGGAAGATGCCGCTCTTGAGTCGCGGGATCGTGAAGTCGAAGACGATGAACTGATTCATGTAGTCACCCCGGATACCCCGGTCGATGAACTCCTGCGTGTAGGGATAGGTGGGCAGGAACGACAGTGCCGTGGCCAGGTCAGGTCCCACGTCGGCGAGGGCACGCACCGCCGGCTCGAGGTTTCGCAGGTTGCGCACGATGTCGTCCTGTGACTCGTCGATCAGATGTGTTGCGGTTTCGCTGAACTCACCGAGTCTCTGCATTGCGATGACGATGCGCGGCCGTTGCCGGTTGAGCACCTCGAGAGCTTCCGGAATCCGCGTCAGCGCGGCGGCGAGCACGTCGCGCTGCCCGGCGAACGTGTCGGTCAGCCGGTGCAGCGCTCCGATCGTGGCGTTGATGTTGTCGCGCTGGTTGTCGAGGATGCCGATCACGTCGTTGATGCGGGTGAGCAGGCTCCGGATCTGTTCCTGGCGGCCGTCCAGTGCGGCGTTGAAGTTGCCGATGATGTCGCCGATCTGGGTGAGGCCACCTCCGTTGACGACGACCGACAGCGAGGACAACGTCTGCTCGGTCGACGGATACGTGGAGGTTCTGTCCAGCCGGACGTTCGCTCCCGGCTGTAACCGGCCGGCCGGCTCCTCACCGACCGGCGGGTCCAGGGCCACGTGCATCGAGCCGAGAAGGCTGGTCTGACCGACTGTTGCGACGGCGTTGGCGGGCACCACCACATCGGGCTTCACCGAGACCTCGACCTCGGCGTGCCAGTCGGTGAACGTCATCTTGCGCACCGCGCCGACGACGACATCGTCCAGCATGACCGGTGAATTCGACTCCAGCGTACCGACATTGGCGAGTTGGAGGTGGTAGACGAGCGCGTCCGAACCGGTGCCGACCGTCCCGGGCAGCGGAAGTGAGTTCAGCCCGTCGAAGGAACAACCGGTCGCCGTCAACGTCACACAGCACGCTGTCGCGGCCCACCGGCGGGCCGTGGTGCGGGAACGACCTGTCATCACGGTGTCCCCTCCGGCGCGGCCTCGGCCGGCAGCAGCATCTCACCGATGGTGGTCGGGGCAGGTCGCGCAGGCGGCGGCGCGGGCACTCCGGGCGGAATCGGCGCTCCGGGGTACAGGGCCGGATGCGGGTTGGCGGGCAACCCGTGGGGAGCGTACGCACCGGGCGGGTGCGACGGTGACCTCGATCGCCGGGTGCTGTGGACTGGCGGGGAATTTCGGGATGGAGAAGGGGCACTACGACGTGTCGGTCGCGGTCG
>NZ_LMVQ01000222.1 GCF_001545925.1 Mycobacterium sp. NAZ190054 | reverse complement strand
ACCCCGTGGACCGCGCTGGGGGCGGTGTGTTTCGCGGTGTCGGACGCGATGATCGGCGTCGACAAGTTCATCCTCGGATCCGAGGCGCTCGCGGTGCCGATCTGGTGGGTGTACGCGACGTCGCTGCACTTCGTCGCCCCGCAGGCGATCGAGGACGGCCTGGCGGACCGGATCGCGGTGAACCGCCGGCTGGCCGCGGTCGGCAACGTGCGGGGTATCGGGAAGGCCCAGATGCCGCGCAACGACGCGACCCCCGACATCGAGGTGGACCCGGACACCTTCACGGTGCGTATCGACGGCGAGGTCTGGCAGGAGCAGCCCGCCGCCGAACTTCCGATGGCGCAGCGTTATTTCCTGTTCTGATGGCCAACCTCAGTACGCTGCTGGCACTTTCGGATTCACGGTTGCCGACCGGTGGGCACGTGCACTCCGGCGGCGTCGAGGAGGCGGTGACCAGCGGGCTGGTGGTCGACCTGGTCACCCTGCAGGCGTACCTGTCCCGGCGGATCCGCACCAGCGGGTTGGTCACCGCGTCGCTGGCGGCGGCGGTGCACCGCGGGTACCTTCCCGCGGCCGCCGGGCAGGCTGGCGACGCCGAGACCGATGCGCGCACACCGTCTCCCGCGGCACGTGCGGCCTCGCGGGCGCAGGGCCGTGGTCTGCTGCGGCTGGCGCGCCGGGTCTGGCCGGAGCAGGACTGGGATGCGCTCGGCCCGACACCGCACCTGGCCGTGGCCGCCGGTTCGGTCGGCCGGGCCGGCGGGTTGGCACCCGACCACACCGCGCTGTCGCTGGTATACACGACGATGACGGGGTCGGCCACCGCGGCGCAGCGCCTGCTGGCACTGGATCCCGGTGATGTCGCCGCGGTGACGTTCGCGCTGTCCCCGCTGTGTGAGCAGACCGCCGCCGAGGCCGCGAAAGACCTCGCCGACCTGTCCGATCCGCTGCTCGACATGCTCGCCGAACGTCATGCCGACCGCGAACGTCCCCTGTTCGCCTCGTAGAGAGTTTCCACCATGCCACCGCATTTCCTGGACGGTCAGCCACACGGCCACACCGATCGGCCCCGCCGGGTCCGGCAGCCGGGGGAGCCGTTGCGTATCGGCGTCGGCGGCCCCGTGGGTTCCGGTAAGACCGCGTTGGTCGCGGCACTGTGCCGGCAGCTCCGCGACGAGCTGTCGTTGGCGGTGCTCACCAACGACATCTACACCACCGAGGATGCGGATTTCCTGCGCCGCAACGCCGTCCTGCCCGACGACCGCATCGCCGCGGTACAGACCGGGGGCTGCCCGCACACCGCGATCCGCGACGACATCACCGCCAACCTCGACGCCATCGACGACCTGATCGCAGGACATGACGACCTCGACCTGATCCTGGTCGAATCGGGCGGGGACAACCTCACCGCGACGTTCTCGTCGGGTCTGGTCGACGTGCAGATCTTCGTCATCGACGTCGCCGGCGGGGACAAGGTGCCGCGCAAGGGCGGCCCGGGTGTCACGTTCTCGGATCTGCTGGTGATCAACAAGACCGATCTCGCCCCACTGGTGGGCGCCGACCTGGACGTGATGCGGCGTGACGCGGCCGCGGTGCGCGGGGACCGTCCGTTCGAGCTGATCTCGCTGACCGCCGACCCGGCGGCCACCCCGGTGCTCGGCTGGGTGCGGGAACAGCTGCGGGTCGCACAGGCCGTCTAGTGCGTTCGGACGTCGTGATCGTCGCCAGGCCCGACCGCGCACCCCACATCGAGTGCAGCGGCGGGATCGCCGCGCGCCGCACCGCACCCGACACGGTGCATCTGGTGTCCTCGGTGGCCACCCCGCTGGGCGGTGACGCGATCGGGATGCGCGTCGTGGTCGAGGCCGGCGCGCGGCTGAAGGTGCGGACCGTGGCGGCCACCGTCACGCTGCCGGGACCGACGACCACCGAATCCCACGCGACCTGGGACCTCGAGGTGGCCGGTGACCTCGACCTCGACCCGGAGCCGACGATCGTGGCGGCCACGTCACGGCATTTCGCCTCGACCCGGCTGAGTCTGGGCACCGCGGGGATGCTGCGACTCCGCGAACGCGTCCAGATCGGACGAAGCGGTGAACGACAGGGCTTCTGGAGCGGAGCGCTGCACGCGGACCTGGACGGGATTCCGCTGCTGCGGCACCGCGTCGAGATCGGCCACGGGTCGTGGACCGATGACGAGATCGCCGGGCCGCGCGCCGCGGTCAGCGAATTGCACTATCCCATAAGGGAAGTGGAAACCGAAGGGGTCACGCTGGCGCTGGCGGCGGGCGGCTGCCTGACCACCTGGCAGGGTGATCGGCTCTAACTGGCTGCCTTCTCGGTGTCCTGAACGGAGGCGGCGATCTCCTCGAGTTCCTCGATCCGGGTCCGCGCGTAGGCCTGTTGTTCGGTGATGGTCAGCTGACCGCGTTTGGTCGACAGGAACGTCACCGTCCAGGACAGCAGCGTGACGATCTTGGTCTTGAAGCCGACCAGATACACCAGGTGCAGCACCAGCCAGGCCAGCCACGCGATGAAGCCGCCGAACTCCAAGGGGCCGATCTTGGCCACCGCGCTGAACCGCGACACCGTGGCCATCGAGCCCTTGTCGAAATAGCTGAACGGCTCACGCTCGGCGGGATCGGCGCCCTTGATCCCGGCGGCGATCGCCTTGGCCGCGTACTTGCCGCCCTGGATCGCGCCCTGCGCCATGCCCGGAACGCCTTCGACGGCGGCCATGTCACCGACGACGAACACATTGGGATGTCCCGGGATCGACAGGTCGGGGAGCACCTTGACCCGGCCTGCCCGGTCGAGTTCGACGCCGGACTGCTCGGCGAGGTCGCGGCCCAGCGGGCTGGCCGACACACCGGCCGACCACACCTTGCACGCCGCCTCGATCCGGCGGATGGTGCCGTCGGGGTCCTTGACGGTGATGCCGTTGCGGTCGACGTCGGTGACCATCGCGTTGAGCTGGATCTCGACCCCGAGCTTCTCCAGCCGGGTCTGCGCCTTCTTGCCGAGCTTTTCGCCCATCGGCGGCAGCACGGCCGGCGCAGCGTCGAGCAGGATCACCCGCGCCTTCGTCGAATCGATATGGCGGAACGCGCCTTTGAGCGTGTGATCGGCCAACTCGGCGATCTGCCCGGCCATTTCGACGCCCGTAGGGCCGGCGCCGACGACCACGAAGGTCAACAGCTTCTCGCGGCGGGCCGGATCGCTGGACCGCTCGGCCTGTTCGAATGCGCCGAGAATGCGCCCACGCAACTCCAGCGCGTCGTCGATCGACTTCATGCCCGGCGCCCACTCGGCGAAATGGTCGTTGCCGAAATACGACTGGCCGGCGCCGGCGGCGACGATCAGGCTGTCGAACGGGGTCACGTAGGTATGCCCGAGCAGTTCCGACCGCACGGTCTTGGACTTCAGATCGATCCTCGTCACGTCGCCGAGCAGCACCTGCGCGTTCTTCTGCTTGCGCAGGATCACCCGGGTGGCGGGGGCGATCTCACCTTCGGAGATGATGCCGGTCGCCACCTGGTAGAGCAGCGGCTGGAACAGGTGGTGGGTGGTGCGGGCGATCATCTTGATGTCGACGTCGGCCCTCTTGAGTGTCTTGGCTGCGGTCAACCCGCCGAATCCCGATCCGATGATCACCACCTTGTGGCGATCGGACGGAGTGGCTCCGGGATGGCTCATTGCAACTCCTTGTCGGGTTCTCGTCGGGGCCTGCCGGGGTCCTGAGACCTTCCTTCTTTACCCATTCCGAACAACGAGAACCTTAGTCGCTGCCCTTCCCGGCGGCGCGGTGACATGGCCCACCGCCGCGATCACGCCGTGACCAGCGGCTTCAGCACCTCGCCGAGCGCCGAGATCTGCCCCGGCTGATAGCCGACCGTCTGGGTGGGAACGTAGAGGACGACGCCGTCGATGCCCGCGTCGAGCACCTTGCTCTTGACCTGCTCGGCCACCTGATCGGGGGTGCCCGCCACCATCCGCTGCCGGAAATCCTCGGGGATCGAGTCCGGGGAGACGCCGTCACCGACGACGACGCCGACCAGCATGCTGGTCTCCAGCGTGGCCGGATCGCGGTCGATCTCCTCGCAGCGCTCTCTGACCACCTGGACCTTCTTGGCGAGCTCGTCGAAGCCGGCGATCACGTTGAGGTGATCGAAGTGCCGCGCCGCGAGCGGAATCGTCTTCTTCTCGCCGCTGCCGCCGATCATCAGCGGAATGCTCTCGCGGAAACGGGGATTGGCCATCGCCTCCTGGGTGCGGTAGTACCGCCCGGTGAAGGTCGGGCGCTCGCCCTTGATCATCGGGAGGATGATCTGCAGCGCCTCGCCGAGCTTGTCGAACCGCTCGGTGAACGTGCCGAACTCGTACCCGAGCTGGTCGTGTTCGAGCTCGAACCAGCCGGTGCCGATCCCCAGTATCGCGCGGCCCTGGCTGATCACGTCAAGGGTGGTGATGTTCTTGGCCAGCAGGGTCGGGTTGCGGTAGGTGTTGCCGGTGACCAGCGTGCCCAGCTGCACGTTCTCGGTCACGGTGGCCAGGGCGCCGAGGGCGGTGTAGGCCTCGAGCATCGGCTGGTCCGGGGTGCCGATGCCGGGAAGTTGGTAGAAGTGGTCCATCACGAAGACGGAGTCGAAGCCGGCCGCGTCGGCTTCCTTGGCCTGGGCGATGACGGTGGGGAAGAGCTCGGGTACGCCGGTGCCGTACGAGAAGTTGTTGATCTGCAGTCCGAGTCGAAAGGTCATGGGTATGACCCTATGAGGATGCTTCGCGCGCCGTCGCGCGTTTCGCTTGCCGCGAAGCGCGGAATAAACGCCCGCGGAAGAGGGTTCGAGCCGAGTCAGCCGAAGTTGACCAGTGCGCCGTGACTGACGTGGAGCGTCTGCCCGGTGATGTGACGTGCCGCCGGGGTGGTCAGGAACAGCGACAGGCGGGAGATCTCGGCGGCCACCGACGGCGGCGTGGCGCCGAGTCCGTCGTATCCGGGTTCCACAGCACGCCCGACGGCCACGGCGTTGACCGTGATGCCGCGGATGCCGAAATGGCCGGCCTGACCGGCGGTCCAGTCCGACACGGCCGCCTTGACGGCCGCCGCGGCGCCGCCTTCGCGGGTGAAGTCCGGGATGACGTTGACGATGGCGCCACCGGAGCGCATGTGGTCGCCGAGCACCTGCACGGTCAGCATCGCGGCCACCACGCCCGCGTCGAACAGGGCGCGCCACTCGGCGGCATGGTCGGCCAGCGTGTAGGTGCGGGGATCACCGACGGTCCACGTCGGCGCGGGCACGTTGATGATGGTGTCCAGATGGGCCGGCACCCGGCCGTGCAACTCCGCGACCGAGGCCGGATCGGTGTTGTCGAACACGAGCGCGTCGGCGTCGAGTTCCTTGGCCAGTACCTCGAGCTCCTCGCGGCGGCGACCGCCGACGAGGACGGTGTGGCCGGCATCGGCGAAGTTCTCCGCGATCGTGCGTCCGAGATCGGTGTCGCACCCTGTGATCAGCACATCCATCGGCAGGCCTCCTGTTGTGTTCGACGCTGAACCCCAGCGAGTGGCGCCATTGTTACTCAACAGTAGCTAGATGCGAAATCGACGCGCCGCCCGTAACGCGCCATGGTTCGGCGGCGATGAACGGTACGAGAGAGACACCGGTCGCCCAGGTACCCTGACACCACCCGCGCCACGCGCGGGTGGTCGCGCATGCCAGCTAACAGCATAAATCGCTATCATCTGCTGTTATGCGATTGACAGCAATGTAACGATTCGGCCCATTTTGAGCACCCCACACTTGCGTCACGGCAGCAACACGGTAGTTTCTTCCCCATGGATCAGCCGGACGAGCATCTCCTGCGCCGTACAGGGTCGCCGACGTCGTTGCGACGCTCGGCGTTGACAGCCACCGCGGCAGCCCTGGCCGCAGCGTTGGCCGTGCCCGCGGTGGGGCCGGCGTGGGTGCCGGCTGGGCGTAG
>NZ_LMVQ01000221.1 GCF_001545925.1 Mycobacterium sp. NAZ190054 | reverse complement strand
GAACCTCGATCCACTCCCCACACACCCTCCTCTCTTTCTGTAACCAACGGCAGCCCACCGCGCTCCACCCTCTCCCCCTACCCGACGCTCTTCCGCTCTCCGAGCTCGCCCTGATCGGCTGCCTCGCGCTGGTGATGATGCTGACCGCGGCGACGGACTGGCGCGCGCGCGGGCTGATCGTCGTCGCGGGCGACGACACCGGGCCCGATCAGCCCCGGCCGACCGGCGCCAACGTCTACGTCGTGCTCGACCGGTCGGCGGACTCGGCGATCGTGGAACCCGACGGCACACCGCGGATGGCGACGATGCGCGACGACATCGAAGAACTCGTCGACGCGCATCCCGGCGCCCGGTTCGCCCTGATCGCGTTCGCCGCGCGGCCGGCCATCGAGTGGCCGCTGTCCGACGACACCTGGAGCCTGCGGCCCGTCGTCGAGACGCTCAGCCCGTATCCCGGCCCGGCCGCGGCGGGGACCGAGGTCAACGCCGCCGCGGCCGCGAACGTGCTGCGCTACCAGCTCATCGCGGCCGGCCAGCAGTACCCGCACGCGGACAACCTCGTCTACTACCTCGGCTCCGGCGCCCCGGAGGCGACCGTGCCGCAGGGGACGTTCGACACACCTGCCGTCGACGGCGGCGCCGTGCTCGGTTACGGCACCGGCCGCGGCGAGGCCACCCTGCGTGAGATCGCCGGCCAGTTGGGGGTGCCTTACGTGCACCGCGGCGGCGGTGAGCCGGTGCCGGGAGCCGCCGACTCCTCGGACACCGCCGACGCGGTGACCGAAGCCGCCGCGGCACCCGCGCGCGTCGAGCTCTACTGGGTGTTCACGATGCTGGCGGCGCTGCTCCTGCTCGGGGAGATCTACCTCACCACCCGGGACCTGTTGCGCGCCAGGGCGATCCGTCGGGAGGTGCTGCGGTGACCCACGTGCCGGCCCGGATCCGCCTGCGACGGCGGCTGCTGCTGGTGTCCGCGCCGGTGGCGCTGGTCGCCGTCGTCCTCGCCGTGAAGTTGATCTCGGTCGTCGTGGTGGGCGGTTCGGCGCAGCAGCATTACGCCTCCGGTGACATCGGTGCGTTGCGCGACGACGTACGGATACTGCGGCTGTTCGACGTCGTCGAACCCGGCACCACCGCCTTCGCCGCGGGCGGGCTGGCGGTGCTCGAGGGCCGGCTCGACGTCGCCGACACCGAGTTCTCCGAAGCGCTGCGGCGCACCTCGCCGGAGCAGTCGTGCGCGGTGCGGGTGAACCTTGCGCTGGTCCGCGAACGGCAGGGCGACATCGACGCGTGGGAGGCGCGGCTGGACGTGGCGCGGCAGCGGTACGAGGGTGCGCTGGCCGTGATCGCCGACGCGCCGCCGGGCTGCTTCGACGGCAACGACGATCCCGACGCCCGGCGCCGGGCCGTCCGCCAGGACGCCGACGAGCGGATCACCGCCAAGATCGAGGCGCTCGGCTCGGTGGCACCCCTCGCACCACCGGTGCCGCCTCCCGCTCAGGTACCCGTCGCCCCGCCCGCACCGCCGATCACGGCGCCGGACGCGGCGGGCCCGGCGGAAGAACGTCGCCTTGACCGCGGCGGCGATCCGCTCGAAGCTCTGCGGCAACTGCTGCGCGATGCCGCAAGCCGGTGAGCGGTCAGGCCCGCGAAGTCCCCGCCCAGTACTCGACGATCCGTCCGTTGGCGACACGCATCAGGTCGTTGCCGGTGAAACGCGCCGGGCCGTCCTCGCCCGCGCCGGTGGCGATCCAGCGGGCCGCCACCATGTCGCCGTCGGTGAACGGACCGACTTCCACCACGAACAACAGGTCCTTGAGCACCGCGCGGGTCTCGTCGACCATGGCCTGGAGTCCGTCGGGTCCGTGGACGTCGCGGGTCGGCCAGTGGCCGACGAAGTCCGGCGACACCAACTCAGCGGCGATGCGTTCACCGGCCCACAGTTCCGTGATCCAGCGCCGGTACAGACGCTGACCGACCATGACCTTGGGGCTACTGAGACCTCTGTGGCTCGTCATGCTCCTGGGACGGGCCATGACCTGCGGATTGTTCATGGGATTTGTGTTACCCATCACGGGGCTCAGCTAAGCCCATCAATTCGCCGAGACCTGGCGGCGACGGCGTGTTCGGTCAGGTGCCGGGTGTGTCGTCGCGGTCCGGAGCGGTCTCGTCCGCGCCTGCCCGCAACCGGGATTGCAACTGTTCCCTGTCGCGGCGCCGGCGTTCGTCCCACACCGCGATGCTCTGGTTGGCGCGCCGCCGCAGCGGCGTGAACACCCAGATTCCCAGCGGCAACGCGATGACGATCGCGAACAACAACGCAACCACGAGCGGGAATTCGCGGATGCCCGCGAGGTGCCCGATACCGAGAATCGCCGCCGTCACGACGACGACGAGCGCCAGTCGGGCCGCGGTGTAGCCGAGCACATCGAGAAGCAACCGCGATGTCGGTCGTGGGTCCTCAGACACGGAACCGAGCCTACCGACGGCGCGTATATTGACAGGAAGGAGGTTTTGAGTGGCGTATTTGCTCCTGATTCTCATCTTGGCCGCTTTGGTCTACGTGGGCTGGCGGGTGAGCCGGATGAACGCGAACCGACCGCGTACCCGGGTGATCGGTCCGGACGACGATCCGGAATTCCTGCGACGGATCAACCCGAGCGACGACCAGCCCCGGCCCGACCAGCCGCGGCCCTGACGCGGCGCGGCCCGACCGTCACCCCATCGGGTCGGGACGCCGCGCTCCCGGAAAGCCGTCGGCGACCACGGCGGCCAACTCCAGCAACGACTCTCGGGTGTCCTCGCGCAACCGGTCCAGGCTGATCTCGGCACCCTCTTCCAGATGCGGGTCGAACGGCACCTGACACACCGACCGGCAGCGCCGCGCGAAGTGGTCGACCACCTTGTTCAGGTCGACCTTGGCGGTGCCCCTCTTCGAGTTGCGCCGCACCCCGTTGATGACCGCGATCGAGTTGCGCACCATGTCCTCGTGACCGTGCGCGTCGAGCCAGTCCAGCGTCGCCGACGCGCTGCGCGCCCCGTCGACCGAACCTGAACTGATCACCACCAGCACGTCGGCCTTCTGGATCACCCCTGCCATCGCGGAGTGCAGCATGCCCGTGCCGCAGTCGGTCAGGACCACGCTGTAGAAGCGTTCGAGCACGTCGACCGCGCGGCAGTAGTCGTCGGCGCTGAACGCCTCCGACACCGCCGGGTCGCTCTCGGAGGCCAGCACCTCCAACCGGCTGGGCCCCTGCGACGTGTAGTGCCGGACGTCGCTGTAGGACGCGATTCCCTCGGCGTCGCGCAGCAGATGCCGCACGGTGGCCGAGGTCTCGATGGGCACCTTCTGGCTCAGCGTGCCGCGGTCGGGATTGGCGTCCACGGCGATCACCCGGTCACCGCGCGTGGTCGCCAGCGTGGCCCCGAGCGTCGCGGTGATGGTGGTCTTGCCGACACCGCCCTTCTGGGACAGCATCGCGATGCGGTAGCAGCCCCGCAACGGCTGCTGAACCTGCGCGACGAGACTGTCGCGGCGGAGCACCTTCGGGCTCTCCCCGACGTTGATCAGCCGGCCCGATCCCCAGTACAGCCACTTGCGCCAGCCGGCCGACGGACCGCGGTTGGCGTGGCCGAGCAGCGCCACCGTCGACAGATCCAGGTACGGCGCCGGGTCGGCGGTCACCACCGGAGGCGCCCCCTCCGGCGGCGTCGGCGCCGTCCACTCCGCAGGGACGGGCGCCATGGGGTCGGAGAACCGTTGCTGTGCCCGAAAACTCCCCGGCGCGTCCACCAACAGTCAGTACCCCTCCCGGCTCAGCCGACGCCCGCGTACGAGTGCAGGCCCACGGTCACCAGATTGATGAAGAACAGATTGAACACCATCGCGACGAACCCGGCGATGTTGATCCACGCCGCCTTCTTGTCCCGCCAGCCGGCGGTCGAACGGGCGTGCAGGTACGCCGCGTAGATGACCCACGCGATGAACGACACCGTCTCCTTGGGGTCCCAGCCCCAGTAGCGGCCCCACGCCTCCTCGGCCCAGATGGCGCCGAAGATCACGCCGAAACCGAACACCGGGAACGCGAAGATCGTGGTTCGGTACGCGATCCGGTCCAGCGTCTGGGCGTCGGGCAGCTTCGCCACGATGCGCCCGATCGTGTCCGCGCGCAGCGGGTCACCCAGCCGCGACATCTTCAGCAGGAACAGGATGCTGGCCACCCCGGCCACCAGGAACACCCCGGAGCCCAGGCTGACCACCGACACGTGGATCGGCAGCCAGTAGGACTGCAGCGCCGGCATCACCGGTGCGGCGTGCGAGTACAGCCAACGCCCCGACACGGTCAGCAGGATCAGCACCGGGACCAGCACGAACACCCACAGCGAGCGGTATTGCGGCTTGCGCAGCACCCAGGCCGCCGCCACCAGACCGCAGAAGCTGGTCAGGTTGATGAACTCGTACATGTTGCCCCACGGCACCCGCGAGGTGGACAGCCCGCGCAGCACGATGCATGCCAGCAGCAGCACGATGCCGACGTAGACCAGCGCGACCCCGGAGGTGCCGAGCCGCTCGTCGAACGGGCGCCGCGGCGCGTCGACGACGACACCGGGCGCGGCGCTGTCCCGGGCGACGCCTCCGGCGCTGACCAGTTCGCGGTTCTCGGCCTTGCGGCTGCGGCTGTAGGCCAGTTCGACGGCGAGCAGCAGCAGCGCTGCCACCAGCACCAGCACCGACGACGTGAACGCCCAGTCGGAATACCGGGCCAGCCCGATGTCGATGGTCGTGCTCATGAGCGATCCGCTTTCTTCTCTTCCTGCGCCGGCGCGGCGGCCCCGATGGCGGCGAGAAGCCGGGCCGTCAGCCGTTCGAACTCGTCGCCCCACCCCGAGTTGTCGGTGCGGGCCAGGCCGCCCAGCTCGACGTTCACCGTACCCGCAGGCCCAGCCGTGAGCCGCACCCAGACGCGTCGGCGGCGCACGATCAGCGACACCAGCAGCCCGGCCATCATCGTCATCGAGAACACCAGCACCCAGATCTGGGCGGGGTCGTGCGAGACCTGCAGGTTGACGAACGGGACCGCGCCGTCGAAGCGGACGACGGTTCCGTCGTCGAGTCGGGTGTCCTCGCCGTCCCGCAGGTTCACCCGGGCGGCCTTGGTGAGCCGGCCCTGGTCGATCATGCGGGGGTCGAGGGTGAACAGCGACTGGGGCCGGCCGGTGTCCAGGCCGGTGTCGCCCCGGTAGATGTCGATCGCGACGGCGGGGTCGTTCATCTCGGGGAAGCTCGACGACAGCAGGGTGCCGTGCAGCTGCGCGGTCGGCGCGAACAACCCCTGGATGGCGAGCTGGTTGCGGCGGCGCTGCAGTTCGTCGGTATAGGTGCCGCCCGGCGGGTCGAACCGCATCGCCCCCGACGACAGGAAGGTGATCTGGTCGTCGGGCCGCCACTGCAGCGTCTGGGTGCGGGTCTGCCCGTCCGGGAAGGTGACCGTGAACGTCGGCGCGTAACCGTGGCCCTGTAGGTAGACGCGGTCACCGCCGACGCGCAGCGGCTCGTTGACCTTCAACAGATACGGCCGCCAGGTGCCGGTGTCGAGATCCTCACCGGCCTGGTACTCGATGTCGGCCTGGAAGCCGACCGCCTGACCGTTCTCCAGATAGGTGGCCTGGAAGTCGTTGACCCGCACGCACATCGGGTACAGCGAGGTACCGTCGACGGTGTTGCCGGCCCGGAACGAGTCGAACGCGGCCGGGGATGCCGAGCAGAATCCGGGGCCGCCGTCGGCGACGACGATGACGTTGCCCTCGTAGCTGAACATCTTGCCTGCGGCGATCGCGACCAGCAGGCCGAGCAGCGAGAAGTGGAAGACGATGTTGCCGAACTCGCGCAGATAACCGACCGAGTCATCCCGGCAGCGAAGACGGCGGGACAGCACGCGAAGAGGGGGCCGACCGGCCGTTTGGTTTTCCGCGGAATCGGCGCATCTACGTCTACGTCAGAAAGTCAGGAAG
>NZ_LMVQ01000220.1 GCF_001545925.1 Mycobacterium sp. NAZ190054 | reverse complement strand
CGAGCCGTTGAAGTCGATGACGGCGTCGCGGCGCCACACCGGACCCACCATCAGCTCAGGCGGCACCAGCAGTCCGGTCTCCTCGTACAGTTCCCGCGCCGCGGCCTGGGCCAACGACTCCCCGACCTGCGCCGCGCCCCCGATGGTGAACCACCAGCGGGGCGGGGGCTCGTCCCCGCCTGCGGCGGCCGGGTCGGATCCGCACAGCAGCAGCACCGCGCCGTCCCCGTCGAGCAGGATCACCCGGGCCGAGGTCCGCCTGCTCGGCGGCGCGGGTTCGCGCGCCGACAGGTCGCCGCCCTCTGCGATCTCGAAATAGGTTGGCAGCGCCGCGGTTCCCCCCAGCCGCAGGACGCGCACCAGCGGGCGTTCACGCAACGCGAGGGTGTCGCGCACCGCGTCGTTGTGGAAACGGCGCGCCAGCACCACACGCGCCTCGGCGTCGGCCAGCTCTGCGACCAGCGCGAGCGGCAGCGAGGCGGGGTTCACCCGCGCCAGGGCCGCCGACAACTCGTTCTCGGCGGCCTCCCGGCTGGGGCGTGAAGCCCGCTCCGCGGCGTCGGCCAGCGCGGCGAGCCGTCTACCCTCCGGTCCCCCGCCGTGCGCTTCGACGGCCACCGCGCGGGCCACCACCGCCCGGCGGGCCAGAGCTGCGTCGAGCGCCTGCCACGACAGGTCGTAGCGGACGTGCAGCCGGTCCAGCCGGTTGGCCGTCTGGTAGGCCCAGCCCGCGGTCAGCAGGATCACCGCGACGAGCACCGCGATGAGGACGGCGGCCAACCACGGGATCACGACGCGACCTGGATCTTCACCCCGGTGCCGGCGACGGTCTCGTACACCCGCACGATCTGCCGGGCCACCACCGACCAGTCGTACCGCTGCACCGCCTGCGTCGCGTACTCGACGTAGCGGGACCGGGCCGCGTCGTCGGCGAGCACGTCGATCAGCCCGTCGGCCAGCGCCGCGGAGTCGTCGACGGCCACCAACCGGCCCGCCGCACCGTTGTCCAGAACGCGGCTGAATGCATCCAGGTCACTGGCCACCACCGCGGTACCGGCCGCCATCGCCTCGACCAGCACGATGCCGAAACTCTCCCCGCCGGTGTTGGGCGCGCAGTACACGTCGGCGCTGCGCATCGCCGACGCCTTCTCGGCGTCGTCGACCTGCCCGAGGAACCGCAGATGCCGCGCCAGCGGCCCGGCCTGCGAACGCAGTTCGTCCTCGTCGCCGCGGCCCACCACCAGGATCTCGACGTCGCCGAACCGCTGCACCAACGCCGGCAGCGCGCCGAGCAGCACGGACATGCCCTTGCGGGGTTCGTCGTAGCGGCCCAGGAACAACACGGTGCGACCTGGCCGCGGATACCCGGGCAGCAGCGGCGCCGAGGCGAAGCTGCCCACGTCCACACCGTTGGGGATCTCCACGGCGTCGCTGCCCAGCGCTTCCATCTGCCAGCGCCGCGCCAGATCCGACACCGCGATCCGGCCGACGATCTTCTCGTGCATCGGCCGCAGGATCGGTTCGAACACCGACAGCGTCAGCGACTTCGTCGTCGACGTGTGGAAGGTGGCCACGATGGGGCCCTCGGCGATGTTGAGTGCGAGCATCGACAGGCTGGGCGCGTTGGGCTCGTGCAGATGCAGCACGTCGAAATCGCCCCGCTGCAACCACTTCTTGACCTTGCGGTGAGTGGCCGGACCGAACCGCAGCCGCGCCACCGAGCCGTTGTACGGAATCGGGACGGCCTTGCCCCCCGACACCACGAAATCGGGCAGCGAGTCGCCCGCTTCGGGCGAGGCGGGCGCCAGCACACTGACCTCGTGACCGCCGGCCCGTAAGACCTCGGCCAACTGCAACACGTGCGACTGCACACCGCCGGGCACGTCGAACGAGTACGGGCACACCATCCCGATCCGCATCAGGAAGCCTCCAGGCGGGCCCTGCGCTCGTCGGACAGATCGGCCAGCCACTGCGGCTGCATCATGTGCCAGTCCTCGGGGTGGGCGGCGATGTTCTTCGCGAACCGGTCGGCCAGGGCCTGTGTGATCGCGGTGACGTCCCCGGAGGAGGTGTCGAGTTCCGGGTAGACCTGCATGCCCCAGTCGTCCGGCTCGAACCAGCAGTGCACGGGCAGCAGCGCGGCTCCGGTGGCCACCGCGAGTTTGGCCGGGCCGGCGGGCAGCCTGCTCGGCTCGCCGAAGAAGTCGACCGGCACGCCGGTGCGCGTCATGTCCCGGTCGGCCATCAGGCACACCACCCCGTTGTCACTCAACCGGTCCCGCAACACGTCGAACGGCGGCCGGTCACCGCCGGACAGCGGAACCACCTCGAACCCGAGGCTCTCCCGGTAGGCCAGGAACCGGTGGTACAACGATTCGGGTTTGAGCCGTTCGGCGACGGTGGCGAACCTGCCGTGGTTCTGCGCCAACCACACCCCGGCCATGTCCCAGTTCCCGCTGTGCGGCAGCGCCAGCACCGCGCCCCGGCCGGCCTTCAGCGCCGTCCAGAGCAGATCGATGTCGGCGACGTGCAGCCGCCTGGCGAGGTCGTCATGATCCATCGCGGGCAGCCGGAACGCCTCACGCCAGTACCGGGCGTACGACGCCAGCGAGGCGCGCATCAGGCTTGCCGGCACCTGGTCCGGCGTCGTGCCGATCACCCGGGCCAGGTTCTTGCGCAGCTGATCGGGTCCGCCGTTGCGGGACGCCCACCAGGCCCCGGCATCGAATGTGTTGCGCGCCACCGCTTCCGGGGCCGCACGCACCAGACGCCAACCGGCGGCGTATCCCCAGTCGGTCAGGCGGCCGCTCAGCGCCGACGGCAGGGAGCGCATCCCGCCGCCCGACTCGACCGGGTGATCGGTCATTGTTCGGTGGTCTCCGGCGTGTCGCCGGCCTCACGCACCGGCAGCGGTTCCATGGCCCCGGCGGAGGTGCGCACGCTGTGCAGCCTCTGGCCCACCGTGATCACGCTCGTCACGGCCAGCATCCACATCGCGACGTCGAGCAGCCAGGGCAGCGGGAAGAACGGCAGACCGGACAGCCCCGCGCCGGTGAGCACGATGACCAGCCGTTCGGGCCGTTCGATCAGGCCACCGTCGCCGGACAGGCCGCTGGCCTCCGCACGGGCCTTGATGTACGAGATGACCTGCGACGACACCAGACAGATCATCGTGGCGACCACCAGACCGGTGCTGTGCAGGCCGAACGCCGCCCACCACAGCAGGCCGCAGAACACCGCACCGTCACTGATGCGGTCACAGGTGGCGTCCAGCACCGCCCCGAAGCGGGTGCCGCCGCCGCGCTGCCGGGCCATCGCACCGTCGAGCATGTCGGCGAGCACGAAGAACGACACCGCCACCGCGCCCCACCACAGCTGCCCGATCGGGAACAGCGTCAGCGCGGCGAGCACCGAACCCGCGGTGCCCAGGATCGTGACGCTGTCGGGTGTCAGTCCCAGTTTGAGCGCCGCCTTGGCCACCGGCCGGGACAACTTGGCGTAGGCCGCACGGGTCATCAGGTAGAAATCGCTCACTTCTGCCTGTCCCACTCGGCGGCCAGCAACTGCCGGGTGTCGCGCAGCAACTGCGGGATCACCTTGGCGTCGCCGATCACGGTGATGAAGTTGGCGTCGCCACCCCAGCGCGGCACGACGTGCATGTGCAGGTGTTCGGACAGCGATCCGCCCGCCGAGGTCCCGAGGTTGAGCCCGACGTTGAAGCCGTGCGGCCGCGACACCGCCTTCATCACCCGGATGGCCTTCTGCGTGAACGCCATCAGTTCGGCGCTCTCGGCCTCGGTGAGGTTCTCCAGTTCGGCCACCCGCCGGTACGGGACCACCATCAGGTGGCCGGGGTTGTACGGGTACAGGTTGAGCACCGCGTAGACCAGTTCACCGCGCGCGACGACCAGGCCGTCCTCGTCCGACATGTTCGGGATGTCGGTGAACGGCTCCGACGACGCCGCCGAACCGGCCTTGACCGCGTCGGCGATGTAGGTCATCCGGTGCGGTGTCCACAGCCTCTGCAGATGGTCCGGATCGCCGACGCCGCGGTCTACGATCGTGCCCTCTGGATCCACGTCACCCATCGCCCGATCCAGCGCTGGTTTCGACGAGTTCGGCTGTCGGCGTGGCATTCTCGCGCCGCCGCACCCAGTCCGCGATGGCCTCGAGCGCCCGGTCCCGCGGGACCCCGTTGATCTGCGTGCGGTCCCCGAACCGGAAGGAGACCGCCCCTGCGTCCACATCGCGGTCGCCGGCCAGCAGCATGAACGGCACCTTCTGGTTGGTGTGGTTGACGATCTTCTTGGCCATCCGGTCGTCGCTGGTGTCGACCTCGGCACGGATGCCCAGCGCGCGCAGCCGGGCCACCAGTTCGTCCAGGTACGGGATGTGGTCGTCGGCGACGGGGATGCCGACCACCTGTACCGGCGCCAGCCACGCCGGGAACGCGCCGGCGTAATGCTCGGTGAGCACACCGAAGAACCGCTCGATGGACCCGAACAGCGCACGGTGGATCAGCACCGGACGTTTACGGGTGCCGTCGGCGGCGGTGTACTCCAGCTCGAAGCGGTCGGGCATGTTGAAATCGAGCTGGATGGTCGACATCTGCCAGCTGCGGCCCAGCGCGTCGCGCACCTGCACCGAGATCTTGGGCCCGTAGAACGCCGCCCCTCCCGGGTCGGGGACTAGGTGCAGGCCCGAGGATTCGGCCACTTCGCGCAGCGTCTCGGTGGCCTCCTCCCAGATCTCGTCGGAACCGACGAACTTGTCCGGATCCTTGGTCGACAGTTCCAGGTAGAAGTCGTCGAGACCGTAGTCGGCGAGCAGGTCGAGCACGAACTGCAGCAGCCGGGCCAGCTCGTCGCGCATCTCCTCGCGGGTGCAGTAGATGTGCGCATCGTCCTGCGTCATACCCCGCACGCGGGTCAGCCCGTGCACCACGCCGGACTTCTCGTAGCGATACACGCTGCCGAACTCGAAGAGCCGCAACGGAAGTTCTCGGTAGGAGCGCCCGCGCGACCGGTAGATCAGGTGGTGCATCGGGCAGTTCATCGGCTTGAGGTAGTAGTCCTGGCCGGGTTTGCGCACCGTGCCGTCGTCGTTGTATTCGGCGTCGATGTGCATCGGCGGGAACATGCCGTCGGCGTACCACTCCAGGTGCCCGGAGGTGATGTAGAGCTGTTCTTTGGTGATGTGCGGGGTGTTGACGAACTCATAGCCGGCCTCGATGTGCTTGCGGCGCGAGTACTCCTCCAGCTCGCGTCGCACCACACCGCCCTTGGGGTGGAAAACCGGCAAGCCCGAACCCAATTCGTCGGGGAAGCTGAACAGGTCGAGCTCGACGCCGAGCTTGCGGTGGTCACGCTTCTGCGCTTCCTCGATCAGCTCCAGGTGGCGGTCGAGCGCCTCCTGCGACTCCCACGCGGTGCCGTAGATGCGCTGCAGGCTGGCGTTGTTCTGATCGCCGCGCCAGTAGGCCGCCGAACTGCGGGTCAGCTTGAACGCCGGGATGTAACGGGTGGTCGGGATGTGCGGACCGCGGCACAGATCGCCCCAAACCCGTTCCCGGGTGCGGGGGTTGAGGTTGTCATAGGCGGTGAGCTCGTCACCGCCTACTTCCATGACCTCCGGGTCGTCTGCGCCGGACTTGTCGTCGATGAGCTCGAGCTTGTAGGGCTCGGCGGCCAGCTCCTCGCGGGCCTGCTCCTTGGACGCGTACACCCGGCGCTCGAAGATCTGACCGTCCTTGACGATCTTGCGCATCTTCTTCTCGAGGGCCTCGAGGTGCTCGGGGGTGAACGGCTCGGCGACATCGAAGTCGTAGTAGAAGCCGTCGGTGATCGGCGGCCCGATGCCGAGCTTGGCGTCGGGGAACATGTCCTGCACCGCCTGCGCCAGCACGTGCGCCGCCGAGTGCCGGATGACGCTGCGTCCCTCGTCGGTGTCGGCGGCCACCGGGATCACCTCGACATCGGCGTCCGGAGCCCAGGACAGGTCCCGCAGCCGGCCCTCGGGATCCTTGACCACGACCACGGCGTCGGGGGCGGCTCCACGTACTGCGCGCCACATCTTTCCACCTTCACCTTCGACACTCCGAGCGCAGCCATCGACCGCCGGTGCTGCCGGACTTCCTCATCGGCCCGCTCCCCCTTGATCGCCAGCATCCGG
>NZ_LMVQ01000219.1 GCF_001545925.1 Mycobacterium sp. NAZ190054 | reverse complement strand
CGGCCTGGTGTTCCAGGACCCATTCTCGTCGCTGAACCCCCGTGGCCGCGTGGGCGATTCGATCGCAGAACCCCTGGTGGTGCACAAACTGGCCGACGGCAAAGCGGCCCGGCGACGGCGCGTCGAGCTCATCGATCTTGGCGCCCAGCTCGTCCGCCGCGGCCGTCAGGCTGCGCAGGTTCGAGGCTTCGACCGTCGATACCGTGAACGGCAACACCAACCCCCTCAGCAGTCGGATCCCATTATCGCCGCCGCGCGGGCACGGTCGGTGCACCTCTTCCAAACCGGCCTCGCGCCGCGCTTCCCGCCCTAATGTGATGTTCCATGGCACCAGCGCAGCGCGAACCCAACGTCGTCGTCCTCGGAGGCGGATCGTGGGGCACCACCGTCGCCTCCATCTGCGCCAGGCGCGGGCCGACGCTGCAGTGGGTACGCTCCGAGGAGACCGCCGCCGACATCAACGAGAAACACCGCAACTCGAAATACCTTGGCGACGAAGTGGAATTGGCGCACACGCTGCGCGCCACCACCGACTTCACCGAAGCGGCCGAGTGCGCCGACGTGATCGTGATGGGCGTCCCGTCGCACGGGTTCCGCGGCGTACTGACCGAGCTGGCGACCCAGCTGCGGCCGTGGGTGCCGGTGGTGTCGCTGGTGAAGGGCCTCGAGCAGGGCACCAACTACCGGATGAGCCAGATCGTCGACGAGGTCCTGCCCGGGCATCCGGCCGGAATCCTGGCCGGGCCCAACATCGCCCGCGAGGTCGCCGAGGGCTATGCCGCGGCCGCCGTGCTCGCGATGCCCGACCAGCACCTGGCGGCCAACCTCGCACAGTTGTTCCGCACCAAGCGGTTCCGTACCTACACCTCCGACGACGTCGTCGGTGTCGAGATGGCCGGCGCGCTCAAGAACGTCTACGCGATCGCCGTCGGCATGGGCTACTCACTGGGCATCGGGGAGAACACCCGGGCCATGGTGATGGCCCGGGCCGTCGCCGAAATGTCGAAGCTCGGGGTGGCGATGGGCGGCAACCGCGAAACCTTCGCGGGGGTGGCCGGCATGGGCGACCTGATCGTGACGTGCACGTCCCAGCGCAGCCGCAACCGTCACGTGGGTGAGCAGCTCGGCCGGGGCAAGACCATCGAGGAGATCATCGCGGCGATGAACCAGGTGGCCGAGGGCGTCAAAGCCGCCAGCGTGATCATGGAGTTCGCCGAGAAGTTCGGCATCTCGATGCCGATCGCCCGGGAGGTCGACGGGGTGGTCAACCACGGCTCGACCGTCGAGCAGGCCTACCGCGGGCTGATGGCCGAAAAGCCCGGCCACGAGGTGCACGGCTCGGGGTTCTGAGCCCTAGTTGAAGTACGGGTTGGTGCCTTCGGGCCGCGCCAGCAGCGGGTTGACCTCGTTGACGATCCACGACCCGCCCGGGCTCACGACGAAGCCGGCCTGATTGCGGCTGTCGACACACGCGGTCAGCGTGCCGTCACCGCCGCAGCTGACGGTGCCGAAGCTCAGCCGGGTGTTCGGCGGCAGCTCGTTGACCGGGCCGCCGAAGATCGGCGCCGGGGTGGACGCCCAGCCGGGCACACCACCGGAAACCCCGCTGACCAGGTTCGCGCCCTGCGGCGCACCCGGCAGCACGCCGTTGCAGCCGTAGCCGCCCGAACGCTGCAGCATGCAGGTCAGCCCGTTGGAGCTGAACCCGTACGCGGTGCCTTCCAGCACCGCGTAGTCCTTCGGGTTGGCCGGCGGGTAGGCGTTGATGTTCGGTGCGGGCGGAGGCGGCGGCGGTGCCGGCTGGGCGGCCGCCAGACCGGATGCGTTGAGGACACCGGCCGCGGCGACAGCCACGGCACCGACTGCGATTCTGCTGCGCACGTTCACAGCCTAGATGTCGCCGCAGCGGTGAGCAGTGTTAGCCGGTGGGTCAGTAGCGGCCCGGACCGCGCCCGGCCATCGCCTCCAGCCGGGCGATCCGATCGGCGACCGGCGGATGCGTCGAGAACAGCTTGCCGATCTTCTCGCCGGCCCGGAACGGGTTGGCGATCATCAGGTGCGCCTGGTCGGCCAGCTGCGGCTCCGGCGGCAGCGGAGCCCGCTCCACCCCGACGCTGATCTTGCGCAGCGCGCTGGCCAACGCCAGCGGATCACCCGTCAGCTCGGCACCGGACTGGTCGGCCTGGTACTCCCGCGACCGCGACACCGCCAGCCGGATCACCGTCGCGGCGATCGGCCCGAGCAGCGAGACAAGAAGAATCGCAAAGGGATTGGCGCCGCCCTCGCGGTTGCCGCCGAACATGCTGGCGAAGAACGCCAGGTTGGCCAGCGCGGTGATCACCGACGCCATCGCGCCGGCCACACACGAGATCAGGATGTCGCGGTTGTACACGTGGGACAGCTCGTGGCCCAGCACGGCGCGCAGTTCGCGCTCGTTGAGCAGATGCAGGATGCCCGTGGTGCAGCACACCGCGGCGTTGCGCGGGTTGCGGCCGGTGGCGAACGCGTTCGGCGCCGCGGTGTCGCTGATGTAGAGCCGCGGCATCGGCTGGCGCGCCGTGGTGGCGAGTTCGCGCACGATCCGGTACATCACCGGCGCCTGCATCTCGTTGACGGGCTGGGCGTGCATCGCCCGCAGCGCCAGCTTGTCGCTGTTGAAGTACACGTAGGCGTTCATGCCGATGGCGAACAGCACCGCCAGGAACATGATGTTGCGCCCGAACATGGCGCCGACGCCGACGATCAGACCTGAGAACAGCACCAGCAACAGGAACGTCTTGGCCCTGTTGGCGTGCGGATGCCAAGTCACTAGGGAGTCCTCCTCATCACACCTGCATGAGACTTCGCCGAGACAACGCCTGACCGCCCCGTTCCGGTTCCGCGCGCGTCAACCGTGCCGGTTGATGGTGTACTGCACCAGCGTCGCCAGCGCCTGCCGACCGGGCCCGGCGGGCAGCTGCGCGAGCTCCTCCTCGGCCTCGCGGGCGTACGCGGCGACGGTCTGCTTGGCCTTCTTCATGCCCTCGGAGGCGCGCAGCAGGCGCAGCGCCTCGGCCACGTCGTCGTCGTCGGTGACCGGGTGGGCCAGGAGTTCCCGCAGCCGGTCGGCGTCCGGACCCGTCTCGCGCAGTGCGTACAGCACCGGCAACGTGTGCACGCCCTCGCGCAGGTCGGTGCCCGGCACCTTGCCGGACTCCTCGGGGTCGCTGTCGATGTCGATGATGTCGTCGGAGATCTGGAACGCGGTGCCGACGATGCCGCCGAGGCGCGCCAACCGCTCGATCTGCTCCTCGTCGGCGCCCGAGAACGTCGCCCCGAACCGTCCGGAGGCCGAGATCAGGCAGGCCGTCTTCTCGTAGACCACCTTCAGGTAGTGGTCGACCGAATCCACGTGGTCGGCGGCGCCGCGCGTCTCCCGCATCTGGCCGGTGACCAGCAGCGCGAAGGTGTCGGCGATGATCCGCACCGCGTCGGGACCCAGCCTGCTGACCAGGCGGGAGGCCGTCGCGAACAGGTAGTCACCGGCCAGGATCGCGATGTTGTTGCCCCAGCGGGCGTTGGCGCTGACCGCACCGCGGCGGACCTGCGCCTCGTCCATCACGTCGTCGTGGTACAGCGTGGCCAGGTGCACCAGTTCGATGACCGCGCCCGCGACCGTGACCTGCCAGGAGTCCGGCTCGGGGCCCAGTTGCGCCGACAGCACGGTGAACAGCGGGCGGAACCGCTTGCCGCCGGCCTGGAACAGGTGCTGGACGGCCTCGGACATCAGCTCGTCGGCCTTGCCGAGCTCCTCGGACATCAGAGCCTCGATCCGGGCAACTCCGTCGCGGACGTCCTGGGCGAACTCAGCGTCGCCGAAGTCCACTCCCGCCACCACGTTCGCCGGTGTCCTCACAAAGCCAACATACTGTGAGCTATGGACTCGGCGGAGGACAGTGTGCCCGCACCCGACGGGCAGGCGGCGATACGGGAATCGTCGAGCGCCGACGTCGTGGTCGTCGGGGCCGGACCGGCGGGCGCGTCGGCGGCGGCCTGGGCCGCCCGGGCCGGCCGCGACGTGCTGGTGATCGACTCCGCGCACTTCCCACGTGACAAGGCGTGCGGCGACGGGCTGACCCCACGGGCGGTGGCGGAGCTGCGCCGGCTGGGGCTGCAGTCGTGGCTGGACGGCCGGATCGCGCACCGCGGTCTGCGGATGTCCGGGTTCGGCGCCGACGTCGAGGTGCCCTGGCCCGGGCCGTCGTTCCCGTCGTCGAGCAGCGCGGTGCCGCGCACCGAACTGGACGAGCGGATCCGGCTCGTCGCCGTCGACGACGGCGCGAAGATGAAGCTCGGCGTCAAGGCGGTGTCGGTGGAGAAGGATTCCGCGGGCCGGGTGACGGGCGTGGTGCTGGACTCCGGTGAGGTGGTGCGCTGCGCGGACTTGATCGTCGCCGACGGGGCACGGTCGACGCTCGGACGCGTGCTGGGGCGCCAGTGGCACAAGGAGACGGTGTACGGCGTGGCGATCCGCGGGTACATCGCGACCCCGCGCAGCGACGAGCCGTGGATCACGTCGCATCTGGAGCTGCGCTCCCCCACCGGCGAGGTGCTGCCGGGGTACGGCTGGATCTTCCCGCTCGGCAACGGCGAGGTGAACATCGGCGTCGGCGCGCTGGCGACGTCGAAGCGGCCCGCCGACGCGGGCCTGCGGCCGCTGATGAACTACTACACCGGGCTGCGCCGCGACGAATGGGGCTTCGAGGGTGATCCGCGGGCCGGGCTGTCGGCGCTGCTGCCGATGGGTGGCGCCGTCTCCGGGGTGGCCGGGCCGAACTGGATGCTGATCGGCGACGCGGCGGCGTGTGTGAACCCGCTCAACGGCGAGGGTATCGACTACGGGCTGGAGACGGGCCGGCTGGCGGCGTCGCTGCTCGGTTCGGGCCCGTACTCGGCGGCCTGGCCGGCGGTGCTGCACGAGCACTACGCGCGCGGGTTCTCGATCGCGCGGCGGCTGGCGCTGTTGTTGACGTTCCCGCGGTTCCTGCCCGCGGCGGGGCCGGTGGCGATGCGGTCGTCGGCGCTGATGAAGGCCGCCGTGCGGGTGATGGGCAACTTCGTCACCGACGAGGACGCGGATCTGGTGGCGCGGGCCTGGCGGGGTGCGGGCAGGCTGTCGCGCCGGATGGATGCCCGCCGCCCATTCAGTTGACCTCACTGGTTGCGCGAGCGTGCGGGTCTGCGGGCGACACGCCGTCCCCGTCGGTTACTTCGCGCACGCTCGTCAGGCGACAGCGGTGACGTCCGTCTACCGCGCTCCGATGCGATCGCGCCGAGACGACATCGACTCTGGGCTGGCATTCGAGCGTGCACTGTCGTTGGCACTCTGCGGATTCGGCCGATTCGGCGATTCTGAGAGGCTGACGCGCCGCGTGCAGCGTTTCGCCGACGCCGCCGACGGGTCGTTCGTGTGGACCCGTGACGGCGACGGGTGGTACTGGTTGGGCCGCATCGACGGCCCGTACTTCTACGACACCGACGGCGAGGACGTCGACCTCGTCCACGTCCGTCCGTGCACGTGGCTCGGCACCCCCGTTCCCGAATCACGTTGCCCCGCAGCCGTCGTCGCGACGTTCGGGCGCGGAGGACGCAACTTCCAACAGATCCACGACGACCGCGTCGGCGAGGAATCGACGCGGCTGTGGCGGGAACTGAGCGGTGGCGAGGGTGCGTGATGTCGCGGATTTTCGCGGCGTGTCGGCCGCAGACTCGCACGCTCGCGGGAAATAGGGTCAGGCTTTGGTGGCGGCGTGCAGCGCGACGATCCCGCCGGTCAGGTTGCGCCAGCGGACCTTCGACCAGCCGGCCGCCTCGATACGCCGGGCGAGCTCGCGCTGATCCGGCCAGGCCCGGATCGACTCCGCCAGATACACATACGCATCCGGGTTGGACGACACCGCCGACGCCATCGCCGGCAGCGCCCGCATCAGGTACTCCTTGTACACCGTCGAGAACAACGCGTTCGTCGGCGTGGAGAACTCGCACACCACCAGCCGCCCACCCGGTTTGGTCACCCGCGCCATCTCCCGCAGCCCAGCCGTATGGTCGACGACATTGCGCAGGCCGAAGCTGATCGTCACCGCGTCGAAGGACTCGTCGGCGAACGGTAGCCGCGTCGCGTCCCCGGCCACCTTCGGC
>NZ_LMVQ01000218.1 GCF_001545925.1 Mycobacterium sp. NAZ190054 | reverse complement strand
CGCCAGATCGAGCCGCTTGGCGACGTCGGTCGCCGATGCGCGCCGGGTGAGCCAGGCCAGCAGGTTGGACAGCCACACGTCGGAGATCACCCGGGCGATGTGGTACTGGTCCTCGGTGGGCTCCCCGTCGCTCATCGCGCGGGCGAACATCGAGTCCATCAGCTTGCCGACGTGGTCGACCTCGCCGGCGGCGGACGCGTCGGCGAACACGAACGCGCGGGTCATCGCCTCGGTCAGCAGCGGGTTGCGCTGCATCGCCCGGTTCAGCTTGCCGACCATGATGTTGAGCCGCTGGTAGGCGGTGGCCCCGGCGGACAGCGCGGCACGGTCGGTCTTGGCGTCGATGCGCTCGAACTCGCGGCCCAGCGCGGAGACCAGCAGGTGCACCTTGGACGGGAAGTACCGGTACAGCGTGCCGACCGCGACATCGGCCCGTTCGGCCACCGCACGCATCTGCACGGCTTCGTAGCCGCCCTTGGACGCGATCGCCAGCGTGGCGTCCAGAATGCGCTTGCGGCGCTCGCGCTGCGCTTCGGAGCCGAGCTCGGACTCGGCGAGCACCGCGACGTTCATCACCTGACGAGGTCGCGAATCGGCGCCCGCACCCGCGGTGCGGGCAGGCGTCTGCGACTTATCAGCTGAGAACTCCGACGTCCCCGACATGCGGCGAATGGCTCCTTCGTGATGCGTTACCGGTGAAAACGATACGCATCCCGGTCCCGTATTTCTTCTCCGTGTGACGGGCACGACCGCGTGCCCTGCTGCTGCGGTGACGGTCGACTTGACGGTCGAACGCTGTCACTATTAGAACACGTTCTAGTGAGAAGCATCGTCTTCTCGCCCAAACGCTAGGAGACACGGTGTCGGCATCAACGTCCGCTCCCACCACCGACGACCAGTCCGCCGCCCGGGAACTGGTCCGGAGCTGGGCCGCAGCATCGCGGTCGGTCGAGGCGGCACGCGATATCGAGCAGGGCCACGCCGACGCGTGGCGCGCGCCGTACGGCAGCCTGGCCGAACTAGGGATCTTCGGCGTCGCGCTCCCCGAGGAACACGGAGGCGCCGACGGCACGGTAGCGGATCTGGCCGCGATGATCGACGAGGCGGCTGCCGCGCTGGTGCCGGGCCCGGTGGTGACCACCGCGCTGGCCACGCTGGTGCTGCCCGGCTCGCACGCGGAACTGCTGGAGGCCCTGGCCACCGGCCAGCGCACCGCGGGCATGACGTTGACCGCCGATCTGGACTACGCCGACGGACGGGTGTCGGGCAGCGCTCCGTACGTGCTGGGCGCGGACGCGGCGGGGGTGCTGCTGCTGCCTGCCGGCGATACCTGGTTGCTGGTCGACGGCGCCGCGAGTGGCGTGACCATCGAACCGCTTACCGCCACCGACTTCTCCCGTCCGCTGGCCGGCGTCGCACTCGACGGCGCGCCTGCCGAGGCGCTGGACGTCCCCCCGCAGCGGGTCGTGGACCTGATCGCCACGCTGCTGGCCGCCGAAGCGGCCGGCCTGGCCCGCTGGCTGCTGAACACCGCCACCGAGTACGCGAAGGTGCGCGAACAGTTCGGCAAACCGATCGGCAGTTTCCAGGCCATCAAGCACATGTGCGCCGAGATGCTGCTGCGCTCCGAACAGGCCTCCGTCGCGGCCGCCGACGCCGCCGGTGCGGCCGGCGAAGCGGACGCCGATCAGCTGTCGATCGCGGCCGCGCTGGCCGCGTCTGTCGGCATCGAGGCTGCCAAGGCCAACGCCAAGGACTGCATCCAGGTGCTCGGCGGTATCGGCATCACCTGGGAGCATGATGCGCACCTGTACCTGCGGCGGGCCTACGGCATCGCGCAGTTCCTGGGCGGACGGTCCCGCTGGTTGCGCCGGGTGGCCACGTTGACCCAACAGGGGGTCCGCCGCGAGCTGCACATCGACCTGGAGTCGGTCGCCGGCCTGCGCCCCGAGATCGCTTCTGCGGTGGCCGAAGTCGCTGCGGCGCCGGAGAGCGAGCGCCAGGTCGCGCTCGCCGAGACCGGGTTGCTGGCGCCGCACTGGCCGCCGCCCCACGGGCGTGGCGCCGGACCGGCCGAGCAGCTGCTCATCGACCAGGAACTGGCCGCCGCGGGGGTGGCGCGTCCCGATCTGGTGATCGGCTGGTGGGCGGTGCCGACGATCCTGGAGCACGGCAGCCCGGGCCAGATCGAACAGTTCGTCCCGCCGACGCTGCGCGGTGAGCTGACGTGGTGCCAGTTGTTCAGCGAGCCCGGTGCGGGTTCTGACCTGGCGGCGTTGCGTACCAAGGCCGTCCGGACTGACGGGGGCTGGAAGTTGACCGGGCAGAAGGTGTGGACCTCGGCGGCGCAACAGGCGCACTGGGGCGTGTGCCTGGCCCGGACCGACCCCGACGCGCCGAAACACAAAGGCATCACCTACTTCCTGGTCGACATGAAGAGTCCCGGCATCGTGATCCGCCCGCTGCGGGAGATCACCGGCGACGAATTGTTCAACGAGGTGTTCTTCGACGACGTCTTCGTCCCCGACGAGATGGTCGTCGGCCAGGTCGACGACGGGTGGCGGCTGGCCCGCACCACGCTGGCCAACGAACGCGTCGCGATGGCGCAGGGCACCGCGTTGGGAAACCCGATGGAGGAGCTGCTGCGGGTCATCGCGCAGCTGGAGGTCGACGGCGCCCAGCAAGATCAACTCGGCCGGCTGATCGTCACCGCGCAGGTGGGTTCGCTGCTGGATCAGCGGATCGCCCAGCTCGCCGTCGAAGGCCAGGACCCGGGCCCGCAGGCCAGTGCCCGCAAGCTCATCGGGGTGCGGTACCGGCAGGCGCTGGCCGAATTCCGGATGGATCTGTCCGACGGGGCCGGGGCGGTGATCAACCAGCAGGTGCACGACTTCCTCAACACCCGGTGCCTGACGATCGCCGGCGGCACCGAGCAGATCCTGTTGACCATGGCCGGGGAGAGGCTGCTGGGCCTGCCGCGGTGAGCACGCGGGACGGGCAGCGCCTCGCCGAGATTCTGGCCACCTACAGAGCGGCCGAAGATCCCGGTGGCACACAGCTTTTCGATGTGTCGGAAGCTCTGAGCCGAGCCGCCGGTGAGATCGCGTTCGTGGAGCTGACACAGACCGAGATCGCGATGATGCGGGCCGATCCGGCACGTATCCCGGACCTGTTCGTCATCCGCGATCACGCGACCGCCGAGGCCGTCGCGCGGTTCCCGCCGCCGGACGGCCGGGATGTCGACAACCACACCGACGCGTTCCGCCACGCCTACGCCAGTGCGCTGATGACCCACAGATTCGGCGAGGAATGGACGGCGCGGTTCACCGCCGCGCATGAGGGCAGACCCGACAATGACACGGCGAGCATGGCGATGGACCTGTTCAACAACGAGGTGGGTCGCGGAATCGCAGCGGCGAACCCCGATGCCTCGCCGCTCGACCTGGCCGATCTGGTGCAGCAGTCAGTGCGCGCCGGTGAGTTGGTCGTCGTCGGCCCGGACGGCCGGCTCGCCTGGAGCGACGACGAGCCGCGCTAAAGCCCTGTCAGGCGAACGTCGTCTGCGCGCAGGCGCTCGGCGTGGTGAGGTTCACCCCGCCGTAGACCACCTGGATCTGCGAGCACACGATGAACTCCGAGCCCTTGGCCGGCTGGCCGGTGGTCCACGCGGTCGGCACCGAGTCGCCGTCGGTGGTGAACCGCTCGATCGGTCCGCCGCCGAAGTACGTCACCGAGACCTCGACGTCGCGAAGCGATTTCAGCATCCGGGACAGCACGTTGTCGTGGTTGGCGCCCTTGAGTTCGCGGGGCATGCCGGCCGGCGCGCTGTACCAGGCCTCCTGCCAGACGTCCTGGGAGTTGCTGCGCAGGGTGATGGTCTGACGGGCCCAGGTGTCCTGCGGGAATCCGGTGGGGCCGCCGGGTGTCAGCAGGTTGGCCGAGGTGTTGTAGAAGCACCGGTTCTGCGCGGCGTCACAGTTCGCCGTGACGTGCATCTGGATCTGGGTGGCGGGGTCGACGTGGATCGAGGACACCGCGGTGTTGGACGCGGCGGTGGCCGCCGGTGGGTGCGCGAGCGCCGCCGTCAACATCGCGGTCAGCGCGATCGCGCATGCCGCTGCGAGCCGGTTCATCGTGATGAAGGTAATCCCCCTGCTACTCGTCATAGGTGACTTCCACCGAATCCGACTTCGGATGCGCCTGGCAGGCCAGGATCAGGCCTTCGTCGAGGTCCTGCTGCTCGAGGACGTCGTTGACCTCCATCTCGGTGTCGCCGGATTTCTTCACCACCGCGCACGCACCGCAATGGCCTTCGCGGCACGAGAACGGTGCGTCGAGCCCCTTGTCCAGCAACACGTCGAGCAGCTTGGCGCGGCGCGGCCAGGACACCTCATGGGTCTGGCCGTCCAGCGTCACGATGGCCGTCGCCGGCCCCTCGTCGCTGTCATCGGCGTCGAGTTTCACCGCCGCGAACGGGTCGGACTCCAGCGACTTGAACACCTCGATGTGGATGCGTTCGGCGGACAGGCCCGCCGAAGCGAGGGCCTCCTCGGCGGCGGCCATGAACGGACCAGGCCCGCAGATGAACGCCTCGCGTGAGCCGTACGGGGCGACCAACTCGGTCAGCGCCGACACGCTCGGCAGGCCCTGCACGGATTCCAGCCAGTGGATCGCTGTGAGCCGGTCCGGGTACTTGGCGGCGAGATCGCGCAACGTCTCGGCGAAGATCACGGACTGCTCGTCGCGGTTGGCGTAGACGAGCGTGACCTTGCCGGTGCCCTCCGACAGTGCCGACTTCAGGATCGCCATCATCGGGGTGATGCCGCTGCCAGCTGCGAGCAGCAGGAAGTCGGTGTCCAGTGTCTTCGGCACGAACGTGCCCGACGGCGCGAGCACGTGGATCTTCATCCCGGCGTGGGCGTTGTCGCACAACCAGTTCGACGCGTAACCGTCGGCCGTGCGCTTGATCGTGACCGTCAGCGGGTCACCGGTGAACGGCGAACTGCACAACGAGTAGCAGCGTGCCACCGAACCGGTGCGGTCACTGGGTATCCGCAAGGTCAGGAACTGGCCCGGCGAATACCGCAGTTTCTCCGGCGGGACCGGGGCGTCTTCGGGAGACTTGAACACGAGGGAGCGCGCGTCTGCGGTCTCGTCGATGACGTCGGCGATCTCCAGCTCGAGCACGTGACTGCCCAGCGGTTCGTCGGCGGCTACGTCCGTCACAAGATGAGCCCTCTCTTCGCGCCGCGGTCGGTAATAACTAGAACAGGTTACAGAAATGCATGTCCGCAGGTCCAGCGGCTACAAGACACCGCTACTCGACACAAATCGTAACGTGTTCTAATCTCATGTAGGTTACTTCGCACGCCTCGGGAGGCACACCAGTGACGTCCATTGAACAGCGCGACGCGCAGTCGGTTCTCGCCGGTATCGACGACCTGCTGCCGCGGATCGCGAAGCGCTCGCTCGCCGCCGAGGAGTTGCGCCGACTGCCCGACGAGACCGTGACCGAACTCGACGAGGTCGGATTCTTCAAACTTCTCCAGCCCGAGCAGTGGGGCGGCCTGCAGTGCGATCCGACGATCTTCTACGAAGCCGTCCGGCGCATCGCGAGCGCGTGCGGCTCCACCGGTTGGGTGTCGTCGATCATCGGGGTGCACAACTGGCACCTGGCGCTGTTCGATCAGCAGGCTCAGGAGGACGTCTGGGGCGGCGATCCGACGGTGCGGGTGTCGTCCTCGTACGCGCCGATGGGTGCGGGCACCGTGGTCGACGGCGGGTACCTGGTCAGCGGCGCCTGGCAGTGGTCGTCGGGATGTGACCACGCGACCTGGGCCTTCCTGGGCGGCCCGGTGATCAAGGACGGCAAGCCCGTCGATTTCGGAAGCTTCCTGATCCCGCGCGCCGACTACCGCATCGACGATGTCTGGAATGTGGTGGGCCTGAAGGCGACCGGGAGCAACACCGTCGTGGTCAAGGACGTGTTCGTGCCGCGCCACCGCTTCCTGTCCTACAAGGCGATGAACGACGGCACCGCGGGCGGATACCAGACCAACACCGCGCCGGTCTACAAGATGCCTTGGGGCACCATGCATCCCACCACGATCAGCGCTCCGATCGTGGGAATGGCCTACGGCGCCTACGAGGCTCACGTCGAGCATCAGGGCAAGCGGGTGCGCGCCGCGTTCG
>NZ_LMVQ01000217.1 GCF_001545925.1 Mycobacterium sp. NAZ190054 | reverse complement strand
GTCGGGGTCGGGCGGGCAGTCGCAGCCCGGCGGCGGACAGCCGCAAGCTCCTCAGGAGGCGCCGGTGTCGCCGATGTCGGCGGCCGAGCAGGCGGCTCAGGGCGCGGGACAAGGTGCGCCGCAGGGAGGTTCGCAGGGTGGTTCACCCAGCGGCGGGTCTCAGGGCGGCTCGCGGATCGCCTCCGACTCCTGATACAGCTGCTCCATCTGCAGCTGGATGGCGCGTCGGGCACCACCGTCCATCGGCGTGGTCATCAGCTGGTGCTGCAGCGCCTCGTACTGGGCCCGGACCGGCGCGTTGGCCGCCTTGGCCTGGTCGTGCGCGACGGCCAGCTTCTCGGCCTCGGCTGCCAGCTGAGTCCACTTGCCCGCCAACGCCTGCAGCCAGCCACCGAACGACTTGAACTTCACGTACGCGGTCTCGGCCGCGACGCCCTCCCAGTTCTGGATCTTGATCTCGAACGGGACCGCCGCCTCGGCCAGTCGGGCGGCGTTGGCGCTCCACTCCGTCGCCGCGCTGCGCAGCGCCGCGGCCTGATCCCCGTCCGTCAGCTTGTTGTCGGTCTCGATGGGGTCGAGGATGTCGCCGTCGGCGGCAACGTTCTCGAACCCGGGCATCGGTGGGGGCGGCGGCGGTGCCGGTGTCGCGTTGGCCCCGATGGGTACGGGTGCCGGCGCCGGTGACGGCGTACCTCCCGGAATCGTGCTGTCGATGTTGCCCGCGGACGCTTCGTCGACGGTCCGGTAGGCCTTGCCGACCAGTCGCAGGGTTTCGGCCAGCCGGCGGCTCTCGGCCATGCCCCACTGCTGCTCGGCGCCCAGAGCCTGGGCGTTCTTGATCAGATTCCGCACCGACGCCGTTGTCGGCGTGAGTTTGTCGGGGTCCGTCACCGTGACGGTGGCGGGATCCCTACCCCACGGGATCTCCTCGATCATCAGCGCCTTGCGCTCGAGGTCGTCGGGGTCGACCTTCAGTTCACCCGCCATTACGCGTCCTCCTGACGTCGCGCATGTCCGTCATGGCTCGAGAACCATCTGGTAGCGGCTTTCCTCACGCGGATTGATCAGCCGGATCGGCAGCTGTTTGTGCCGCGGCGTCGCGATGAAGGTGTCCCGCAACATCACCCGACCGACACCCGGTTGCGGCCGCAGGTAGGTGGTCGCGTTCGGCCACGCCACCTTCGCCACCTGCCCGATCCGGCCGTTGACGAAGCCGGCGAACTCCTGGAACTGCGGCTGCAGCGTGACGACCGCACCCGCGGCCGCCGATCTGACGACGAACTGCGTGAACAGCCGGGCGTTACCCAGGTTGATGCTGACATCCACGTCGTCGAACGGCATGTACACCGGGTAGCGGTCCGCGGTCTCGCCGACCAGCACACCGGCGGACCCGATCGGCAACTCGTAGTGCCGGTCGGTCACCGGGCTCTCGCCCAGCAGGGCCGCCCGCTGGCCGCCGTACAGGCACGAGAACCCGCGCGGCGTCGACGGATTCGCGAGCGTCGTCAACAACACGGTGGATTTCGGCACCGACCCGGGCACGACCCGCACCCGGGTGAGGGTGTGATCGGCGCGCGCCGCCCACCAGACGTCCGGGCCGCCCGGGGCGTGGTAGGCGGCCGTGAAGGTGCTGCAGCCCTTGACCATCGACCACGCCTCGCGTTCGAAGCTGATCTCGGTCGCCCGGTCGAAGTCGTCGAAGCTGCGCGCCGGCCGGGCGTCAACCCCCTTGCTGGCCAGGTGATCTGCGATCCGGGTGGTGGACGACACCAGGTACTGCGCCAGGCCGGCCACTCCCTCGTTGCGCCGCAACGCCGACTTCCGCGTCCTGTCGGGGTCGGCGCGCAGCACGATCCAGGTCCGGCGGTTCGCCGGTGCGGGATAGGGTCCGACGACCTGCTCGTAGAGCGCGACGAGCGCGGCCGGGGCGGTCTTTCCCACCCGGTAACCGGCCGAGACGATGTCGGCCTCCAGATCCGGGCAGTACGCGGTGAGCAGCTCTTCGACCAGCCGGGTGTCGACGACGTCGTCGGTGGCCGCCGCACCGTTGACGATCACGGTCGGGGTGAACGGCCGCGGCACCAGTTCGATCGCCGAGACCAGGTAATCACCCTGCCAGCGCAGCGCGACGTGTTCCGCCGGGATCGCGGTCGCGCCGACGGCCGGCTCGGACGGCCGCGGCGGCGGCTGCTTGTGCCGACGCCGCCACGCGAACAGAGACGCCACCCAGCCGGTGGGGCGGCGGCCGCGGATCGTCACCACCGATGCCAGACCGATCAGCACCGACAGGGTGATCCCGAGCCACATCAGGTCCAGCGGCGCGAAGAGCAGCAGGCAGGCGGGGATCAGCACCGCTGCCCACAGCGCGTGGCCGGTGCTGAACCGCAGTCCGAAGATGGACAGGAATCCGCTCATCGGCGCCTCAGCGCGCGCCGCGCCAGCGCGCCGATACCCAGCAGCGCCGCCACCCCGGCGCCGGCCACCACGACCATGGTGATCGGGCTGCGGTCCGGCGGCGGTACGTACACCGGCGGCGGAATCTCCTTGACGTTGTACGGGATCTCGGTCGGCCCGGGCGGAACCTCCCACGTCAGCGCCGCCACCGGGTCGATCACCCCGGCCCCCACGACGTTGTTCACGCCGCCGCCGGGATGGCGTGCGGTGGCGGTGATCCGGTTGATGACCTGGGCGGGCGTCAACTCCGGGAACCGCTGCCTGATCAACGCGGCCAGCCCCGAGACGTAGGCCGCCGAGAACGAGGTGCCGCTGATCGGGATGGGCCCGTCCTCGCCCTGTAACGCGTTGACGGGGTTGCCGTCGTAGCCGAGCGCGATCAGGTTCTCGCCGGGCGCCGAGGCCCCGACCCAGGGACCGTGCATCGAGAACCCGCTCGGCTGCCCGTTCGGGGCGATGCTGCCGACCGTCAGCACCAGCGGCGAGTACCAGGCCGGCGACACGATGGTCTGCACCTGCTGCCAGCCTCGCGGATCGGCCGGTGCTGCGGCGTCGGGCGGCGGGTTCTGCGTGCAGTCGCTGCCGGTGTTTCCCGCCGCGACGATGATCACCGAGCCTTTGACGTTGACGGCGTAGTTGATCGCGGCGCCGACGACGGCTTCGTTGATGGGGCGGGTCACCTTGTAGCAGGCGGCCTCGCTGATGTTGATCACCTGCGCCCCCAGGTTGGCCGCGTGCACGATGGCCCGCGCGAGGCTGCGCAGCGAGCCCGCGGTCTGGGTGGCGTTGGGATCGTTGGGGTCGTTGCGGGCGCCCATCGGGGAGAAGCTGTCCGACGTCTGCCGCAGCGACAGGATCCGCGCGTCGGGAGCGACGCCGACGAACGCGTCCGTCGGTGCCGGCCGGCCGGCGATGACGGCCGCGGTGAGCGTGCCGTGCGCGTCGCAGTCGGACATGCCGTTGCCGCCCTGGTCGACGAAGTCACCGCCGGGTTCGGCGGGCACCCGGGCCGACCCGTTCACGCCCGTGTCGATGACAGCGACGGTGATCCCGGCCCCGGTGGCGAACCTCTGGGCCTCGGGCAGGCGCAGGTAGTCGGTCGCCCAGGGCCGGTCGGCGAAGTTCGAGTTCGGGAACACCGTCGGCGCAGCACAGATGCGACGCTGCTCCATCGGCTGGTCAGGGCCTGTTTCGTCGGGCGGAATCGCCGCCGGATCGATGATCGGCGGCTCGATCGCGCCCGCGGGCGGGGCAGTCAGCAGCACCAGGGACAGCGCAGCGATCAGCGCACCACTACGCCGCACGCGTTGTCACCCCCCGAACGACCTGACCGCAGCGATGGACGAGCCACAGCAAACTCGCCGCCCACCGTCGGGAAGCCCAAAAAGTCAGCTCCCGGCTACGCGTTGAATGCACATCGGCAATGCTAAGGGTGCCGGGACAGGGGCCATTCCACTTTCTTGGCGCCGAGATTGCGGCTAGGCCGGCCCGTACTCGCGTTTTTGCTGCTGGAATGCAATTTCGGCGAAGCGGGTGGGGCTACGCGTCGAGGTCTTTCTGGACCAGCTCGGCGATCTTGTTCACTGCGGCCTCGTCCTCGGAGAACACTGTGACCTCGGCCCCGTTGCCCGCGCCGAGCGTCATGATCATCAGCGCCGAGCCGGCATCGACGGGTTCGCCGCCGTCCATCGACAGGGTGACGGGGACGCCGGCCTCGACGGCGGCCTCGGCGATGATCGCGGCAGGGCGGGCGTGCAGGCCGATGGCCGATCCGACGATGACGGTCTTGCTGGGCATGGACTCTCCTTACAGGTGATGCGGATGGACGGTCAGGCGGTGACGAGTTCGGGTTCGGTCTTGGCGCCGGCCTTGATGAACTGCTTGGCCGCGACGACGGCCAGCGCGGCCGCGACCGTGCCCGCCGCGAGCGCGATGACGAACCCGAGCTTGTTGTCGATGGCGAACAGCACGAAGATGCCGCCGTGCGGGGCGCGTGAGGTGGTGCCGAACGCCATGCACAGCGCGCCGGTGACGGCGCCGCCGAACATCATCGACGGGATCACCCGCAGCGGGTCGGCCGCGGCGAACGGGATGGCGCCCTCGGAGATGAACGATGCGCCGAGGAGCCAAGCGGCCCGGCCGTTCTCACGCTCGGGCTCGCTGAACAGCCGGGGCCGGACGGTGGTGGCCAGCGCCATCGCCAGCGGCGGCACCATGCCCGCGGCCATCACCGCTGCCATGACCTCGAACGACGCGGTGGTCTCGGCGGCCAGCCCGGCGGTGGCGAACGCATACGCCGCCTTGTTCACCGGGCCGCCCAGGTCGAAACACATCATCAGGCCGAGGATGATGCCGAGGACGACCGCCGAGGTACCGGACAGTCCGGACAACCAGTCGGTCAGGCCGGTGTTGATCAGCGCCAGCGGACGTCCCACCAGGAAGAACATGATCAGGCCGACGAACAGCGACGCGCCGAGCGGGACGATCACCACCGGCATCAGGCCCCGGAACCACTGCGGCACCTTCAGATTGCTGATCCACAGCGCGGCGAAGCCGGCCAGCACGCCGCCCACGATGCCGCCGATGAAGCCGCCGCCGACGAACACCGCCAGCGCCCCGGCGGTGAAGCCGGGCGCGATACCCGGCCGGTCGGCGATCGCGAACGAGATGTAACCGGCCAACGCCGGAACCAGGAAGTTGAACGCCAGCCCACCGAGGGTGAACAGGATCGCGCCGAGGTACTCGGCGAAGCCGCCCGGCGGCAGGTTGGTCAGCGAGTTGTTCAGCGCGATGTCGTTGCCGGTGTCGGAGATCTCATAGCCGGCGAACAGGAAGCCGAGTGCGATCAGCAGACCGCCGGCCGCGACGAACGGGATCATGTAGCTCACGCCGGTCAGCAGGATCTGCCGGGTGCGGGTGCCCCAGCCGACATCCCCCGACGGCGTGTCCGGTGCCGCCGCGCCGGACCCCTCGACCCGCGCGGCATTCGGATTGTCGGCCGCCGCAACGGCTTCGGCGATCATCTTGGCGGGCTCGTTGATCGCCCGCTTGACCCCGGACGCGACGACAGGCTTGCCGGCGAAGCGGCCTCGGTCCTTGACCCCGACGTCGGTGGCGAAGATGACCGCGTCGGCCCCGGCGATCGTGTCCGACGGCAGCGGGGTGCTGCCCGACGAGCCCTGCGTCTCCACGGCCAGGGTCACCCCGGCCTCCTTGGCCGCGGCGGCCAGCGCGTCGGCGGCCATGTAGGTGTGGGCGATGCCGGTCGGGCACGCCGTGATCGCGACGACCTTCTTCGCGGCGGGCTTCTCGGCCGGGGCAGCCGGCGCAGCGGCAGCGGTGGGGGCGGGGCTGACCACCCCGTCGACGAGTCCGACCACCTCGTCGGCCGAACCCGCGTTGCGCAGCGACTCCACGAAGTCCTTGCGCACCAACGCTCGTGCCAGGCTGGAGAGCAGCTTCATGTGTTCCTGCCCGCCGGATTCCGGCGCCGCGATCAGGAAAACCAGATCCGCGGGGCCGTCCGGCGCACCGAAGTCCACGCCGGGGGTGAGCCGGGCGAACCCGATCGTCGGGGCGTCCACGTACGGGGACCGGCAGTGCGGGATCGCGATGCCGCCGGGCAGGCCGGTGGCCGGGTGGCGTTGACCGTGCGCCGACCCGCGGAGGTGCAATCCTGGGCACGCGGGTACGGGGACCGCGTGCTGGTGCTGACCGTCGATGTCACGGAGGCAGATCAGGTCCGGGGCGCGG
>NZ_LMVQ01000216.1 GCF_001545925.1 Mycobacterium sp. NAZ190054 | reverse complement strand
CGGTGTCCCCTCCCGACCCCGCCCCGCTGGGGCCGCTGCTGGCCCCCGCGCGCGAGCACGGGGGGGGAGTGTTCGTGCTGGCCGCGACGTCCAACCCGGAGGGTGCGTCGGTGCAGCGCGCCGTCCCGAGGTACGGCGACGCGGTCACCGCGTCGGTCGCCAGCGTCGAGTCCCCGGCCCAGGCGGCGGCATAGGCCGCCATGGTCGAGCCGATGTCTCCGCGCTTGGCGTCGGCGAGCACCAGCACGGCGGCCTCGCGCAGCGCCGCGATCGTGCGTTCCAGGACGGCGTAGCCGGCCGAGCCGTACGTCTCGAAGAACGCCACCTGCGGCTTCACCACGGCGAAGTCCGCGAAGGCGGTCACACAGGTCTCGCTGAACGCGGCCAGGCCGGCGGCGTCGGTGCTCAGCCCCCAGGCGCGGAGCAACTCGGGATGCGGGTCGATGCCCAGGCACAGCGGGCCCCGTCGCGCCATGGCCTCGGTGAGCCGGTCACCGAACCCGCCCGCCGTCACGACCCCAGCACCGAGTGCAGCTCCTGCAACGACATCACCCCGATGTCACCGCGGATGCCCGCCTCGATGCCCTGCACCGCCGCCGACGCGCCCTGCACCGTCGTCACGCACGGGATGTTCATCGACACCGCGGCCGAACGGATCTCGTAACCGTCGATGCGCGGCCCGGAGTTGCCGTACGGGGTGTTGATCACCATGTCGACGTCGCCGGCCTTGATCGCGTCGACCGCGGAGCGGCGAGGATCGTCCCCACTGGGTTGTTCGAAGTGCTTGCGCACCTCGTCGCACGGAATGCCGTTGCGCCGCAACATCTCCGCGGTTCCCTCGGTGGCCAGGATGTGGAACCCCAGGTCGGCGAGGCGCTTGACGGGGAACACCAGCGAGCGCTTGTCCCGGTTGGCCACCGACACGAACACCGTGCCCTGCGACGGCAGCGAACCGTAGGCGGCGGTCTGACTCTTGGCGAACGCACTGCCGAAGTCGTGGGCGATGCCCATCACCTCGCCGGTGGACTTCATCTCCGGGCCCAGCAGCGAATCGATCTGGGATCCGTCGGATTTGCGGAACCGGTGGAACGGCAGCACGGCCTCCTTGACGGCCACCGGGGCGCTGCGCGCCGTGGTGGCGCCGTCGCCGGCGCGGGTCAGCACACCTTCTTCTCTCAGCTGGGCGATGGTGGCGCCCAGCATCACCCGCGCGCACGCCTTGGCCAGCGGGACGGCGGTCGCCTTGGACACGAACGGCACGGTGCGGCTGGCGCGGGGGTTGGCCTCCAGCACGTAGAGGACGTCGTCCTTGAGCGCGTACTGCACGTTGAGCAGCCCGACGACGCCGATCCCGAACGCGATCGCCTCGGTGGCGCGCCGGACCGCCTCGATGTCGCTGCGCCCCAGGGTCACCGGCGGAAGCGCGCATGCGGAGTCCCCGGAGTGGATTCCGGCCTCCTCGATGTGCTCCATGATGCCGCCGATGTAGACCTCGGTCCCGTCGCAGAGCGCGTCGACGTCGATCTCGATGGCGTCCTCGAGGAAACGGTCGACGAGCACCGGGTGCTCCGGCGAGAGCTGGGTGGCCCTGGTGATGTAGCCCTCCAGGGTCTCCTCGTCGTAGACGATCTCCATCCCGCGGCCGCCGAGCACGTAGGACGGCCGCACCAGCACCGGGTAGCCGATGTCGGCGGCGATCCGGCGGGCCTGGTCGAAGCTGGTGGCCATGCCGAACCGCGGCGCCGGCAGCCCGGCGGTGGTCAAGACCTCACCGAAACGGCCGCGGTCCTCGGCCAGGTCGATGGCCTCGGGCGCGGTGCCCACGATCGGCACCCCGGCCTTCTCCAGCCGGTCGGCCAGCCCGAGCGGGGTCTGCCCACCGAGCTGCACGATCACCCCCACCACCCCGGGGCCACCGTGGCCGGAAGCCTGCTCGGCGTAGTAGATCTCCAGCACGTCCTCGAACGTCAGCGGTTCGAAGTACAGCCGGTCGGCGGTGTCGTAGTCCGTCGACACCGTCTCCGGGTTGCAGTTGATCATCACGGTCTCGAACCCCGCCTGCGACAGCGTGGTGGCCGCGTGCACGCAGCTGTAGTCGAACTCGATGCCCTGCCCGATGCGGTTGGGGCCCGAGCCGAGGATGAGGACCTTGGGCCGGTCGGCCTGCGGCGCCACTTCGGTCTCGGCGGCCGGGTCGAGCTCGTAACTGCTGTAGTGATACGGCGTCTTGGCCTCGAACTCGGCGGCGCAGGTGTCCACGGTCTTGAAGACCGGGTGAATCCCGAGGCGTTGCCGCAGCGCGCGCACGCCCACCTCCCCCGCCAGCTCCGGCCGCAGCGCGGCGATCTGACGATCGGAGAGCCCGTGATACTTGCTGCGGCGCAACAGTTCGGCGCCCAGCACCGGCGCGTCGATCAGCTCGGTGCGCAACTGCACGAGCCGGCTGATCTGGTCGACGAACCACGGGTCGACCCCGGATGCGGCCGCGACCTGTTCGACGGTGGCACCGAGCCGCAGCGCGTACTCGATGTCGTAGAGCCGCCCGTCGGTCGGCGTGCGCAGCCGCGCCAGCACCTCCTCGACGTCGCCGCCGGGGTCGGGGCCGGTCCAGAACCCGGTGCGGCTGGTCTCCAGCGACCGCATCACCTTGCCGAGGGCCTCGATGAAGTTGCGGCCCAACGACATCGCCTCGCCCACCGACTTCATCGTGGTGGTCAGGGTGGCGTCGGCGCCGGGGAACTTCTCGAACGCGAACCGCGGGGCCTTGACCACGACGTAGTCCAGGGTCGGCTCGAAGCAGGCCGGTGTCTCCTTGGTGATGTCGTTGACGATCTCGTCGAGGGTGTAGCCGATGGCGAGCTTGGCGGCGATCTTCGCGATCGGGAACCCGGTGGCCTTCGACGCCAGCGCCGACGAGCGCGACACCCGCGGGTTCATCTCGATGACGATCAGCCGCCCGTCTTTCGGGTTCACCGCGAACTGGATGTTGCAGCCGCCGGTGTCGACCCCGACCTCGCGCAGGATCTCGATGCCGAGGGTGCGCATCGTCTGGTACTCGCGGTCGGTCAACGTCATCGCCGGAGCCACGGTGACCGAATCCCCGGTGTGCACACCCATCGGGTCGAAGTTCTCGATCGAGCACACCACCACGACGTTGTCGTGGCCGTCGCGCATCAGCTCGAGCTCGTATTCCTTCCACCCGTAGATGGACTCCTCGATGAGCACGTTCGCCGACGGGGACGCGGCCAGCCCGTCACCGGCCATCCGCTCGACGTCCTCGGCCGAGTACGCCATGCCGGAGCCGAGGCCGCCCATCGTGAAGCTGGGACGCACCACCACGGGCAGGCCGAGGTCGGCGACGGTTTCGCGGACCTCGTCCATCGTGAAACAGACGCGGCTGCGGGCGGACTCACCGCCGACCTTGGTGACGATGTCCTTGAACTTCTGCCGGTCCTCACCGCGCTGGATGGCGTCGAAGTCGGCGCCGATCAACTCGACGCCGTGCTTGTCCAGCGCGCCGTTCTCGTAGAGCTTCACCGCGGTGTTCAGTGCGGTCTGGCCACCGAGCGTGGCCAGCAGCGCGTCGATCTTGTTGCCGCGCTCGGCCTGCTGGGCGATCACCTTCTCGACGAACTCGGCGGTGATCGGCTCGACGTAGGTGTGGTCGGCGTACTCGGGATCGGTCATGATCGTGGCCGGATTCGAGTTGATCAGCGTGACCTGCAGACCCTCGGCCCGCAGCACCCGGCACGCCTGGGTGCCGGAGTAGTCGAACTCCGCGGCCTGGCCGATGAGGATCGGGCCGGACCCGATGACCAGGACGTGGTTCAGATCTGGGCGACGTGGCATTACTTGGACTCCCCCGGCTTGCCCTGGTTCATGAGGTCGATGAACTGATCGAAGAGGTACTCGGCGTCCCGTGGTCCGGCGGCCGCCTCGGGGTGGTACTGGACCGAGAAGGCACGACCGTTGCTCAGCCGGACGCCTTCCACCACACCGTCGTTGGCGCAGGTGTGGCTCACCTCGGCCGGCCCGAACGGGGTGTCGAACGTCTGGCCCGCCTCGCCCTCCAGCGCGAAGCCGTGGTTCTGCGCGGTGATCGACACCCGGCCGGTGGAGTGGTCCATCACCGGGATGTTGATGCCGCGGTGGCCGAACACCATCTTGTAGGTCGCCAGGCCCAGCGCCCGGCCCAGGATCTGGTTGCCGAAGCAGATGCCGAACAGCGGGATCCCGGCGTCGAGGACGTCGCGGGTCACGCCGACGATGTGGTCGGCGGTGGCCGGGTCACCCGGGCCGTTGGACAGGAAGACGCCGTCTGGCCTGACGTCGGCGATCTGCTCGAAGGTGACCGAGGACGGCAGCACCACGCTGCGGATCCCACGCCTGGCGAAGTTGCGCGGCGTGTTGGTCTTGATCCCGAGGTCCAGCGCGGCCACGGTGAAGCGTTGCGGGCCTTCGGGTTCGACGACGTAACCGGAGTCGGTGCTGACCTCGCCGGCGAGGTCGGCACCGAGCATCGCCTCCTGCCCGCGCACGCGGGCCAGCAGTTCCTCGACCGGCGCCTCCGCCGCGGCACCGCTGAACACGCCTGCCTTCATCGAGCCGCGGCTGCGCAGGTGGCGCACCACCGCGCGGGTGTCGATGCCGGCGATCCCGACGATGCCCTGCCGTTCCAGCTCGGCGTCGAGGGTTCCGGTGGCGCGCCAGTTGGACGCGCGCGGCGACGGATCGCGGACCGCGTAGCCGGCCACCCAGATCTTGTCGCCGCGGCTCTCACTGTCGTCGTGGTTCCAGCCGGTGTTGCCGATCTGCGGTGCGGTCGCGATCACGATCTGGCGGTGGTAGCTGGGATCGGTGAGGGTTTCCTGATATCCCGACATGCCGGTCGAGAACACGGCCTCACCCAGCGTCTCGCCGACGGCGCCGAACGTCGTGCCGGTGAAAAAACGGCCGTCCTCCAGCACCAGCAGGGCCTTGTTCGTCATGCGGTCTCCTCGGGGAACCATTTCGCGAAGTCGCCGCGGTCGTCGGCGCGGAACCCGGTGTCGATCTCGGTACCCGACGGCAGTCGCCAGCGGATCGCCAGGATGCCCTCGTGGGTGAGCGCCTTGCCGGCGAGGTTCTTCTCGGTGCGGATCTCGGAAATGGCGTCATCGGGTATCCAGATGGGCCCGGCGCCGGTGCGCTGCAACATGATTCCTTCGGGGTAGCGGGTGAGGACGGCCTTGGCCCGGAAGCCGAGGTCGCCGGCGGCGACGCGGTCGTTCCAGTGCGGCGCCAGCGTGCTGCCGACGTAGAGGCCTTTGGTGGCCGGCACCAGCGCCGGGCCGACGGTGTCGGGCAGCGGCGGCAGGGTGCCGATCATCTCGGCCTGACGCTGGACGCGGCGCCGCCAGCCGCGCATCATCGCGTTGATCAGCACCGCGATGAGCACGACCAGGACCGCCGCCATCACCAGTGAGGTCACCAGCGTCGGCGTGTTCACCGGTTCACCTTCCCGTCGCGCGCGGTGATCTTGCCGCGCAGCAACGTCGTGGTGACCACGGCGGGCAGCTCCATGCCATGGTACGGCGTGTTGGCCGAGCGGCTCGCCAGCGCCGGGCCCGTGACCGTCCAGCTCGCCGCGGGGTCGACCACCGTGAGGTTCGCCGGCTCTCCGACCTCCAATGGCCTGCCCTGATCCGGGAGCCCGACGATCCTCGCGGGCGCCTCGCTCATCACCCGGGCGACGTCGCGCCAGGTCAGCAGCCCGGGGTTGACCATCGTCTGGACCACGACCGACAGCGCGGTCTGCAGCCCCAGCATGCCGGGCCTGGCAGTGGCGAACTCGCACATCTTCTCGTGCTCGGCGTGCGGCGCGTGATCGGTGGCCACGCAGTCGACGACACCGTCGGCGAGGGCCTGCCGGAGCGCGACGACGTCGGCGGACTCGCGCAGCGGCGGGTTGACCCGGTTGCGCCCGTCGTAGGTCTGCAGCCGGGTGTCGTCGAGCAGCAGGTGATGCGGGGTGACCTCGGCGGTGATCGAGATGCCGTGCTCCTTGGCCCATCTGATCAGCTCGACGGTTCCGGCGGTGGACGCGTGGCCGAGCATCAGCAGCTTGGCCTCGGTGTTGACCCCGGTCCGGCGCACCGCCTCGACGTACCACGTGTTGCCGATCTCCAGACGCCGGTTCGCGCCGTCGACGTTGAGATAACTCGAGGA
>NZ_LMVQ01000215.1 GCF_001545925.1 Mycobacterium sp. NAZ190054 | reverse complement strand
CCGTAACTGGTCGCCTGCACGATCGCGTCGCGGTCGATCGCGTACGCGATCGCCTGGCGTACCCGCACGTCGTTCCACGGCTCGCGCGCCTCGTTGAGCGCCAGATACCAGTAATCGTTGCTGGGTGGAACCGCTCCGGCCGGCCCAGGTCCCCGATCAGGAAGTACATGCTCGCCAGCAAGCTGGCCAGCGCCCCGAGCCGGGACACCTTCCGCAGCTGGGTGCGCCCCGTGAGGTCCGCGCCCGCGGCGAGCAGCGCCGAGCCCGCCGACAGTCCGCCGGTGAAAAGATACGCCGCGATCATCCAGTTCCACACCGGCGTCTTGAGGATCTGCCGCCCGTAGTAGGACCGCAAGTCGGCGGGCGGCACGGCCGTGTCGTCCTTGCTGCCGCGCCGGTGCCGCGTCTGCGCATGCATGTCCGACGCGCGGGTGTCGCTGAGCTTCTCCCTCATCGCCGCCCCAGAAACGCCGACACCGCGACCCCGACCAGCGCCGAGGCCGCCGCACCGGCGTAGCGCCACATCGCGCCGGCGTCGCGGGTCGGCACCACCGGATCCGGCGGCAGGCCGTACACCTCGGGCTCGTCGAGCAGCAGGAAGAACGCGCCGTCCCCGCCGACGCCGTCGTTCGGGTCGTGCCCGTACAGCCGCGCCTCGGTCACGCCGCGTTCGTGCAACTCGTCGATCCGCAGGGCCGCGCGCTCCCGCAGTTCGTCGAGGACCCCGAACTGGATGGAGTCCGTCGGGCACGCCTTCGCGCACGCCGGCTCCAGGCCGTCGGTCAGCCGGTCGTAGCACAGCGTGCACTTCCACGCCCGGCCGTCGCCCTCCCGCCGCTCGATCACCCCATACGGGCATCCGGACACGCAGTACCCGCAGCCGTTGCAGATGTCTTGCTGCACAACAACAGTGGAGAACTCGGTGCGGTACAGCGCACCCGTCGGGCACACGTCGAGGCACCCGGCGTGGGTGCAGTGCTTGCACACATCGCTGCTCATCAGCCACCGGAAGTCCTGCCGGGTCTCGGCGCCGGTCGCATCACCGGGGCGCGCGAAGCCGGGCATGCCGAGGTCCACCGGCGGCTCGGCCGGCTGCTCGATGAACGCCACATGCCGCCACGAGTTCGCCCCGAGTTCACCGGTGTTGTCGAAGGACATGCCGAGCAGGTTGAAGCCGTCCCCATCTCCTGAGACGGGCACCTGGTTCCATTCCTTGCACGCCACCTCGCAGGCCTTGCAGCCGATGCAGACCGACGTGTCGGTGAAGAAGCCGACCCGCGGCGGGTGGTCGTCGTAGCCGGCATCACCGGCCACGTCGTCGAGCGGTCCGTAGAAACTGTTGCGGCTCATGGCGTCTCCTCGGTGTGGTCGCGCGCCGGTTCGGTGGTGTCGAGATGGGTGCCGGTCGCCGGGGTGATCTGCGCCCGTTCGCGGTAGGCACGGAGGTACTCCAGCAGCTGGTGTCCGCGCGGCCGCCGCCCGGGCTGGATGTCACAGGTGGCGACCTTGCTCTCCTGGATGAACACGTTCGGGTCCGCGACCACGCCGAGCAGATCGTTGACCACGTCACCGTCGACCAGACCCCTGTTCCCCCAGTGGTACGGCATCCAGATCTGGTGCACCACATGGTCTTCGATGCGCAGCGGTCGCATCCGGTCGGTGACGAACACCCGGGCGTCGACGGCCGCGCGGCTGGTGACCACGTGCGCCCAGTCCATGTGCGTCAACCCGCGGATGCGGGCGAGCTCCGGTGACACCTCCACGAACAAGGCGGGCTGCAGCTCGGCCAGGTACGGCAGCTGCCGGCTCATCCCGCCCGCGGTGTGGTGTTCGGTGAGCCGCGCCGCGGTGAACACGAACGGGAACACCTCACCGTGTGCGTCCGGCCACGACGGGTTCGACGGGTTGTCGGTCCGGCCGTACACCTTGCGGGCCGGGTTGGCCTGCTGGCGGTACAGCGGGTTGCGCACCGGCGACTCGTGCGGTTCGTAGTGCGTCGGCAACGGACCGTCGAGCACGCCGTTCGGTGCGAAGAGCCAGCCTTTGCCGTCGGCCTGCATCACGAACGCGTCGTCGCCGCGCAGCGCCGGGACCCCCACGGCACCCGGCTCCGGTTCGTAGTCAGGCGGTTTCGTCCTCTCGAAGTCGGGAACGTCGTAGCCCGTCCACTCCCCCTTCTCCGGGTCCCACCAGATGAGCTTCTTGCGCTCACTCCACGGCCTGCCCTGGGGATCGGCCGACGCCCGGTTGTAGAGCACCCGTCGGTTCAGCGGCCACGTCCAGCCCCACTCGTTGTCGTACGGGCCCTGTTCGGTGTGGGGTTTGCGCCGCGCGGCCTGGTTGACCTCGTCGGCGTACACCCCGCTGTAGATCCAGCAGCCGCACGCCGTCGACCCGTCGGCCTTCAATTCGAAGTAGCTGTTCAGCGTGCGGCCCGTCGTCAAGTCGACGCCGTTGATGCGGCGCAGCACATCCTCGGCGGACGGTTCGTCGCCGTCGAGCCGGTAGTCCCACCACAGGTCCAGCAGCGGCCGGTCGCGGTCATCCGTTGAGCCGGCGAGCTTTTCGCGCAGGATGCGGCCGAGGTGGTAGAAGAACCACAACTCGCTGCGCGCATCGCCGGGCGGCTCGACGGCCTGTTCGCGCCACTGCAGCATGCGCTGGGTCTGGGTGAAGGTGCCCGACTTCTCGACGTGCGACGCGGCCGGGAACAGGAACACCTCGGTGCGGCAGCTCTCCGGGGTGATCTCGCCGGTCTCGACCTCCGGCCCGTCTTTCCAGAATGTGGCGCTCTCGATCTCGACGAGGTCGCGCACCACCAGCCAGTCCAGGTTGGCCATGCCGAGGCGTTGCAGCCGGCCGTGCGCCGAGCCGACGGCCGGGTTCTGGCCGAGCAGGAAGTACCCGAACACCTTGCCGTCGACCATGTCCATCACCGTGCGGTAAGTGCCGTGGTCGCCGTTGATGCGGGGCAGGTAGTCGAAGCAGAAGTCGTTCTCCGCCGTCGCACGTTCGCCCCAGTACTCCTTGAGCAGCGACACCATGTAGGTGTCGCTGTTGTACCAGAAGCCTTTCTGGTTGGGGCTTTTGACGTTGCGCAGGTAGTGGATCAACGTCTCCTGTCCCGCGTGCGGCATCGCGAGGTAGCCGGGCAGCAGGTTGAACAGTGTCGGCACGTCCGTCGAGCCCTGGATACTGGCGTGCCCGCGCAACGCGAGCACCCCGCCACCCGGCCGGCCGATGTTGCCCAGCAGCAGCTGGATGATCGACCCCGCGCGGATGAACTGCGCGCCCACCGAATGCTGCGTCCAGCCCACGCTGTAGACCAGCGCGGCGGTCTTGTCGCGGCCGGAGTTCTCCGCCCACGCCTGCGCGATCCGCAGGAACTGCTCGGCCGGCACCCCGCACACCCGCTCCACCATCTCCGGGGTGTAGCGGGCGTAGTGCCGCTTGAGGATCTGGTACACGCAGCGCGGGTCCTGCAGCGTCGGATCGGACGGAATCGGTCCGGCCCCGCCCGCGATCAGCGGCCCACCCGAGCCGGACCGATCCGGCGCCGCCTCCTCCTTGGCCTCCTCACCGCGTTCCTCGGCGTCCCCGGCTTCGGCCCCGCCGGTGTCGGTCTGCTGGTACTGCCAGGTCGCCGGGTCGTACGCGGCGGACTCCCGGTCGTAACCGCTGAACAGCCCGTCGAGATCCTCGGCGTCCTGGAAGCGCTCGTCGACCAGGAACGACGCGTTCGTGTACGCGGTGACGTACTCCCGGAAGTCCAGCTCGTTGGACAGGATGTAGTTGATCACCCCGCCCAGGAAGGCGATGTCACTGCCGGCGCGCAGCGGGACGTATTCGTCGGCCAGCGCGCTGGTGCGGGTGAACCGCGGGTCGATGTGCACCACCTCGGCGCCGGCCGCCTTGGCCTCCATCACCCACTGGAACCCGACCGGATGCGCCTCGGCCATGTTCGAGCCCATGATGACGATGAAGTCGGAGTTGACGAGGTCTTGCTGGTAGTCCGTCGCCCCGCCGCGACCGAAGGAGGCCCCCAGACCGGGAACCGTGGCGCTGTGTCAAATACGGGCCTGGTTCTCGATCTGTAAGGCGCCCAGGGCGGTGAACAGCTTCTTGATCAGATAGTTCTCTTCGTTGTCCAACGTCGCGCCGCCCAGGCTGGCGATGCCCATGGTGCGGCGCAAGGTGTTGCGGTCGGCGTCGAACTGCTCCCAGCCCTTGTCGCGCGCGTCGAGCACCCGGTCGGCGACCATGTCCATCGCGGTGTCGAGGTCGAGGTCCTGCCACTCGGTGGCGTACGGCGCCCGGTAGCGGACCTTGGTCAGCCGTTGGGGGCCGGTGACGAGCTGCTTGCTGGCCGAACCCTTGGGGCACAACCGGCCTCGCGAGATCGGGCTGTCGGGGTTGCCCTCGATCTGCACGACCTTGTCGTCCTTGACGTACACCTTCTGCGCGCAGCCGACGGCGCAGAACGGGCACACCGAATGTGCGACGCGGTCGGCGTCGGCGGTGCGCGCGGTCAGCGTCAGGCTGCGCTTGGACTGGGCGGCCTTGCCGCGCCCGAGCTTGTCGTCGCCGGTGAGCTGCCGGTACACCGGCCACGACTCGAACAGCTTCCTGATGTCCACGCGTCCACCTTCGTCTCCGTCGGTCTCTCTCGATACAACCGTCGATGGCACAACTCGGCAACCCGCGCCTCGACGCCCGGTCGGACGGGGGTACCCGCCGGCGGCCGGATCAACCACGGACGCTCAGGTACAAAGGGACCATGCTCGAGATCAGCATGATCACCTGGGCAGTGACGATCGGCGTGATCATCGCGCTGCTCGCGGTCGATCTGATCCTGGCGGCGGTGCGGCCCCACCGGGTCGGATTCGGTGAGGCGACGGCGTGGTCGGTGTTCTACATCCTGGTCGCCGTCGCTTTCGGGGTGTGGTTCACGATCGCCTACGGCGGCGACCTCGGCACCCAGTACTTCGCCGGTTACATCGTCGAGAAGAGCCTGTCGGTCGACAACCTGTTCGTGTTCGTGATCATCATGGCGACCTTCGCGGTGCCCGAGGAGCACCAGCACAAGGTGCTGACCTTCGGCATCATCCTGGCGCTGATCATGCGCGCGATCTTCATCGCCGTCGGCGCGACGCTGCTGTCGCTGTTCTCGTTCATGTTCCTGGTGTTCGGCCTGCTGCTGATCTACACCGCCATCCAGTTGTTCCGGCACCGGGACGAGGATCCCGACGTCGAGAACAACATCATGATCCGGGCCACCCGGCGCTTCATCCCGATCACCGACGGCTACGACGGCGGAAAACTGTTCACCCGCGCCGACGGGCGTCGGATGGCCACCCCGCTGCTCGCGGTGCTCATCGCGATCGGCAGCGTGGATCTGCTCTTCGCCCTCGACTCGATCCCGGCCGTCTTCGGCGTCACCCGCGAGCCGTACATCGTGTTCGCCGCCAACGCGTTCGCGCTGCTGGGGCTGCGTGCGCTGTTCTTCTTGGTCAAGGGGCTGCTCGACAGGCTGGTGTACCTGTCGACCGGGCTGTCGATCATCCTGGCCTTCATCGGCGTCAAGCTGGTGCTGCACTGGGCCCACGTCGACGTCAACCCGAGCATCCCGGAGGTGAACACCTACCTGAGCTTGGTGGTCATCGTGGTGATCCTCACCGTGGTCACGGTCGCCAGCCTGATCAAAACCCGGCGCGACCCGACCGCCAAAGCCCACCCCGGTTCGCTGCGCGCGACCCGGCGGGACAGGGAGCGCCCGGAGAGTCGGTGAGCGTCGGCACTCCGGTCAGCCGTTGCGCCCGTTCACCTCACCTGGCGTCGGCCGTCGGCGTTGCGGCGGGTGACGTGCCGCCTGTCGAGTTCCTCCAGGAGAGGAACGGCGACCCGGCGGGTGGTGTTCAGCGCGCGTTTGGCCTCGGCGACGGTGAACGGCTGCGGTATCACCCGAAGAATGTCGGCGGCCTGCGCGAAGACGGTGGGACCCAGCACGACGCCGTCGGCGATCTTGGTGAGCCGGCCGGCGCGGATCGCCGCGCCGAGCTCTTTGGGGCCCAGCCGTAGTTCGGCGAGTTCGTCGGCCTCCGGCGCGCGGAACGGTTCGGTGGCCAGTCGCTCCTCGACCGCCCGGACGGCCTTGTCGACCCGGTCGGGCAGTTGCCCGCCCGGTTGCCGCACCCGTCCGTCGCCGAGTTCCAGCCCGGTGCCGTGCACCAGCGGCGCCAGCAGCTCGACGGACGGCAGGTCGAGCGCACGGCGCAGCTCTTCCATCGGCATGCCGGCGGCGATGTCGTGGCCG
>NZ_LMVQ01000214.1 GCF_001545925.1 Mycobacterium sp. NAZ190054 | reverse complement strand
ATCTCGGCGATCACCGCACCGTTGTAGAGCGTCAGTCCGGTGATCACACCCGCCAGCGCCAGGTGCCTGGACGGGAAGACGTCGTAGAACGCGTACAGAAAGTACGCGAAGATCATCATGATCAGCATCGGCAGCGCCGCGAACGTCGCGACGAACACGACGGTGGCGATGACCACGACGGCGGTCGGCCACGCCGCGCCGCCGGCCACCAGCGTCCACCACGGCACCCCGAACAGCAGCACCATGACGGCCAGCACCACCGCCGCCCGGCGCCAGCGGCCGCGGGAGCGGGATGGCGGGTGCGCGGCCTCTTCGACCGTCTCGGCCGGGTTGTCTGACATGTCCTCGAAAGTACCGACGGGCGGTTTCCCCGCCACCACGCCGCAGTGTTGAATGTCCCGAGGAGGTTTACACATGGCAGCGATTTCGTTAATCACCGGCGGTGCTGGTGGGATGGGCACGGCCACCGCCAGGCTGGTCGGCAAGGATCACGAGGTGGTGCTGGCCGACGTCCGGCAGGACCGGCTCGACGCCGCGTCCGCCGAGCTGACCGGCCTCGGAATCACGGTGCACGCCGTCAATTGCGACGTCACCGGCAGGCAAGGGATCGACACGCTCTTCGAGAAGGTGTCGGGCCTCGGCACGCTCGCGTCGGTTATCCACACCGCCGGGGTGAGCCCCAGCATGGGGGACCCGGAGTATGTGATGCGGACCAACGCGCTCGGCACGGTGAACGTCGGCGAGGCGTTCTTCGCGACGGCAGGCGAGGGCGCCGCGATCGTCAACGTCGCGTCGATGGCCGCGCACCTGCTGCCGGCCGAGCTGATCCCGACGGCGACCTTCCCGCTGGCCCTTCAGGACACGGACGCGTTCATGGCCGAGATGCTGCAGGCCTGTGCGATCGCGCCCGAGGAAGCGCGGTCGGGCCTGTCGTATGCACTGAGCAAGAGCTTCGTGCGGTGGTACAGCAGCTCCCAGGCCGAGCGGTTCAACACCCGCGGTCTGCGCATCGTGTCGGTGTCGCCGGGATCCATCGACACCGAGATGGGCCGGCTCGAGGAGCAGGCCGGTGCCGGTGCCATGGTCACCGACGCCGCGGTCCCGCGCTGGGGCAAGCCGGAGGAGATGGCCGCCCTGCTGGCGTTCTGCGCCGGTGACCAGGCGGGTTACCTCACCGGCACCGACATCCTCAGCGACGGCGGGGTGGTCGCGTCGATGACCGAACGGGCGCGGCTGGCCGCTCAGACCGGCTGACCTGCACCGCCACGCTCGTGGACAATCGGCACCATGAGTTGCTGCCATCACAGCGGTGTGGACGGCGCAGGCGACACCGCGTTCACCGTCGACGCGTCCCGGGTCACCTTCGGGCGGGGCTGCCTGCGTGAAGTGGGCGACCGGGTCGGCGCGCTGGGCGCGGCGCGGGTCGCGCTGTTCACCGACCCGACCGTCGCCGGGCTCGAGATCTTCGACACGGTGCGCCGCTCGTTGCGTGATTCCGGCATCGAGGTCGTCGCCTACACCGATGTCCGGGTCGAACCGACCGACGAATCCTTCAAGCAGGCGGCGGCGTTCGCCGCCGAGGTCGCTCCGGACGGCTACGTGTCCGTCGGCGGCGGCTCGGTGATCGACACCGCCAAGGCCGCCAACCTCTACGCCACGCACCCCGCCGACTTCCTGGAGTACGTCAACGCGCCGGTGGGCGCGGGATCCGCGGTACCCGGACCACTGCGCCCCCACATCGCCTGCCCGACCACCTCGGGCACCGGCAGCGAGGTCACCGGCATCGCGATCTTCGACCTGCTGTCCATGGCGGCCAAGACCGGTATCGCCTCACCCGCCCTGCGCCCCACCGAAGCCGTGGTCGATCCGGACTGCACGGACACGCTGCCCGGCAACGTGGTGGCGTGCAGCGGGCTCGACGTGCTCTCCCACGCGCTGGAGTCCTACACCGCGCGGCCCTACCTGCGCCGCGCCGCGCCCGCCAGACCCAGTGGACGCCCGATGAGCCAGGGTGCCAACCCGTGGAGCGACCTGGGCAGCGTGGAGGCGTTGCGGCTGCTCGGGCGCTACCTGGAACGGGCCGTCACCGACGCCGCCGACCGGGAGGCGCGCGAGCAGGTGATGTGGGCGGCGACGCTGGCGGGCATCGCGTTCGGCAACGCCGGGGTGCACATCCCGCACGCGATGGCCTACGCGGTGGCCGGGCAGGTCAGGCGGTTCCACCCCGACGGCTACCCGGGCGACGAACCCATGGTGCCGCACGGCATGTCGGTGATCCTGAACGCGCCCGCCGCCTTCCGGGTCACCGCGCCGCTGGACCCGCGGCGTCATCTCGACGCTGCCGGACACCTCGGCGCCGACACGACAGGAGCCGCCCCCGAGGACGCCGGCGGCGTGCTGGCCGACCACCTCGTCGCGGTCATGCGAGCGGTCGGGATGCCCAACGGGCTGGCGGGCGTCGGGTACTCCGAGGCCGACGCGCAGCGCCTGGCCGACGGTGCGTGGCCGCAGCAGCGGCTGCTCGGGAACGCCCCGCTCGACGTGGATGAAGCGTTGTTGGCGGACACCTTCCGGCAAGCGCTGAGCTACTGGTGACCGAGCCGACAACACCCGGGGCCCACACCGTCGCCGACTACCGGTACTTCCTGCCGATCACGACGCGGTGGATGGACAACGACGTCTACGGGCATGTCAACAACGTCACCTATTACAGCTACTTCGACACCGTCGCGAACCACTTCCTGATCCACGAGGGCGGCCTGGACATCCACACCGCACCGGTGATCGGCCTTGTCGTGGAGTCGAAATGCGCGTACCTGGCGCCGGTGGCCTACCCCGACGAACTACGGGCCGGCCTGCGGGTGGACAAGCTGACGAACCGGTCGGTGACCTACGGCGTCGCGATCTTCACCGCCGCCGACGACACCGCGGTCGCGCACGGCCACTTCGTCCACGTCTTCGTCGATCGTCAACGGCGCCAAGCGGTTCCGATCCCCGACCGAATCCGGTCGGCGCTGTCCTCGCTCGTCGTCAACCCGGGACCGTAGCCTTCGCCGGGTCGGTCGGCACCACGCCGGCCGTGAGCGGACTGCACAGCGCGCACACGCTGGCGTCGAGGGTCGGATATCCGCACGCCGGACAGCACGCGACTCGGCGCGCCTCGGGCGGGAGAATGGTGGCCACGGCGGCTCCTTTCAGCGTTGCTGGTCTGTACCCGCTTCGCGACCACCTAATCCACCGTGGCGCACCGCTTCGGCGACGTGATCAGCGACTTCGCCGGCGGTGCGCCGGGTGGCCGGATCGTCGGCCGGGGCGTAGCGGTCCGCCGCGGCGTCGTAGCGGGCGCCTGCGATGTCGCCGTGGTCGGCGTCGAGTTCGCAGAACCGCACCGGCCAGCCGGCGTTCGCGAGTGCCGCGGCGAACGTCCGGCTGGCCGACACGGGCACCACGTCGTCGGCGGTGCCGTGCAGCAGGGTGAACGGCGTGCGCACGGCGACGGCGTTCAGACGGGCGGTCACCTCCTCACCCGAGATCGGATCACGCGCCGTGAACGCACCCGCCAGGCACACGGTGTGCCGCAGCGCGACACCGTGGGCCTGGGCGTGCACGGTCAGCCCGGCCGCCGCCACGCCGCCGAGCGACCAACCCACCAACGTCAACGGCTCCGGGCTGTGTGACCAGGACCGCGCATAGCGCACGGACTCCAGCAGGTCGGCGCGGCCGCCGTCGGCGCGGTGCGAATCCCAGTCCGGCGCAACCACACTCATTCCCCGGTCGGCGAGAAGCCCGGCCAGGACCCGGACGGTGGCGCGCGCATCGGTCTGGGTGCCGTGCCAGAGCAGCACCGTCGGCGCGGCAGGGTTGCCGAAGAGATCGACCGCGCGGCCCGGAGCGTACCGGGCCGTCTCCATCACTGGTCACCCACCGCGCCGGCCAGCGCCCGAAGCGTCTCTGCGGCGGTGAATTCGGGCCGCCACCCCAGCTGCTCCCTGGCCTTGGTGGTGTCCATCACCACCGAGGTGCGGCCCGCGTGCAACCATTCCAGGATCGACGGGACGAACGGCAGCCGTGCGATCACCTCCGACGTCGCGGCCGCCGCGGTGCGGGGCACCTTCACCGGCCTGGCTCCCAGCGCGTCACCGACCGCCGACATCGACAGCACCCCGTCCCCGGCGATGTTGTACGCGCCGGGCGGGGCCGACTCGGTGGTCACGGCGGCCGCGATGGCCGAGGCGACGTCGTCGTGGTGCACCAGTTGCAGCGGTGTGCCGGGATCGGGGAACGGCGGTTTGAGCAACGGCAGCGCTTGGGTGATCCGCCGCACCGGACCGGGAAGCTGATTCCACGGCATCGCGTCGGCCAGTGCGGTCGCCTTCGGCCCGGCGACGATGCACGGTCGCAGGATGTACACCTCCAGCGGTGACCCGGCGGTGACCTCGGTGAGCAGCGCCTCGCACGCCGCCTTCTGTTCGGAGTAGTAGTGCTCCGGTGACCCGCGCGGCGGAACGTCCTCGGTGATCGGGACCGGGGTGTCGGAGTGATAGCCGTAGGCGGCCACCGACGAGGTGTAGACGAGCCGGCGGACAGCGGGGGCGGCGACGGCGGCCTCGAAGACGTTGCGGGTGCCTTCGAGGTTGACCCGGGCACTCTCCTCCCGCGAGCCCATGATGACGAACGCGAGGTGGACCACCACGTCGGCGTCGGCGACCAGCGAACGCACCGCGTCGCGGTCCAGGATGTCGCCCTGCCGGTAGACGGTCTTGGTCCACCCGTGTCCGGCCGGCTCGAACGGCCGCCGCGCCATGCCGACGATGGCTTCGACTTCCGGGTGGTCCTCCAGTGCCGAGATGGCCGAGATACCGATCTCCCCGGTCGGACCTGTGACCGCGACGCGCACAGACATGTCGGAGAAAGTTCCCGGATTGCGTGTGGCAAAACCGGCGCCTCGCCCGACGTCCGGACCGTGCCGAACTGCGATGTCGACTCCCGGCTATCCAATCAGCGAAATCTGCTCTGTGCGTTGATGTCCCGCTCGTCACACGGTGGGTGGGGGCTGTAACGGGGTGTCCGTGGAGGTCGATACACTGACGACCGTCGACTTGTCCGACACGCCCTCATCGAAGATGCCGTGGGGTTCGGCGGTGGGTCACCGATCTTCAGACCGAAGGATTGCACTTTGCCACCCGAGCTCCTGCTGGATCGTCGCTCTGCGCTCAAATTGCCGGCTGTGCTGGCGGCGGGGATGGCGCTGACGACCGTGCCCCGCGCGTCGGCGGAGCTGGCCAGGTGGTCACCGGACCGCGCCCACCGGTGGCACCGCGCCCAGGGGTGGCTCGTTGGCGCGAACTTCATCCCGGCCAACGCCATCAACCAACTGGAGATGTTCCAGCCCGGCACGTTCGACCCGCGGCGCATCGACACCGAACTGCGGATGGCGAAGCTGATCGGGCTCAACACCGTTCGTGTTTTCCTGCACGACCTGCTGTGGGTGCAGGACCGTGTCGGGTTCCAGCGCCGGCTGGCCCGGTTCGTCGACATCGCGGCCCACCACGGCATCAAACCGCTGTTCGTGCTGTTCGACTCCTGCTGGGATCCGCATCCGCGGCTGGGACCGCAGCGCGGACCGACGCCAGGTGTGCACAACTCGGGATGGGTGCAGAGCCCGGGCGCCGGCCATCTCGACGACCCGCGGCACCGCCGGGTGCTGCGCGAGTACGTGGTGGGTGTGATCAGCCAGTTCCGCCACGACCGACGGGTGCTGGGCTGGGACCTGTGGAACGAACCCGACAACCCCGCCGACGCCTACAAGGACGTGGAACGCCCGGACAAGGTGGACCGGGTGGTCGAGCTGCTGCCCCAGGTCTTCCAGTGGGCCCGGTCCGTCGACCCGATCCAGCCACTGACCAGCGGGGTCTGGGACGGCGAGTGGGGCGATCCGGCACGCCGCAACGAGATCAACCGCATCCAGCTCGACCTCTCCGACGTGATCACGTTCCACAGCTACGCCGATCCGAGGGGCTTCGAGGCCAGGCTGGAGGAGCTGGCCCCGATGGGCCGGCCGATGCTGTGCACCGAGTACATGGCCCGCACGCTGGACAGCACGGTGGAGGCGATCCTGCCGATCACCAAGCGGCGCAACGTCGGTGCCTACACCTGGGGTTTCGTCGCAGGCAAGACCCAGACGTTCCTGCCGTGGGACTCCTGGGACCGGCCGGTGACCGGCCCTCCCGGGCTGTGGTTCCATGATCTGCTCAACGGCGACGGCACCCCGTACCGCGACAGCGAGGTCAACACCATCCGGGAGCTGACCGGGCGGCGCGGCCCCAACTGACTAGCCGGGCAGCGGCCCGGCCAGTTTCGCCGGCCGGCACAGCACCGTCACCAGCAGCGCCAGCGCGGCGGACGTGTCGATGCCGTTGACGGTGGCGCGGGCGAACGGGCTGCGCACGAAGCAGGCGTGCAGCATGCCCGGCCGGTGGATGTCGTCGACGAA
>NZ_LMVQ01000213.1 GCF_001545925.1 Mycobacterium sp. NAZ190054 | reverse complement strand
CAGCAGGATGGTCAGGGTGGGCTGCAGCCGGAACGAGAGCAGCGTGGTGCCCAGCAGGGTGGTCAGCATGGACAGCAGCGACCACGCGTAGACGGTCAGCACGGCGACGGCCAGCGCGCCCGCGCGGGTGGAGGAGCGGGCGTGGATCACCAGCCACACGGTGCCGAGCAGGCACAGCGCGCCCAGCAGCGTGAACCTCAGCATCGGGAAGGACAGCTCGGCGCCGTCCATAGGCAGATAGTGCTGCGCGGTGCCGGTTTCGGCGGGTGTGCCGCGGGCCGCTGCCAGAAGGTAGGGGCCCCACCCGATCAGCGCGATCAGACCGGAGATCACCGCGATGACCAGCAGCCGCAGCAGCGGCTCCCAGTGCCGGCGCGCCGCGGCCAGCAGCACCGCCATCACGGTCAGCGTGAACGCCGCATAGGCCAGTAGCAGCGTGTAGAACAGCCCGGTGACGCCGAGGAAGATCCCGGTGCCGACGATCGCGGCCCAGCCGCCGTGGCGCGACCTGCCGCGCAGGCCCGACCACGCCAGCACGAACACCGGCGGCAGCAGCACGGCGACGATGGCGGCGTACGGCTCGGCGGGGGAGTAGGCCAGTGCCGCCGCGGCGGTCGCGGTCGAGACCACCAGCGCGTACTCGAACCGGACCATCGCGGCCCACAACACCAGCGCGAGCACGATCGCGACGGTGATCGAGATGATCGACCAGGGTTTGAACATCTCCCAGGCCGGGGTGCCGGTCAGCGCCGCCAGCCGGCCACCGAGCCAGAACCACCCGGGCGGGTAGAACGGCGGCAACCCGATGTAGGTCATGTCGTTCAGCGCGGTCTGGTCGGCGAACCGGGTCAGGTACTCGGTGCGGAACTGCTGGTCGACGGAGATGCCGAACAGGTAGAGCCGGGTGGCGCCCAGCGGCATCGCGAGCGTCACCACCGAGAACGCGGCCAGGAACAGCAGCGCGCCGAGCCGGGCAATGGTGTGCCGGCCCCGGCGCCACAGGACGCCGGCGGCGAACAGCCCGGCCAGGCAGCCGACCTGCCCGACGGTGGTAAGCGCGTGCAGCTGGTTGGACGAGTTGTAGGCGGGCCACTCGACGCGCGCGATCGCGAACAGGCTGACCGTCGCGACCGCGGCGGCGACCACGGTCGCGACGAGCATCTGGCCGGCCGTGCGCAGCGGCACGGCCAGGGTGGCACCGGCCTCCGTTTCCCGGGTCGCTCCGCTTCTGCCCACCGGATTCAGATGGGCAGCTTGCGGAAGATACGGCGCGGGATGTGGCGCAGCACCATCATCACGTAGCGGAACGCGCCGGGCGCCCAGATCAGGTCTTTGCCCTTGTTCGACGCGGTGACGGCCAGCTCGGCGACGTCTTCCTTGTCGACCGTGAACGGGGCCTCCTTGGCGCCGGTGGCCTTCCAGTGCTCGATCGTCGTCGTGGTACGCACCTGGCCGGGACGGATCACCAGCACGTGAACCCCGAACTCACTCAACGCTTCTCCGAGGCCGAGGTAGAAGCCGTCGAGCCCGGCCTTGGTGGAGCCGTAGACGAAGTTGGAGCGGCGGACCCGCTCGCCGGCGGCCGAACTCATCGCGATGATGCGGCCCGAACCCTGGGCCCGCATCTTCTGCCCGAGCAGCACGCCCACCGAAACCGCTGCGGTGTAGTTGATCCCGGCGATCTGCACGGCCTTGCGCTGGTTCTGCCAGAGCTCCTCGGCGTCGCCGAGGAGGCCGAACGCGACCACCGCGACGTCGATGTCCCCGTCGCGCCACGCCGCCTCGATGACCTCAGGGTGCTTCTCGGTGTCCAGCGCGTCGAAGTCGATCCAGTCGACGGACTTGGCGCCCGCAGCGCGCATCTGCTCGATGGCGGCGTCCTTGCGCGGGTGGCCGGGCAGATCCGCCAGCACGATACGGGCGCGGGCGTTGCGCAGGTACCGTTCACCGATCGCCAGGGCGATCTCCGAGGTGCCGCCCAGAAGCAGGATCGCCTGCGGGTTGCCGGTCGCGTCGAAAACCATCTAGAGAAGCTCCAGTCGTCGGGCCATGTCGGAGGCGAACACACCGTCGGGATCCACCTTGCGGCGCAGGGCGATCCACTCGTCGATGCGGGGATACATGGCGTGGAAGGTCTCGGCGGTGGTGCGGGAGTCCTTGGCGGTGTACAGCCGGCCGCCGAACTCGAGTACCCGCCGGTCGAGCCCGTTGAGGAACTCGTTGAGGCCTGTGGTGATCGGGAAGTCGACGCACACGTTCCAGCCGGGAATCGGAAAGCTCAGCGGCGCTTGGTTTCCCGGCCCGAAAAGCTTGAACACATTCAGGAACGAGTGGAACCCGGAACGCTGGATGTCGACGAGGATGGCTTTGAACTCCTCGACGGCATCCGTGGGCACCACGAACTGGTACTGCGCGAAACCCGAGGACCCGTACGCCCGGTTCCACTCCCCGAACATGTCGAGCGGGTGATAGAACTGCGTCAGGTTCTGGACCTTGCCGCGGTATGTCCCCGATTTGCGGTACCACAGCTCGCCGATCGGCATGAACGTGTATTTGTTGGCCAGACCGTTGGGGAACACGTCGGGCAGCGTGAGCAGTTGCGGCGCATCGAATTTCAGCGGATTCTTCTGCAGCTTCCTCGGCAGCTGGTCGACGGTGGCCAACGAACCGCGCGAGATCGCGGCGCGGCCGAGTTTCGGCGGCGGGCTGATCGCGTCGAACCACGCGCTGGAGTAGGTGTAGTTGGCCTCGGTGCCGTCGCTGTGAAACGCGATGGTCTCGTCGAGGCTCGCGGTGACGTCACCGTCGGCGACGAAGTACGCCGTCTCGGTGGGCGTCATCTCGATGGTGGCGCGCAGGATGATGCCGGTCAGCCCGTTGCCGCCCACGGTGGCCCAGAACAGTTCGGCCTCGGGACCGTCGGGGGTCACGGTGCGGACCGCCCCGTCGGCGGTCAGCAGGTCCATCGAGCGCACGTGGTTACCGAAGCTGCCGGCGCTGTGGTGGTTCTTGCCGTGGATGTCGCAGGCGATGGCACCGCCGACGGTGACCTGACGGGTGCCGGGCAGCACGGGAACCCACAGCCCGAGCGGCAGTGCGGCCCGCATCAGTTGGTCGAGATTGACGCCGCCGTCCACGACGACGAGGTGGCTGTCGGCGTCCATCGAGTGGATGCGGTTCAGCGCGTTCATGTCGATGACCAGGCCGCCGCCGTTCTGGGCGTTGTCGCCGTACGAGCGGCCCAGCCCACGGGCGAGAATGCCCCTGCCGGGGTCTTCGGCGGCCTGTACGACGGCTTTGACGATCACCTCGGGATCCGGCGTCGACAGCACCTCGGCCACCGACGGGGCGGTGCGGCCCCAGCCGGTCAACCGCTTGGCGGTGGTCGGAAACTCCGTGCTCAACATCGTCACAGAGGGTACCGCGACAGCCGCGGTGGTCAGCGCAGCCGGAAAATGACCGCGCGCTGCACGACGAAGTTGATCACCGTCGCGGTGCCCTGCGCGATCACGAACGCCACCGGAACCCGCCAGGGTTTGTCGTCGAACTCCATGTAGAAGGCGTAGTTGATGCCCACCTGGACCGCATAGGTGAGGGCGTAGAGGACGCACACCGCGATGAAGCGCGCCGTGCTGGGCGGCGCCTGGAACGTCCAGCGCCGGTTGATCAGGTACGCGGTGGTGGTGCCGGCGATGAAGCTGAGCGTCTTGGCGATGTTCACGTGCAGACCGGCGGCCAGCAGCGCGACATACAGCCCGAAGTCCACGATCGCCGCCAGCCCGCCGGTCACCAGGAACCGCCAGATCTGTGTCTTCAGGCTCGGCTGCGGTGACATCGGGGGCTCGGCCACCCGCGCAGCTTACGGGTAGCGCGTGCGCTCGCCGGTCCCGCGCCGGTAACGCCCCTCTTGCGCGCCTCTTGCGCCGAAATTGCATTCCGGCCGGGCGGTTCTCGGTTTTCCGCTGGTGGAATGCAATTTCGGCCACGGGGTCGTTCAATTTCTGCCAGCTGAAATGGCGGGGCGTGGTGGCGGGTTCAACGAGTCAGATCACCACGATCGACCGCCACCACCACCGAGTCGAGACCGCGCGATTCGCTCCACGGCTTCCGACCCGACACCGGGAAGGACACCCCTCATGAAGAACCTCACCATCGCCACCGCTGTCGCCGCCGGCCTGTCCGCCGCGGTGCTCGGGTTGGCCGCTCCGGCGGTCGCCGCCCCGACCGGAGGCAACGCCGATGCCACGATCAGCCAGCTCGAAGCCCAGGGCCACCGGGTGGTGGTCAACCGGCTCTCGGATGCCCCGTTGAGCGAGGCCAGCGTGGTCGGGATCCACAAGGGCGGTGACATCCGCTCCACGGTCCGCGACTACCGCTACGACCGCACGTTCCAGAACAGCGTCACCGGGAGCGTCTACTACGTCGACGTCAAGTAGCTTCCCGGGTGACAGGGCCACCTCCAGCGGGAGGTGGCCCTGTCGCGTCGCCGGCCCCCCGCCGCGGCGGTCAGAGGCCGCTCGCTCTGAGCACCTCACACAGTGCCGACACCGCGGCTGGAAACGCGTGTTCGGCGGGGGCGGCGAAGCCGACGACCAGTCCGTCGTGCTCGGCGATCTCGGGTCCCGCCAGCGGATGTCGCATGATCGACAGTCCCGACAACGCGATACCGGCCTCTCCGGCACGGCGCATGACTTCCGGTTCGGCGCCGTCGGGCAGTGTCACCAACAGGTTGACCCCGGCGGAGAGTCCGCTGATTCCGACACCGAACGGTGCCAGTGCGGCGACAAGCACGTCGCGGCGCCGGCGGTACCTCATCCGCATCCGCCGGATGTGCCGGTCGTAGCAGCCGCGGTCGATGAAGTCGGCCAGGGTGAGCTGACTGATCGCGTCGACGTAGAACTGCTGGCCCCCCGCGGCCGCGACCACCGCGTCGACCAGGCTGTCCGGCAACACCATCCAGCCCAGTCGCAGCGCCGGGGAAAGGCTTTTGCTCGTCGAACCCAGATAGGCCACCCGGTCCGGCCTCAGCGCCTGGAGTGCGCCGACAGGCTGCCGGTCGTAGCGGAACTCGCCGTCGTAGTCGTCATCGAGGACGAATCCGTTTGTGTGCTGGGCCCATTCAACAATCCAGCTGCGCCGCGACGCGTGCAGAGGCATCCCGAGCGGACTGTGGTGGGCGGGCGTGAGCAGCACCGCGGAAACGTCGTGATCGTCGAGTTCTTCGACGACAGCGCCCTTTTCGTCGACATTGATCGGCTTTGTCGTGATGCCGGCGGCTGCGATGGCGTCACGGAAGAGGTGGAGCCCGTATCCCTCCACCGCGATCGGGCCGCCCAGCACCCGGACCAGAAGCTCGACGGCGTGCCGGACGCCCGCGCAGATCACGATGGACTCGGGGGAAGTTCGCACTCCACGCGCCCGCGCGAGGTATTCGGCCAGCGCCGAACGCAATTCGGGTCGGCCACGGGGATCGCCCATGCGCAGCGCCTCATTCGGGGCGTCGGTCAGCGCGCGGCGGGTGCTGGTGAGCCACTGACCGCGGGGGAACTCCGCGACGTCAGGTGAACCGGGCATCAGGTTGTGCGCGGGGACGACGCGGGTACCGCGGGGCCGGGCTCGCGCTACCGCGGCGGGGGTGTGGTCGACGACCCACGTCCCGGCGCCCTGGCGCGAGGCCAGCCAGCCCTCCGCGACCAGCTCGGCATAGGCGTCGGCGACGGTGTTGCGGGCCAGTCCCAGATCGGCGGCCAAGGTCCGTGAGGGCGGCAGCATCGTGCCGGGGGCCAGCCGGCCCGAGCGGGCCGCGTCCCGCAGCGCGGTGATCAGCGCGTCCTTGGTGCCGCGGGTGCCGGGGACCAGCGTCCCACGCAGATCAAGATGGAGGTCCCGGGTGCCCGGATTGGCCCACGAAGTCACGCCCGAATTGAACCATTTTCACGAGCCATTCGGAGCTAACGTCGAACACGTGACCCAGACATTGAGCACCCAGGACCGCCTCAAGATCTACAAGACATCGCCGGAACTGTACGACGCGATGATGAATCTCTCCATGGCCGCGGCCAAGGACCTCGACCCTCAACTCGGCGAGCTGATCAAGATCCGGGCGTCGCAGATCAACCGCTGCGCGTTCTGCCTCGACATGCACACCCGTGACGCCCGCAAGCACGGCGTCAGCGAGCAGAAGCTCGACCTCTTGGCCGCGTGGGCCGAAGCCGGCGATCTGTTCGACGACCGGGAACGCGCCGTGCTGGCGCTCACTGAAGCCCTCACCGAACTCGGCGATCACGGGGTCCCCGACACGGTGTACGACCAGGCGACGCAGGTGTTCTCCGACCGTGAGCTCGGACAGATCGTCGCGATGGCCGTGACGATCAACGCGTGGAACCGCATCAACGCCGTGGTGCGCTCGCCGGTCCCGCGCCGGTAACGCCCCTCTTGCGTCCTTCTTGCGCCGAAATTGCATTCCGGCCGGGCGGTTCTCGGTTTTCCGCTGGTGGAATGCAATTTCGGCCACGGGGTCGTTCAATTTCTGCCAGGTGAAATGGCCGGCCGCGGTGGCGGGTTCAACCAGTCAGATCAC
>NZ_LMVQ01000212.1 GCF_001545925.1 Mycobacterium sp. NAZ190054 | reverse complement strand
CGCTCACTGGCCCCGGCCGCGCGCCGGATCGCCTCGATCTGCGCGGGCTCGTTCGCGCTGGCCGCCGCCGGTGTGCTCGACGGGCGCCGCGCCACCACCCATTGGCGGCACCTGGACACGTTCGCCGCACAGTTTCCGTCGACGACCGTCGAGCCGGAGTCGGTCTACATCCACGACGGCAAGGTCTGGACGTCCGCGGGCGGCACAGCGGGTATCGACCTGGCGCTGGCGATGGTAGCCGATGACTTCGGAGCTGCTGTGGCACAGGAAATCTCAAAGGAGATGGTGGTGCTCGGCAGGCGCATGGAAGGCCATCCACAGATCTCGGCGGCCGCCCGCACCCCCCGACCGAGACATCCCGGACTGGAGCGGCTGATGGCCACGGTGGTCGTCGACCCGGCCGGACACTACGAACTCGACACCGTGGCAGCACAACTCGGCATCAGCCCACGCCACCTCGCCCGACTGTTCAAGGCGCAGGTCGGTGTGACGCTGCGCGAGTACGTGAACCGGATCCGGCTGGAGAACGCCGTCGCGCTGGTGCTCGCCGGTGAGTCGTTCCACGCGGCGGCACGGCGCAGCGGGCTGCGCTCAGGCGCCCGGGTCCGCGACCATCTGGTCGCGCGACGTACCCCCGCGTAGCTCTACCGTTCGATGCCCGTGGTGCGGAACCGATTCCGGTACGTACTCGGCGAGATTCCGAGGTTGCGGCGGAACGTCCGCCGCATGGTGTCCGGTGTCCCGAACCCCGCCCGCCGGGCCACCGCGTCCTGACCCTTGTCGCCCGTGGCGAGCAGGACCTTGGCGGCTTCCAGGCGGGCCTGCTCGACGAACCGTGCCGGCGTCATCCCGACCTGCTCCCGGAACATCCGCACCAGATGGCGCTCGCTGACCGCGGCCCGCGCCGCCATGGCCGCGATGGAGTGGTCGGCGCCGGGATCGGTCACCACGGAATCCACCACCGCGCGCAGACCGCCCGTCACCGGCAGTGCGGATTGCGCCCAGACGCTGAACTGGGCCTGCCCGCCGGGCCGCTGCAGGAAGACCACCATCCAGCGCGCGACGCGGCGCGCGACCGCCGGCCCGAAGTCGCTCTCGACAAGGGCGAGGGCGAGGTCGATACCCGCGGTGATCCCCGCCCCGGTGATGAACGGACCGTCCTGGACGAACAGGGAGTCGGGGTCGACCATGACCTTCGGGTACGTGCGGGCCAGCGTCTGGCAGTGGGCCCAGTGTGTGGTCGCCCGGCGATGGTCGAGCAACCCGAGGGCGGCGAGCACGAACGCGCCGGTGCACACCGATGCGACCCGCCGCGCACGCGGCGCGAGTTCCCGCACCATGGCCATCGCGTCGGGAACCGAGTCCGGTGTCGGCTCTTCGGGGATGTCGTGAACGCCCGGTGTGAACGCGAAGTCGGCCGGCACCCCGCCGGGCACGACCAGCGTGTCGATGGACTCGGGAGCCTCGGCCAGCGGCAGATCCGCGCTCAGCTGCGCATAGGCCGTCGTACCCACGGGCTCACCGGTGGGTGACACCAGAAGCACCGCGTAGCGCGCGCCGAAGTCGTTGGCGCGGGCGAAGATCTCCAGCGGCGCCGCGACGTCCTGCAGCGTGACCTTGTCGTAGAGCGCGAACACCACGGTGCGGGTATGGTCGGCCACCACGGAGGAAATGTAGCGGGCTTCTGTTACCGCCGGATTGCGTTCTGTCTCAACCGAGAATCGCCGGCATGGAGTCCCAGCCGCGGACCGTGGCGGTGCGCGAGCGGCGGGCGTTGGCAAAGTCGATGTCCCACTTGGGGAATCGCTTGAGCACCTCTTCCAGCGCGACACGGCCTTCCAGCCGGGCCAGCGGTGCGCCGACACAGAAGTGCGCGCCGCGACCGAAGGTCAGGTGGCCGCCGGGTCTGCGGCGGATGTCGAACTCGTCGGGGTCGTCGAAATGCCGCTCGTCGCGATTGGCGGAGGCGAGCATCATCAGCAGGGCGCTGCCGGACGGGATCACCTGACCCTGGAACGTCACATCGTCGGTGGCGACGTAGCGCGCGACGTGCGGGCCGGGCGGTTCGAAGCGCAGCAGTTCCTCGATCGCCCCCGGGATCAGCGACGGATCTTCGGCGAGTTCGGTTCGCTGATCGGGATGTTCGGCAAGCACCTTGCCCATCCAGCCGAACAACCGGCCGGTGGTCTCGACGCCGGCGCCCGCGACCACCGCCAGGAACACGATCAGTTCCTGTTTGGTCAACTTTCGCGTGGTGCCCGTCTCATCTTCGAACTCCACCGCGAGCAGCTCGGTGATGAGGTCGTCGGACGGGTTCTTCTCCCGCCATTCGACGTACTCGCCGAACATCTCGCCGGTGAAATACCGCTCCTTGTCGATGTTGATCGGCTTGCCGGCTTCGTTGCGCAGCACCTCGTTGGCGTGGGCGCGCACCGCGGGCTGTTCGGAGTCGGGGATCCAGGCGAGCATGCCGATGGTCTTGATCGGCAGCTCGGCGCCGAGGTCCACCACGAAATCGAACCGGTCCTGTCCCACGAGAGGGTCGAGGCAGGCGACGCAGAACGCGCGGACCTTGTCCTCGATGGCACGCATCTTCTTCGGGGTGAACGCCCGCGCCACGATGGCCCGGTGGATGGTGTGCACCGGCGGGTCCTCGTTGATGAAGATACCCGCCGGGATCACCGGATCGGTCAGCACCACCTCGAGGATGTCACCTTTGGCCGAACTGAGACGGGCGGTGTCCTTCAGCGCCGCGTCGACGTCGGCGTATCGGCTGATGCCCCAGAAGTTGTGCCGTTCATTGAAATACACCGGCGCCTCGTCTCGCAGCCGCCGGTATGTGGGCTACGGGTCTAGGTCGATCTCGACATCCCACGGGTCGTAGTACAGGTCGCTCATCGTGGATTCCTCCCGCTCGGCCGCCCGCAGCATAACCCAACCGCTGTACGTCCGTACAGCAACCTGCCGGCTCAGCCCCTCACGCCGCGACCGCGTCGGACTCCTGCGCATCGAGTTCGGCACGCTCACGTTCGATGCGCTGAGCGGTGGGGACCGCGATCCACAAAGCCAACAACATCGCTGTGACGCCCGCGACAATCTTGCCGATCATCAACGGGGCGATGAGATTCGGCTGAAAATTGGCCGTGAAGGCCAGGTGATCACCAATGAGTGCCGAACACGTGGTACCGAATGCGACCACCAGCACCTTGTCCTTGGCCGGCATGTGCCGGATCAGGTGGAAGGCGGCCAACATGTTGGTGGTGGCGGCCAGAATGCCTGCGGTGCCCTCGCTGCTGATACCCATTCGCGTGCCTACCGCGGTCAGCGGCTTGTCCAGGTAGGTGCGAATCGCATACACCAGCGGGAATGCCCCGGCCAGCACGATTGCGACGTTGCCGACGACTTCGAGGGCCCGCATCTGATCATCGGTGTCGGCGATGATCGGGTCAAATGCCCACCAGCTGAACATCGAGCTGAAAAAGCCGGTCACATGCTCGACTATCGAGACGGCCAGCACCAGGTAGATCGCCGCATTGAGGCCACGGCCGAACCAGATGAACCCGGTGATCATCGCGCGCGTCGCGAAGTACAACCCGGCCGCGATGGCGACGGTGACGATGATGACGGGCAGCAGATTGACCAGGACGTCGATCAGGGAGAAGCCATCGAACGTCGCCGTCGACGGGCCATCGGTGCCCACCTCGCCGCGCACCGTTCCGTCGCCAAGAATCAGTATCCCCATGGTGACTACCACACCGAGTGGCACGGTCAGGATGCCACTCATGATGCCCAGCGCGAAGTACTTGTGGTCACGGACGTCCAGAATCGCCAGTCCCACCGGGATGATGAACGAGATCGTTGCGCCCACGAGGAATCCGTTGATGGAAGCCGTCATCCAGGCACCGGTCGAGTCGGCGGTCACATGGGCCAACTGGTAGGCCCCCATGTCGCTGGCGATCAGGGTCGTGGCCGCCATCGCCGCATCGGCGCCGAATGGCTCGTAGATCTTGCCGAGGACATTCTCGACGAACCAGGCCAGGTACGGCAGACCGGCCATGATGCCGGCGACCGGGATGAAGAGTGGGCCCAGCGCATAGACCCCTCCTTGAACTCGTGGCCGATTCCACGATCTCCGCGGAACGCCAACGAGATTGCGCCGATGACGACGAACGTCATCATCAGGTAGATGACGATATTTCCAAGCGTGGCCATGCGGACTGGTTCCTTTCAGCGAACCGAAAAGCGGACGGCGAGTGGGATATACGTGGTGCCTGCGAGTTGTATGTGAATACGGCTACGCATTTCGCCGCTCACGGTTTCGTCGCCAGTTGACACCGGCGGTGACCAGCACGCCCACCGCCGCTGAGACGACGCCGATCCGGACCGGGGCCGGAATGTCGGTGACGCCTGCTTCGATACGGGCGGGCCAGGTACCCATCCGGCCCTCGGCGACGATGCGGGTGCCGTCGAGCCGGATCCGTTCGAAGGTGTATGGGAACTCCCCAACCGGTGAGGTGACTTTCATTGCGGCTGTCCAATCCTGGGTGCAACGGCGGTATGGGCCTGGGTTCGTGTTCCGGCGTAAGCGAGTGCCGATCGCGCAGCGCGCTGCCCGATCTGTGCTGTGCTCTCGGCGCGGCCGGGCTCGCGCTGCGCATACACGGCCGGATCGTCGTCCAGGACGGCGCCGTCGACGTTGCGGTACGGAACGGCCGGGCCGGCGAGGATCAGGCAGTCACTGGCGATGTTCTCCGCCTTCGAACCTTCTTCGATGGTGACGCCGGTGATCCGCGGCATTCCGTGGGTCGCGGTGATACGGGCGCCAGGTCGCACCGTCAACGTCGAACCGGTCGTCCGGGAGTCCGCGCCTACCCACAGCACGGAGGCGGCCCGTCGCCGCCCGGTGGTGATGGTCTCGACGCATTCCGCTGCCCACGGTGCGTCACCTGCAACGACAACGTTGGTGCCCAGCCGCACTCGCTGCGCGAGCAGATGCAGCGCGAGGGTGGCCGGCACGACGCCGGCGCAGCGATGGCCGTCGATGTGCAGCTCGGTGCGGGTCGGAGGGCGATGTCCGGTGGCGATGACGAGTGCGTCGGCAACCGCGAGCCCACCGCGATCGCCGACGGCGAGCAGTCGGTCGCCCTCCCAGCGGATCACCTGGGTGCCGGCGGCGAATCGCACGCCCTGCCGTCGGGCGTGGCGGATGAGACGGGCATGATCCCGGTCTGCCCAGTGTTCTCCACCGGCGACCGGTAGCCGTTCGTAGACGGTGACGTCGGCTGCCGGGGCGAGCGCGACCGCACAGTGCAGCCCGGCCAGCCCGGAACCGGCGATGGCGATGTGGGGTTTGGCGGTTGTCATCGTTGTTCGGTCTCCCATTGCGATCCGGGTTCGCCCTGGCGGATTTCCCCCGGCTTCTCCCCGGTGGCCGCAGAGAGGATGAAGCTGACGCCGACCGAGCAGTACGCGCCCTGGCAGCGTCCGGCCGTCGCCCGGGTCCGTTTCCGCACCCCGTCGAGCGAGGTGGCCGGCACCGGGCCCCGACACTCTGCTGCGATCTCCGCGGCGGTGACGTGTTCACACGCACACACCACCATCGGTTGCTGGTCCGGCGCCGCGTCCGGGCGGGTGGCGAACGCGGTTGCAGCCGCGTCCGTTTCGGACTCAGCCAACCGGGACAATGACGGAACCGTCTCGTGCACAGAGACTTTAGTCACCAGGTCCATGATTTCGGTGTCGATCAGATTGGCGACGTAACCAGCCACGGCCGGCGCTGCCGACACCCCCGTGGACCGGATGCCCGCAGCGTGGACCAGGTTCGGCACTTTCGGTGACACCTCGATTCGGTAGGTGCGGTCACTGGCCGGGCGGAGCCCCGAGAAGGACTTCGTGACGTAGCGGCGGTCCACACCGTCGGGCAGCAGGCGCTGCGCCTTGGCCCACACGCTGTCCAGGGTGGGTCCGTCGGTGGATTTGTCTGCGCGGTCTTCCCTGTCGTCGGCAGTGGGACCGACGAGGATCGTACGGTTGGTGGTCGGCACGGCGTATATACCGCGGGTATGCGGTGTCGGTGCAGTGCACATGATCTTCGGCACCAGGTGGCCCACCGCGCGATCAAGGAGTAGGAACTGCCCCTTGCGTGGCCACATCGTGAAGGGCTCGGCCGCAGCCGCGTTCGTGATGCGGTCGGCGTTGACGCCTGCGGCGTTGACCACCGCTCCTACGGCGACCGATCCCGCGGGTGTGACGACGTGGCTGACCGCGCCGGACGGATCGTGCCAGAAACCGGTGACCGGGGTGGAGCGGCGCAGTTCCACACCGTTGAGCACGGCCAGTTTCGCCAGTCCGATGGTGAGCCTGATCGGGTCGATGATTCCTTCGCTCGGCACGTGCAGCGCCTCGACAGCGGTCGGCGCGGCTGTCTTCGCCGCGCGGCGTAATGCGTTGCCGGAGAGCAACTCGGCCTCGACGCCCGCCTCGGCCGCCTGTGTCGCCAGATTGCGCAGCGAGTCCGAGTCGCCGTCGTCGAATGCCAGGGACAATGCCCCGATGCGTAGGAACGGGACATCCAGTGCCCGGCAGACCGCCTCCCACTGGGGGCTTGACTTCAGGATCAGGTCCGATTCGAGGCTTCCCGGCGGGAGGTCGTAGCCACTGCTCGCGATCGCCGAGTTCGCCTTGCTGGCGCCTTCGGCGACATCATGGGCCGCCTCGAACCACACGACCCGCACCGCGCGCCGCGACAATTCCGCGGCGATCGCTGCGCCGATGACGCCGGCACCGATGACCGCGATGTCGTATCGCTCTGTGCTCATGACTCCCGTTCTCCGGTCCGCCGGTAAGCGGCTTCGATCAACGCAGGCGGTTCCAATGCGGCGGTGGATTCCACGAATTCGCGCCATCGCGCACGCTCGATAGCGCGCTGCGCCTCCGGCAGCGTCGGCTCGACGATGCGGGTGAACTTCGTCCGGACGGCCAGACCGGCGAGATCCAGTTCGCCGGCACCGATGGCCGCCAGGCCCGCGGCACCCGCAGCGGTGTTGTCATGGTGATCGGCGATGGAGATCGGCCGCCCGCACAGGTCGGCCTGACGCTGCATGAGCACCGAATTCCTGCTGAGGCCGCCGTCGGCACGCAGGACAGCGGGTGTCCCCAGCTCGGCATCCACCGCGTCGATGACATCGGCGACCCGCTGGGCGATGCCGTCGAGCACGGCATAGGACATGTCGTGGCGGTCGGTGGATGCCCGTATGCCGCTCAGCACTCCGGCGGCTTCGGCACGCCACCATGGAGCTCCCACCCCGGTGAAGCTCGGCAGGAACAGGGGATGCTGCATGCGCAACCCGAAGTCCGAAGCCGCTGGGCACGCAGCGGCGAATTCGGCCACCTGTGAGGCGGTTTCGGCCAGTCCGAGCCGCACCAGCCAGTCGACAGCGGTGGCGGCGCAGAAGACGCCGCCTTCGATCGCCCACGCCTTGGATTCCCCCGGGATGGTCCAACCGTAGGTGGACATCAGGCCGTGGCCGGGACGTCGTGGCGCGGGACCGACATTGGTGTCGATGAAACAACCGGTGCCGTAGGTCATCTTGGTGTCCCCGGACGCGATCGCGCCCAGTGCGGCCATGGCCGCGAGTTGGTCCGCGGCGTTGGCGTAGAGCGGCGCACCGAGGGTGGTGGGCAGCGGCTCGGCGAACACGGTGTCCACCATCGCCGGCAGCAGATCGATGTCGATGCCGAAGGCAGCCGCGACGTCTCTGTCGAAGTGCAGGTGGTCGAGCGACATCAGCTGAGTGCGACTGCCTGTCGACGGATCGGTCACGTAGGCGCCGAACGCCAATCGGTGAATGAAGAACGCGTCGAGCGTCCCGATCGCCAGGGTGCCGTCCGCAGCTGCGGCGGCGACCTCAGGCAGGTTCAGCAACGCCCAGGCCATCCGCGCCGCCGAGTAGTACGGGTCGAGCCGAAGGCCGGTGATCTCTTCGATTCGGTCCGCGTCGGGGCCATCAGCCACGCGGTCGACGACGGCACCGGCACGTCGGTCTGACCACAGTATGGCTTTCGACAACGGTTCTCCGGTGCGCCGGTCGAACGCGATGATGGATTCGCCCTGATTTGCCAGGCCGATCCCCGCGAGCTGGGCGCCGGGAACTGACGCGACGGCTTCCCGCACGGTTTCTTCGATCGCCGCGACGAGCGCGTCACCGTCCTGCTCGTCCCAGCCCGGGAACGGATGTGTCGTCACCGACGGTCTGCGTGCAGATGCGACGCAGCGACCGTCATCGTCGTACAGATTCGTGCGGGTGCTGGTGGTGCCCTGATCCACACCGGCCCACACCCGGACCACGGACCCGCGGTGAGCCGGCGGCGTAGTCATGACACCTCCACACGAGACGACGATCGCAGTATCGAATCACAACCGATCAGATGCCGCAACAGATTGATCGTTTGTGATCGTTACTAGGATGTGATGCCGTGCCCGAACGCCACGCCGAGGAGCGTCACGCGCTTCTGCTCGAACTGCTGTCTCGTCAGCAGTTCGCGTCCCTCGACGACATGCAGCGTGTCACGGGCGCCAGCTCCCCAACCGTCCGTCGTGACCTGTCGCTGCTCGAACGGCAGGGGCTGCTGAAGCGGGTGCGCGGCGGCGCGTCACCGGCCGCGGTGTCGAGCACCCTTGACGAGGCCTTCGATCTCCGCCGACGGCGGAACGCCCGCGAGAAGGGCGCCATCGCACTCGCCGCAGCCGACCTGGTCAAGAGTCGTTCGTCGATCCTCCTCAACGACGGAAGCACCACACTCGCGCTGGCTGAGGAACTCGTCTCGCGCGCACCCTCACTGTGGGTCGCGACAACTGGGTTGAATATCGGCGAACGTCTGGCCAGTGTCCCGTCATTCGAGGTGATCGTGATCGGCGGCGCCCTTCGCGCCTCGTCCTTCGGAACCAGCGGACCGCTCGCCACGGCGGCCATCTCCCAACTCAGCGTCGACATCACGTTTCTCAGTTGCGATGGAGCCGATCTCGACCTCGGGGTGCGATTCAACAGCCTGCTCGACGCGGAGATCGCCGCGGCGATGGCCAAGCAGTCGCAACGCGTCGTGGTGCTCGCTGACCGCTCCAAGATCGGGCAGCGCGCGATCGCCGGCTCGATTGGATGGACCGACGTCGATATGCTCATCACCAACGAGATCGACTCGAATTGGCGCGAGCGTCTTCGGCGCGAGCATCTCGAGGTGATCGAAGCGCAACCGTCATCGACCGGAAATGGTTCGACGGCTTAGCCTTTCACGCCGCGACCGCGGTGCCGCAGACACCGCAGACCTCGAACACCCGGCGCTTCCACCGTGCGACGGGAACGAAGAACAGCGTCAACTGCTTGAACTCCCGCATCCGGTTCCACTGCGTGGTGTTGTGACACCGCGGACATGTCCTGACCTGTCCCGGGCCGAGGTGTTTCTGCTTGGTGCCGTAACCGAAGAAGAGCAGCATCTCACCAGGGTAGGAGGCGGACCACAGCGCTCCAGGGTCGGTTCCGGGGAGGACGGTGCGGATCGGGCTGCGGCAGCCACGCGACCAGTCGCAGCAGCCACGGCAACCGGCGCAGACGGTGCGCCACGACGAACACCGATTCCACTTCGACTGCGCGCCAACCGAACTGCTCGAAGTATCCGATGCCGTCGGACACGCGAATTTGAACGGCGCGTTCCGCAGCGGCCCACCGGTGTTCTCGTTCATCCACTGCATGAGCCCCGGACCGGCGAGGTCGACGGGGTGGCGCGTCAGCCGGCATCTCGGCGTCTCACCGGCGAGCAGTTCTTCCTTCTCCGCGATGAGACCCGGGAGATCGCCTTCCACCCAGGTGAACTCGGCGGGCAGGTCCAACCGGTACGGCCGGGTGTCCAGTCCGGCAGCGAGGTTGAGGACCCGGTCGCAGCCGGCCGCGGCGGCGTCCATGATGAGGTCGTCTCCCCGGCGAGCCGATCGGCACACGGGTCCTGGAACACCGCATCGCGCCTTGTCGATTCGACGGCGCGATACACCGCGACCCAGCGTGCGGTGGCGCGGCGCCCTCTTGGCCGGCTGATCTACCAGCCGGCGTTACGCGCGAGGTCGACGGCGTACTGGCTGACGAACGTGCCCGCGCTCGGGGCGCCGCGGCATGCGCCGTCGGACTCGCCGGGACGCTTGACCCACAGGAACGCGTCGACCATCGGATGCCCGGTCGCGGTGGTGGGCGGCACGCCGAGAGCCCGGCCGCTGGGGTTGCACCAATACAGCGGATCCCCCTCGACCGGACCGGCGCCGTTGCGCGACGTGTCGATCACGAAGTGCGATCCGTTCGTCATGCCCGAGATCGCCTGGCCGTACCCGATCGACTCCTCAGTGGTGAAGAAGTTCGCGGTGTTGAGGCTGAAGCCCCGCGCCCTGTCGACGCCGACCTGGTTCAGCCGGCCCGCCATCACGTCGGCGGCCACCCAGCGCGGATGGCCGGCGTCGACGTACACCGCGGTGGCCGGGTTGCGGGTCAGGGTGTCGACGGCGTAGCGGATCAGGTCGAGACGTTCCTGCTGCTGACCGGGTGACAGGCAGTCGATCATGGCCAGCGCGTCGGGCTCGAGGATGACCGCCGCCGGCCCGGAGCCGATGGCGGCGGCGACGCCGTCGATCCACGCCCGGTAGGCGCCGGCCGACCCGAACCCGCCCGCGGCGTAGCTGCCGCAGTCACGGTTGGGGATCCCGTAGAGCGCAAGCACCGGCATGGTGCCGGCGGCCTGCGCCGTGGCGATGTACTTCGCGTCCACGGCCGGGGTCGAGATGTGGTCCATCCAGTACGCGGTCGGCGTGTTCACGACAGCGGCCAGCAGCGGATCGGGATCGCCCTGCGCCGCGCGCATGCCCTTGGAGTGCGGATTCACATAGAACGGCAGCCCGGCCAACGGGTTCGCCTCACTGGCCAGGCGCACCGCGGGCGCCGGGACCGGCCCCGGCTCGGCGACCACGCCGACGCCGGCGACGGCGGCCACCGCGACGCAGGGAACGATCCAGCGGGCGAGCACACCGACAGCTGAGAACTTCACCTGAGGAAACTTAGCGGCGCTTCACAAAAACTGCCAACCACCTGCGACCTCGCTGTCCGGCTCGACGGCAGGTCCTGAGCGTGACGCTCAGTATCGTGTCCCGTGATGAGTGCCGACAAATCCGACCGGATGGCCCGGCGCCGGCGCGCGTTGCACTTCGCCCTGAAGGGACATCGCGACCCCGCGTCCGGCGCCGGCCAGCGCCGACGCGTCTCCGGCGGATTGAGCGAGCGGCACACCCGTAAGGTTCTCGACCTGACCATCCGGCTCGCCGAGGTGATGTTGTCCTCCGGCTCGGGCACCGCGGACGTCGTCGCGACCGCCAAGGACGTCGCGCAGGCCTATCAGCTCTCCGACTGCGTGGTCGACGTCTTCGTCACCACCATCTTCGTGTCCGCACTGCCCGACGAGGAAAGCGCGCCCGTCACCATCGTGCGGGCCGTGCAGGCCCGCTCGACCGACTACAGCCGGCTCGCCGAACTCGACCAGCTGGTCCAGCGGATCACCGCGGGCGGCGTGTCGGTCGACGACGCGCACGCCGCGATGGACGAGTTGTCCGAGCAGCCGCACCCGTACCCGCGCTGGATCTCCGCCGCCGGATGGGCCGGCTTCGCGCTCGGCGTCGCGATGCTGCTCGGCGGGACCTGGGTCACCTGGATCCTGGCGGCCGTCACCTCGGTGCTGATCGACCTCGTCAGCCGGCGGCTCAACCGCGCCGGTACCCCGCCGTTCTTTCAGCAGGCCGCCGGCGCCTGCATCGCCACGCTGATCGCCGTTGCGGCGTACCTGCTGGCCGGGCAGGCGGTGACCGCGCTGGTCGCCACCGGGATCGTGATGCTGTTGGCGGGCATGACGTTCGTCGGCTCGGTGCAGGACGCGCTGACAGGCCACATGCTCACCGCGGTGGCCCGGCTCGGTGACGTGCTCTTCCTGACCCTCGGCATCGTCGTCGGCATCCTCGCCGGGTTGCAGATCGCGGCCCTGGCAGGCATCGAGATCCAGCTGCGGGTCGAGGCCACCGAGTTCTTCACGCCGCCGACCCAACCGGGGCAGATTGCCATCGCGGTGGCCGGCGCGGCGCTGGCGGGCGCGTGTCTGACCATCGCCAGCTACGCCAAGCTCCGGTCGGTGCTCACCGCCGCGATCGCGGCCGGTCTGGCCGAGGCCATGCTGATCGGCCTCAGCCGCGCCGGATTCGGCCAGGTGGTCGCGACCGGCGCGGCCGCGGTCGGGGTCGGCCTCCTCGCGACGCTGATCTCGATCCGGCGGCAGGCACCCGCCCTGGTGACCGCCACCGCGGGCATCACCCCGATGCTGCCGGGCATGGCCGTCTTCCGGGCGGTGTTCTACTTCGCCGTCGACCAGGACTTCTCCGCCGGTGTGGCGCAGGCCCTGGCGGCGGCCGCGACCGCGCTGGCGATCGGCGCCGGGGTGGTGCTGGGTGAGCTGCTCGGTTCACCGTTGCGCTACCGCGCCGGACGGGTCAGCGAGCTGCTGCGCATCGAGGGTCCACCCGGGTTGCGCCGAGCCGTCGGCAAGGTCGTCGCCCTGCAGCCGGCCGCGGACCAGCAGCCGGCTCGCAGCCCGCACCAGCGGTCATGGAGCGTCGCGCTGGAACCCGCGCCCTCGGAACCCGCCGTCGACGCGGGTCCTGCAGACGGCGACACCCTGGACCGGTGACGTTCGTCAACGTTTAGGTCCGCCCATAACGAGCAATCGCCGACATATGAGTCCCCAGAACGACCCGCCGCCCGGAGTGCTGAAGAAGGCCATCACCGCGTCGGCGATCGGCAATGCGACCGAATGGTTCGACTACGGCATCTACGCCTACGGCGTCACCTACATCTCGGCGGCGATCTTCCCCGGGGATGCGGCCAACGCGACGCTGCTCGCGTTGATGACGTTCGCCGTCTCGTTCCTGGTCCGGCCGCTCGGCGGGTTCGTGTGGGGACCGCTCGGGGACCGGCTGGGCCGCAAACGCGTGCTGGCGATCACGATCGTGCTGATGGCCGGGGCCACGTTCTGCGTCGGTCTGCTGCCGTCCTACGCATCGATCGGGATGTGGGCGCCGTTCCTGCTGGTGCTGCTGCGGATGATCCAGGGTTTCTCGACCGGCGGCGAATACGGCGGTGCCGCGACGTTCATGGCCGAATACGCGCCGAACCGGCGCCGCGGATTCCTCGGCAGCTTTCTGGAGTTCGGCACCCTTGGGGGATTCTCGTTCGGCGCGCTGTTGATGCTGGGCTGTTCCCTGGTGCTCGGAAACGACCAGATGCACGAGTGGGGCTGGCGGCTGCCGTTCCTGGTGGCCGCGCCGCTGGGCCTGGTCGGTCTCTACCTGCGGTCCCGGCTCGATGACACCCCGGTGTTCCGCGAACTCGAGGAGAAGGGCGAGACCGAGGACGAGACCGCCACCCAGTTCCGGGATCTGCTCACCGGGTACTGGCGGCCGATCCTGCAGTTGGGCGGACTGGTGGTCGCGCTGAACGTCGTCAACTACACCCTGTTGACCTACATGCCCACCTACCTGGAGACCCAGATCGGGCTGTCGGCGGACCGGTCCCTGATCGTCCCGGTGATCGGCATGCTGGCGATGATGGTGTTCCTCCCGTTCGCCGGACTGCTCAGCGACCGGGTGGGACGTAAACCGTTGTGGTGGTTCTCGCTGATCGGTCTGTTCGTCGCCGGTGTGCCGATGTTCCTGTTGATGGGCACGAACGTGTGGGGTGCGGTGATCGGCTTCGCGGTCCTCGGGTTGCTGTACGTCCCGCAGCTGGCCACGATCTCGGCGACGTTCCCGGCCATGTTCCCCACCCAGGTGCGCTACGCCGGCTTCGCGATCGCCTACAACGTGTCCACGTCGCTGTTCGGCGGCACCGCACCGGCGATCAACGACTGGCTCGTCGGCCGCACCGGGGACCTGCTGATCCCGGCCTACTACATGATGGCCGCGTGCGTCGTCGGTGCGCTCGCACTGATCAAGGTGCCCGAGACCGCGCGCTGTCCGATCGGTGGCACCGTCACGCCGGGCACCGAGGAAGCGCCCGATCCGGTTCCGTTCGCGAGCACGCGAACCACCGGTTGACGGGTTGTGTCTCGACACACGGGCTACACAGGGGAATACCGGTTCGGTTCACGATCGTTGGAGGCAAGGTGAGCGAGCAAGCAGAGTTGAGTCCTACCGACTGGGTCCGCGAACAGACCCAGCGCATCCTGGAGCAGGGCACCACCGACGGCGTCGAGGTACTCGACCGCCCGATCGTGCTGTTCACCACGACCGGAGCGCAGTCCGGCAAGAAGCGGTACGTGCCGTTGATGCGCGTCGAGGAGAACGGCCGCTACGCGATGGTGGCGTCGAAGGGCGGCGATCCCAAACATCCGAGCTGGTACCACAACGTGAAGGCCAACCCGTCGGTGACCGTCCAGGACGGCGACAAGGTCGTCGAGGGCACCGCGCGTGAACTCGACGGGGAGGAACGAGAGCACTGGTGGGCGCTCGCCGTCGCGGCATACCCGCCGTACGCCGAATATCAGAAGAACACGTCGCGGCAGATCCCGGTCTTCGTCGTCGAGTAGACCGACTCAGCGTTCCGGCGCGGCCGGCTGCTTCGACGACGGGAAGTCGCGCAGATCGCCGGTGCCGGAGGGCTTCGAGTCCCATTCGGCGAAGGTCAGCGGTGACCGAATCCAGGCGTGCAGCAGGCGGTAGGTCGCCGTCATCGAATCGATGTGCGTTCTCTCCCAGCCGTGGCTGCCGTCCACGCCGAACCCGACGAGCGCGGCCCGGGTGTTCGCGCCCGCCTCGATCGCCGCGGCCGCATCCGACCGGTAGTAGCGGAACACGTCCCGGGTGAACGGGATTCCGCACTCCTCGGCCAGCCGACACAGGTTGCGGGTCAGGTGATAGTCGTAGGGCCCGTGCAGGTCCGACATCGGAACCGTCACAGCGTCCTCCCTGGACTGCTGCCCGGGCGCGCACACCGCGTTGTCCACGGTGATCATCTCGGCGATGTCGGCGGGCAGGCCGGTGCTGGCGCCGTAGCCGACCTCCTCGGCGATGGTGACCATGACCGCGGTGCGGTGCGGCAGCATCACGGAGTTGTCGACGAGGTGCTTGATCAGCGTCAGCACGACCGCGACGCCTGCCTTGTCGTCGAGGTGACGCGAAACGACGAATCCGTGATCGGTGACTTCCGGATCGGCCATCAGCGGGACGTAGTCACCGATCCGGATGCCGAGCCGGATCAGGTCCTCCCGCGACGAAACCTGGCGGTCCACACGGACTTCGACGTGGTCCCAGTCGGTCTTCTGGTTGTCCACCGCGTCGCCGAACGCGTGTCCGCTCGCCTTGAGCGGGAGGATCGTGCCGGTGATCAGCTCGTCGGTGTCCTCGCACATGATCCGCACCCGCGCCCCGGCGGCGAACCGTGCCGAGAAGGTCCCGACGGAGATCACCTCCAGACGGCCGTTGTCCTTGAGCCCGCGGACCATGCAGCCGACGGTGTCCGCGTGGACCACCAGCGCCCGGTCGGTGGTCGCTGATTCGCCTTGGAGTTCGACGATCAACGCGCCCCGGCGGGTCAGCGAGAACGACACCCCGAAACCGTCCAGGGTGTCGCCGATCCTCTGCATCACCGCATCCGTGCGGCCCGTGGGGCTCGGCGTCTTCAGCAGCGCGAGCAACGTGTCGGTCATCCATGCGCTGTCCGCGTCGGACATGGTGCCGCCAGGGCGCATGGTGTCTCCTTCAGCGCGCGAACCCCGAGCTTAGCGGCGAATCCTGTTCGATCACAGCTCCTGCACCCGACCGTTCTCCACCCGCCACGAGCGATCCAGCCGGACGTTCTGCAGCATCCGGCGATCGTGGGTCACCAGCAGCAGCGCTCCCTCGTAGGTCTCCAGCGCCTGCTCCAGCTGCTCGATGGCCGGCAGGTCGAGGTGGTTGGTGGGCTCGTCGAGCACCAGCACGTTGGTACCGCGGGCCTGCAGCAGGGCCATCCCGGCCCGGGTGCGTTCGCCGGGCGAGAGGTCGCCGACCTCACGTTCCACGTGGTCGGCGCCGAGCCCGAACTTCGCCAGCAGGGTCCGCACGTCGGCCGTCGGCCAGGACGGCACCCGCTGCTCGAACCGGTCGACCAGCCGCCCTGCTCCGGAGAACTCGGCGCGTGCCTGGTCGATCTCCCCGACGTGCACGCTGGCGCCCAGGCCGGCGCGTCCCTCGTCGGGGGTCCGGCGGCCCAGCAGCAGACGCAACAGGGTCGACTTGCCCGCCCCGTTCGGTCCTGTGATGCCGATCCGCTGCCCGGCGTCGACCTGTAACGACACCGGGCCGAGCACGAAATCGCCTTGGCGCACAACAGCTCTGTCGAGTGTCGCGACGACAGCACTCGAGCGGGGAGCGGCACCGATGGTGAACCGCAGCGTCCATTCCTTGCGGGGCTCCTCGACTTCCTCCAGGCGCGCGATCCGGCTCTCCATCTGGCGCACCTTCTGCGCCTGCTTCTCGCTGGACTCGGTGGCCGCGCGGCGCCGGAGCTTGTCGTTGTCGGGAGCCTTGCGGATCGCGTTGCGCGTCCCCTGGCTCGACCATTCCCGCTGCACCCGGGCGCGTGCCACCAGGTCGGCCTTCTTGTCCGCGAACTCCTCGTACTGTTCGCGCCGGTGGCGGCGGTTGACCTCACGCTCGTCGAGGTAACTTTCGTATCCGCCGCCGAACACGGTGGCGGTGTTCTGCGCCAGGTCCAGCTCCAGTACCCGAGTCACGGTGCGGGCCAGGAACTCCCGGTCGTGGCTGACCAGCACCACACCGCCGCGCAGCTCGCCGACGAAGCGCTCCAGCCGGGCCAGGCCATCGAGGTCCAGGTCGTTGGTCGGCTCGTCGAGCAGCACGACGTCGAACCGTGACAGCAGCAGCGCGGCCAGGCCCACCCGTGCCGCCTGGCCGCCCGACAACGCGGTCATCGGGGTGGACTCCGGCCGGACCGCCCCGGAGTCCAGGCCCAGGTCGGCCAGCACCGCCGGTAACCGTTCGTCGAGATCCGCGGCGCCGGCGGCAAGCCAGTGGTCCAGGGCGGCGGAGTAGGCGTCGGCCCCGTTGCCCGCGTCATCCAGGGCCGCGGCGGCCGCGTCCATGGCGCGCGTCGCCGCGCTGCATCCGGTGCGGCGGGCGACGTAGGCGGCGACCGTCTCGCCGGGAACGCGTTCATGTTCCTGCGGCAGCCACCCGACGAACGCGTCGGCCGGGGCGACACTGACCGAGCCCTCCAGCGGCTCGATCTCGCCGGCGAGGATCCGCAGCAGTGTGCTCTTGCCGGCTCCGTTGGCGCCCACCACACCGACCACGTCACCCGGCGCGACGGTCAGGTCGACGCCTTCGAACAGCGTGCGGTGGGCGAACCCGCCGGCAACGTTCTTCGCGACGAGCGTTGCGGTCATGAACCCATCTCACACCACCGCCCGTGGCGTGCCGCTACGCCGGCACCGGCCAGGTCGGTATCGAGGGCCCAGGTGTCGGCCGGTTAGTGTGCTGTAGTCGGCCTCAAGCAAAAGCCGACGGAAGAGTTGACACATCTATGACTGCACCAGCAGAAACGTCGCCGCTCGAGGCGCGGGTCGGCCACCACTACCAGATGGACGGCACCTATCTCGTCGGTCGCGAGAAGATCCGTGAGTACGCCCGTGCGGTGCAGGACTACCACCCCGCGCACTGGGACGTCGCCGCGGCCGCCGGGCTGGGCTTCTCCGATGTCGTCGCGCCGCTGACGTTCACGTCGGCCCCGGGCATGCAGTGCAACCGCCGGATGTTCGAGGAGATCGTCGTCGGCTACGACACGTATCTGCAGACCGAGGAGGTCTTCGAGCAGCACCGCCCGATCGTCGCCGGCGACGAGCTGGTCATCGACGTGGAGCTGTCCTCGGTGCGCCGGACGGCGGGACGGGACTTCATCACCGTCACCAACACCTTCACCGACGCCCACGGCGAGCGGGTGCACACCCTGCACACCACCGTCGTCGGCGTGACCGCCGAGGACATCGACGCGGGCGTCAAGACTGCCGTGCAGAACGCCATGATGCACGACATGAACATCCTCGACATCGGCGGATCCGATGCCGAGTACCAGAAAACCGTGCGGCCCGAAGGTGCCATCCGGATCTCGGACGGCACGCTGACCCGCACACCGGGCACACCGAGTTTCGACGACGTCAAAGTCGGCGACACGTTACCGATTCACCACACCCGGCTGTCCCGCGGTGACCTGGTCAACTATGCCGGGGTGGCCGGGGACGCCAACCCGATCCACTGGGACGAGGAGATCGCCAAGCTGGCCGGGCTGCCCGACGTGATCGCGCACGGGATGCTCACGATGGGCCTCGGCGCCGGATTCGTCTCCACCTGGTCGGGGGATCCCGGCGCCGTGACCCGCTATGCGGTGCGGCTCTCGCAACCCGCGGTGGTGTCGGCCAAGGAAGGCGCCGACATCGAATACAGCGGCAAGATCCGATCGTTGGACCCTGAGACGCGCAGCGGTGTCGTCCTGCTGTCCGCCAAGTCGGCGGGCAAGAAGATTTTCGGCCTCGCGACGTTGCACGTTCGCTTCCGCTGAGCGCAGGTGGTGGAAAGCAGCAACCTTGTCTGCCATCGCTGTTCGCTGAGCGACCAGCGCGTCACCGAATTGCCGTCGTCACACCTGCATTGCATGCCTTCGCGGCATTGCTGACGGCGGCTTCGGCTCGGTAGCTCAATATGGTTACCCCGGTAACCTATTTGCTCCTTTTACACCGTCCTGAGCACGACCGTGGGCGGCCGTTGCGCTGTCCCGCTAGCTCAACTTGTACCGTTTCGCTTTCAAAGACCGCTCTGAGGCTTTATTGTCTCCATTGTCAAATTTTGCTGGTTGCATGCTTGCACGGCTAGGCACGCCGTGGGCATGTGGCGAGCCGCGGGGCGGCCCCAACTGGGCCTGAGGGGTTGGAGTGGGACCATGGGCCCTGGATTGCATCGTCGCCATGTCGTGTCGAGCAAACCGCGTCACCAGAAGCGCAAGGATTCCAGCAACGCCCAGGCGACCTATCCGAGCTTCCGCGTGGACGGGGAACCCCCTGCCTCGACCGTTCCTCCACTGACTGTGGGGACCTACGCGAAGTACATCGGTCGAGTCGGCGTGCTGGCCGTGGCCCTCGGTGTCGGTGCGGCGGTGACCACCGGTCACGGGCTCGGGGTGGCGCACGCCGACACCGGTTCACCATCCGAGGACTCACCGAGTGAGTCGGCGACCTCACAGGCGACCGATCAGGACTCCGACGTCGACGACCAGGACTCGGACGTCGACGATCAGGACTCCGCGGAGGAGGCCACCGAAACAGAGCTCGACGACTCCGTCACGGTCGACGAGCCCGAGGTGGTGGCGGACCCGCCGGTCGACGAGGCAGCAGCGGAGGCTCCCGAACAGGAGCCCATGCCGCAGCGCGCAGCCGAGTCCTCCGGAGGCAGCTCGTCGGCGGAGACTGCGCCGCTCACCGAGCCGGACGAAGACACCGACGCGACGACCTCGGACCAGTCCCCCACACCGGTCGACCAGGAGCCGACGACGCGGGACGAAGTCGGAGAAGACCTCGGCGACAACATCGTTCAAGCAGACCTCACCGACGAATCTCCGCCGCCGGTGACAGAGGCTTCGTCGGTGGCAGCCGCTTCGTCGGTGGCCGCTGCGGACACCGAGCCCGCTCCCGTACAGGCGTTCGTCTCCTCGCTGATGGCACCGCTGCTCGCGCCGGGTCCGATCGCGCCGGCACAACCCCCGCTTCTGTGGGTGGTGCTGGGATGGATCCACCGCCAGATCCAGCGCACCTTCTTCAACCGCACCCCCGACGTCCGGTCGCAGGAGACGACACTGGTGCTGGGCCCCGGCGAGACGAGTGGCCCGATCTCCTTCAACGGTTACGACTATGAAGAAGACGTCATCACCTACTTCGTGCCGACCCGCGGTGTGCCCGGCGGCCCGAAGCACGGAACCGTCACCGTCGACCAGTCGACCGGCACGTTCACCTATACCCCCGATCCGGGCTTCACCGGCACCGACGAGTTCCTCGTCACCGCCAGCGACGCGCGCAGCCGATTCCACTTTCACGGACTGTTCGGCTTCCTGCGCCCGCACGCGGGACACACCGATACGGCGAAGATCACGCTCAACGTCATCACCCCGGCCGTCCCGCCGGTGGTCAACAACGACTCCTACGCGACCGCCGAGAACGACGCCGTGGTGGGCAACGTTCTGGCCAACGACAGCGATCCGGCCCACCAAAACCTCACCGCCACACTCGTTTCCGGACCGTCGAACGGGACCGTGACGTTGGCGCCGAACGGCGTGTTCCGCTACACGCCGGACCCCGACTGGAGCGGCATCGACGAATTCACCTACACCGCATCGAATCTCACGTTCAGCTCGACCGCCACCGTCACGATCACCGTCACCCCCGTCAATCAGGCTCCGCTCGCCGTCGACGACTCCTATGCGACAAACGAGGATTCGCCGTTCAGCGGAAACGTTTTGGACAACGACAGCGACCGGGAAGGCTCGGCCCTCAGTGCGGCGCTGCTGGTGGCTGCGAGCCACGGTGACGTCCAGTTCAATGCCGACGGCTCGTTCACCTATACGCCGCACGCCGACTTCAACGGGATCGACGGCTTCTCCTACGTCGCGTCGGACGGATCGCTGACCAGCGCGCCGACCCTCGTGACGATCACGGTCGCTGCGGTCAACGACGCGCCGGTGGCCCGCGACGACGCCTTCGCGATCAACGAGGACGGCATCCTGACCGGGTCGGTGCTGCTGAACGACACCGACGCGGACTCCGATCCGCTCACCGTGTCGCTGTCGTCGGGGCCTGCCCACGGCAACCTCACCCTGAATCCGGACGGGACGTTCTCGTTCACGCCGTTCGCCCACTACAACGGCACAGACTCCTTCACCTACACCGTCGGCGACGGCACCGCCGGAGGCACCGCCACCGCCACCATCACGATCGCCCCGGTCAATGACGCCCCCGTCGCGCATGACGGATCGTTCGTCGTCGACGAAGACACCACCTACACCGGCACCGTGACCGTCAGCGACGTCGACGCAGACACCCTCGTCACCACCGTCGTCGCCGGCCCGCACCACGGCACGCTGACGCTGCGGCCGGACGGGACGTTCACCTACACCCCCGACGACCGGTACAGCGGTACGGACCGGTTCGTGTTCACCGTCTCCGACGGCACCATCTCCAGCGCCCCCGCGGTCGTCGAGATCACCGTCACCCCGGTCAACAACCTCCCCGTCGCCCACGACGACGCGTTCGCGATGAACGAGGACGCCATCCTGGCCGGCTCGGTGGTGTTCAACGACACCGATGCCGACCGCGACACCGTCACGGCCGCAGTGTCATCCGGCCCGAGCCACGGCGTCCTCGTCCTCCACGCGAACGGTTCGTTCACCTACACCCCCGTCACCGACTATCACGGCACCGACAGCTTCACCTACACCGTCTCCGACGGCACCGGCATCAGCAACATCGCGACCGTGCACATCACGATCAACCCGGTGAACGACACCCCCGTCGCCGGCGACGACGTCTACGGCGTCGACGAAGGCGCCGTCCTGACCGGCAACGTGCTGACCAACGACAGGGACGCGGACTCCGGGTCACTGACGGCTTCGTTGGTGCAGGGTCCGACGAACGGCACCGTGCTCCTCAACGCCGACGGCAGCTTCAGCTACACACCGACAACGCATTTCAACGGAGTGGACTGGTTCACCTACACCGCATCCGACGGCTCGGTCAGCAGCGCACCGGCGGTGGTGGTCATCGTGGTGGCGCCGGTCAACGGCGCACCGGTCGCCACCGACGACGCGTACACCACCGTCGAGGACGGTGTCCTCACCGGCAATGTGCTGTCGAATGACGATGACAGCGACGGAGATTCACTCACCGTGTCACTGGTCAGCGCGCCCACGAACGGTGCGCTGGTGCTCAATCAAGACGGAACGTTCGTCTATACCCCGGCGGCGAACTACCACGGCACGGATTCGTTCGCCTACATCGTCAGCGACGGCACCAGCACCAGCGCAACGGCCACGGTCCGGATCACGGTCACGCCGGTCAACAATGCGCCTGTCGCGGTGGGTGATTCGTTCGCCACCGTCGAGGACGCCGTCCTGACCGGCAACGTCCTGACCAACGACACCGACATCGACGGCGACACGCTGACCGCCATCCTGGTCAGCGGACCCGCCCACGGCACCCTGATCCTCAACGGCGACGGTAGCTTCACCTACACCCCGCACGCCGACCACCACGGCATCGACAGCTTCACCTACACCGCCGGCGACGGCGCGGCCCTCAGCAGCGCGGCGACGGTCAGCATCATCGTCAGCCAGGTCAACGACGTCCCCGTCGCCGTCGGTGATGCCTTCACCATCGACGAGGACGCCGTCCTGACCGGCAACGTCCTGACCAACGACGCCGATATCGACGGCGACACGCTGACCGCCACGCTCGTCGACGCGCCCACCCACGGCACCGTGACCCTCAACGCCGACGGCACCTTCACCTACACCCCGCACACCGACCACCACGGCACCGACAGCTTCACCTACACGGTCGGCGACGGCACCGCCACCAGTTCGGTTGCCACCGTGAGCATCACGATCAACCCGGTCAACGACACCCCCGTCGCCGGCGACGACTCGTTCGCCTTCGACGAGGATCACATTCTCAGCGGTGGAGTCCTGGCCAACGACGGTGACGTGGACGGTGATCCGCTGACGGTTTCGCTCGTCGAGGGTCCCGCCAACGGAACCCTGACGCTGAACGCCGACGGCAGCTTCACCTACACCCCGAACGCCGACTACCACGGCACCGACACCTTCACCTACACGGTCACCGACAGCACCACCACCAGCAACGTCGCCACCGTCAGCTTCACGATCAATGCGGTCAACGATCTCCCTGTCGCCGACAACGATTCGTACACCGTTGCCGAGGACAGCGCCCTCACCGGCAACGTGCTGTCCAATGACGGGGACGTCGACGGTGACGCGCCGACCGCGGCGGTGATCACCGGACCGGCACACGGAACGCTGATCCTCAACGCCGACGGCAGCTTCACCTACACCCCGCACGCCGACTACCACGGTGTCGACAGCTTCACCTACCGCATTGCGGACGCGTCCTCGGTCGGTAACACGGCGCTGGTGACGATCGCGGTGACCGCCGTCAACGACGCCCCGGTGGCGAATCACGACTCGGTCACCACGAACGAAGACACCCAGCTGACCGGCAACGTGCTGACCAACGACACCGACGCCGACCGGGACACGCTCGAAGCGACAGTGGTCGCCGGGCCCGGCAACGGCACGCTGATCCTCAACCCCGACGGCACCTTCACCTACACCCCGAACACCGACTACCACGGCACCGACAGCTTCACCTACGAAGTCAGCGACGGCACCACCACGAGTTCGGTTGCCACCGTGAGCATCACGATCAACCCGGTCAACGACGCACCGGTCGCGGTCAACGACAGCCACACCACCGACGAAGACACCCAGCTGACCGGCAACGTGCTGACCAACGACACCGACGCCGACGGCAACCCGCTCACCGCAACGGTGGTCACCGGACCCGCCCACGGCACCCTGATCCTCAACGCCGACGGCACCTTCACCTACACCCCGAACACCGACTACCACGGCACCGACAGCTTCACCTACACGGCCGGTGACGGCACGACCGCCAGCAGCACCGCCACGGTGAGCATCACCGTCGACCCGGTCAACGACGCACCGGTCGCCGCGGGCGATGCCTACACCACCGACGAAGACGCCCAGCTGACCGGCAACGTCCAGACCAACGACACCGACGCCGACGGCAACCCGCTCACCGCAACGGTGGTCACCGGACCCGGCAGGGGCACGTTGACCCTCAACGCCGACGGCACCTTCACCTACACCCCGAACACCGACTACCACGGCACCGACATTTTCACCTACGAAGTCAGCGACGGCACCACCACGAGTTCGGTTGCCACCGTGAGCATCACGATCAACCCGGTCAACGACGCACCGGTCGCGGTCAACGACGGCTACACCACCGACGAAGACACCCCGTTGACCGGCAACGTCCTGACCAACGACACCGACGCCGACGGCAACCCGCTCACCGCGACCGTGGTCACCGGACCTGCCCACGGCACCCTCACCCTCAATGCCGACGGGTCGTTCGTGTACACTCCCGATGCCGATTACCGCGGCACCGACGTCTTCACCTACACGCTCAGCGACGGCGTCCTCGACAGCAGGACCGCGATCGTCAGCATCGCCATCGCTGCCGTCAACGACGCACCCGTCGCCGTCGACGACAGCTACACCATCAACGAAGACACCCCACTGGCGGGCAATGTGCTGGCCAACGACACCGACGTCGACCGCGATACCCTGACGGCGACGCTGGTCAGCGGGCCCACTCGCGGCACCCTGACCCTCAACGCGAACGGCTCCTTCACCTACACCCCGAACAGCAACTACCACGGCACCGACACCTTCACCTACACGGTCACCGACGGCACCACCACGAGTTCCGTTGCCACCGTGAGCATCACGATCAGCCCGGTCAACAATGCCCCCGTCGCCGCCGACGACACCTTCACCACCGACGAAGACACCGCACTGACCACCGGGAACGTGCTGTCCAACGACACCGATGTCGACGGCGACACCCTCGAAGCCACCCTGGTCGCCGGCCCGGCCCACGGCACGGTGAGCCTCAACGCCGACGGCACCTTCACCTACACCCCGAACACCGACTACCACGGCACCGACACCTTCACCTACGCGGTCAGCGACGGCGCCACCACCGGCAACACCGCCACCGCCCACGTCACGATCAACGCCGTCAACGACGCACCCGTCGCCGGCAACGACAGCTACACCACCAATCAGGGCACTCCGCTCAACGGCACCGTCGTGACCAACGACACCGACGTCGACAACGCCAAGACCGCACTGTCCGCCACGGTGGTCACCGGTCCCGCCCACGGCACCGTGACCCTCAACGCCGACGGCACCTTCACCTACACCCCGAACACCGACTACCACGGTGTCGACGCCTTCACCTACAAACTCAACGACGGTGCGGCGGACAGCAATATCGCCACCGTCAGCATCACCGTCGTCGACAACGTCGCGCCGAACGCACTCGGGATCCAGACCACCAACGGCGGCGGTACCAGCGGCCTGCTACAGCAGGGCGACAGCATCACGTACACCTTCAGCGAGCCGATCGACCCGGCCTCGATCCTGGCCGGCTGGGACGGCACGTCCCGGAACGTCGCCGTCCGGGTCTACGACGGCAACATCCTGCTGGGCCTCCTGGGCGGCAACGACACCCTCCAGGTGTACGACTCGGCGAACAGCACATTGCTGCCCCTGGGCACGGTCGACCTCGGCCGCGGCGATTACGTCACCGGGTTGCTCGGCGGCACGATCACGTTCGGCGCGTCCGGCAGCCCCTCGACGATGACGATGAGCGGCAGCACGATCACGATCGTGCTCGGCACCTACGATTCCGTCTTCCTCGGCGCCGGCCGCAACATCGCGTTGGGCAGCGGGACGATGGTGTGGACGCCGTCGACGACGCCGAAGGACCTGGCCGGCAACGCCTTCTCGGGAACGCCTGTCACCGAGTCCGGAGGCGCCGACAGGGACTTCTGACGACCCGGCGGAGCTGAACCCGGCTACTCCGTCGCCTGATTCGGCTCCTCCGCCACCTTCAGCGGCGCGTGCTCGACGACGTCGTGCGTGCCCGGCAGGTCGTCGTAGCGGCGCATGTACGCGTCGATCTCGGCGACGATCTGCGGACCTGGGACACCCCACCCGTCCTGGTAGCCGTACACGTCGCAGAGCGGTCGGTGCCCGCGGTCACCGTCGAGGATCTCCACGTGGTTCGGGCTCAACATCGCCGGGTGGCGTACCCCGGCCGCCTCCGAGACCTTCAACAGGTCGCGCCGCAGGGTCAGCACGTAGTTGGCCAGCCGGTGGGACTTCTGCTCGGGATCCAGCCCCCGCGCCAGCCACGCGTTCTGCGTGGCGACGCCGGTCGGGCAGCGATCGGTGTGGCACTTCTGGGCCTGGATGCAGCCGATCGCCAGCATCGGCTCCCGCGCCACGTTGATCAGGTCGACCCCGAGCGCGAACGCCACGATCGCGTTGGCGGGCAACCCGAGCTTGCCCGATCCGATCCACGTCACCCGGTCGCACATGCCTCTCTGCGCGAACAGCCCGTACACCATCGCGAAGCCCGTCCGGAACGGGAACGACACGTGGTCGGCGAACACCAGCGGTGCCGCACCCGTGCCGCCCTCACCGCCGTCGATCGCGATGAAGTCCACACCGCGCTGGCCGTCGGCCATCCGGTCGGCCAGCGCCTCCCAGAAGCCCATCTCCCCCACCGCCGACTTGATGCCGACGGGCAGCCCGGTGGCATCGGCGATCCGCTCCACGACGTCGAGCATCTCGTCGACGTTGCGGAACGCGGTGTGCCGGGACGGGCTCGCCACGTCCTTGCCCTGCTCGACGCCCCGGATACGGGCGATCTCCGCATTCACCTTGGCGCCCGGAAGATGGCCCCCGAGGCCGGGTTTGGCGCCCTGGCTGAGCTTGATCTCGATGGCACGCACCGGGGCGGAGGCCACGACGTCGACCAGCCGGTCGAGGTCGAAGTTCCCGCGCTCGTCGCGGCAGCCGAAGTAGCCGGTGCCGATCTGGAACACCAGGTCGCCGCCCTGGCGGTGGTGGCCGGACAGACCGCCCTCACCGGTGTTGTGCCAGCAGTCGGCGATCTTGGCGCCCTTGTTGAGTGCCTCGATGGCCTGCGGGCTCAACGAGCCGAACGACATCGCCGACACGTTGACCACCGAGGCCGGACGGAAGGCGTGCCGTCGTCCGCGCGGGCCGCCGAGCACCTTGGCGCCCGGAACCTCGATGTCGCGGCCATGGATCGGGGAGGCCGGCACGACGTCGGAGAACGTCGCCTGCTTGATGATCGGGTAGGCGGCGTTCTCCGTGTCGTTGTCCGTGCCGAACGCGAAGTAGTTGTTCTCCTTCTTCGCCGAGGTGTACACCCAGCGCCGCTGGTCACGGCTGAACGGGCGCTCGGCGTCGTTGCTGGTGATGATGTACTGGCGCAACTCCGGGCCGATCGACTCCAGCAGGTACCTCATCCGGGCGATGACCGGGAAATTGTGACGGAGGGCGTGCTCCTTCTGGAGCAGGTCCTGCAGCGCGATGCCCGCGACCGCGGCGGCGGGAGCCAGTGCGGCAAGAGTCCGCTTCTTCATGTGGCCAACACTGCCATATCCTGCACGTCAGGCAGGCGTGCCAAAGACTTTCACGTCTGGGCTGCGCTTCCCCGGGGTTGTGTCAGCGCCGGGCGCAGACGTGACGGTGCGATGTCGGTCGACGCGCCGAGGTCGCCGATCAGTCCGTCGGCCCAGCCGGTCAGACCGTCGACGTCCACAGAATGGGGCGCCGGACGTCCGACCTCGGCCAGGCGGCCCGCGCCGCGCCTGAGCAGAGCGGCCGCACCGGCCAGGTTGCCGCGCTGGATATGGGTGATGCCGACGGCCAGCTGAGCCAGCCCCTGCCACAGCGGGCGCTCCTGCTCGGGGCGGCTCTTCCAGGCGGCTTCGAGCACCTCATGGGCGTTGAACGCCAGGCCTTCGTTCAGCAGATCCTGGGCGTAGGCGAGGGAGTCGGACGGCGGCAGCTCCAGATCATCGGGAATGCGGGGGACGCCGTCGCTGCCCGGCGGAAGGGGCCGGCCGAGCGCGTCGCGGGGCCGCGCGTTACGCGGCCGCCCAGATTCGTCACGGGTGCGTTCGGCCATGCCTCAATGATGCCTACGTAGGCTTCGGGCATGTCTGCGACGACGGAAGTTGATGTGGTCGGCCGGGTCGCCACGCTGCGCCGCTACCCGGTGAAGTCGATGCTGGGTGAGCGGTGCGGCTCGCTCGATGTGACCCCGCTCGGCGTCGCCGGCGACCGTCGCTACGCGTTCACCGACGACGAGACCGGCCGGGTCGCCACCGCCAAGAACCCCCGGCTGTGGCGGCGCCTGTTGCAGTGCTCGGCAGTGACCGGGGACGACGGGGTCGTGGTCACGTTGCCCGACGGCCGCAGCGTGCCGGTCGGCGAGTCCGCCGGTCCAGTGTCGGAACTCGTGGGCCGCCGCGTGCACCTGGCCGACGAGCGGTCCGCAGGCGCCACGGTCGAACGTTCGGATCCGATCGAGGTACTCACCCACGGTCTGGACGCCGAGATCGAGGCCGCGCTGCTGGAGATCGCCCAGGGCACCCCCGGCGGCGCCTTCGTCGACCACTCCCCCGTGCACCTGATCACGACCGCCACCCTGGACGCCGTCGGGCTGGACCCGGCCGAGGCGGTCCGCTACCGACCGAACATCGTGATCGAGACACCGGACGGGTTCGCACCGTTCACCGAGAACGAGTGGGTCGGCGCGACGATCCGCCTCGGCGACGTCGAAATGCGCGGCACGATGCCGACCCCGCGCTGCTCGGTGCCGACGCTGGAACACGGCTCGTTGCCGAGGTCCCCGCAGTCGGTCCGCCACGTGCTCGAGCACAACCGCGTCGACGCGCCGGGATTCGGGGTGCTGCCCTGCGCCGGTCTCTACGCCGAGGTGGTCACCGGCGGGACGATCGCCGAAGGCGCCGTGGTCGGTCTAGCCCGGCACGCCGGCCTTCATTGACTTCAGCGCGGCGGCACTCAACCCGGCGAGCTCTTCGGCTTCAGCGGAATCGAGTGCGACGGCGAAGATCTCGGCCATCCGCCGGTTGGTCGCCTGTTCGATCTCCGCGTACCGGTCCTTCTTGTCCGCGCCATCGGCGTACGGTTCGGGCCAGCCGAAGATCGCCGTGTAACCCGGGCCCTTGTTGAGCATGTGCGCTTCCACCGGGGTGATACCCGACAGCGACAGCGCGTTGAAGTGCAACCCGGCGCGCAGTTCGCGCAGCACGAACATCACCTGCAGTGCCCGGGCGGGTGCGTCCTCGGCCAACGGCATCGCGCGCCAACCGGCGAACAACGGCAACCCGGTGATCGGCGCCGCCGCGATGAGCTTCTCGCCCAGGGCGGCGATGCGGTCCAACCCGTCCGCTCCGGACAGATACCGGCGGGCGAATTCGGCGGCCTGGTCCCAATAGACCTCCGCGGCACCGCGCGCGCCGCGCACCGCGACGCCCTCGTCCCACATCGCGGCCAGCCCGGTCGGTTCGAACACCGCGAACACCGCGCTCACCGTGGTTCCGGTGGCCTCGCCCAGCACGCCGCCCCGACCCGCGACGTACCCGGCCAGCGGATTCTGGTAACCGGCCTCGACGCTCTTGCCGAAAGTCTCCGGATGCAGCATGAACACCGCCACCGCCTCCTCGATGGCAGCTCCGGCGGTCGCCACAGAATCCACGTCGTTTGCGCTCATGTCCGGAAGGCTAGCGGTGCGATGCGGATGAGAACACTTTCATCTGCGTGTCATCGCGGCCTCGTCCGACCCCACCACGCTGGACCGTGTGACCCCGCCCGCGCTCGATCTGCTGCTCGGCCCGACTGCGCCCGGGGTCCTGGCACCCGTCCTGGCCGAATACCGCGGCGAGTTGTGCGCGCTGGATCCGGTGTCCGCCACGGTGCGCCCGAGCGGATCGGCCGTGGTGCGCTACCGCGCCGCGGTGCGCCGGGGCGACGGCACCCGCAGCGCCGAGGTCCTGGTCGCCGCCACCGGGGAGGCCATCCCGGCGGGCGCCGCGGTCGTCGCCGGCAAGCACCGCGGCGACGAGGTCGAGGTCGGGATCTGGCGGTGGCCGCAGGACCCCGCGTTGCCGGGTATCGCGCTGCTCGACGACCCGGTGGCCGCACTGCGCGCTCTCGGTCTGCGCCCGGCGGGACCGGTGCGCGTCACCGTTCGCGCCTACCGGCCGGGTCAGCGCGCCGTCGTCGAGGTCGGCGACGGCGGCCGGACCTGGTTCGTCAAGGTGGTGCGCCCCGACGCGGTGGCCGGTCTGCGTGCTCGACACGAGCTTCTCGCCGCGCACGTGCCGGTGCCACCGGTGCTGGCGTCCTCCGATGACGGGGTGATCGTCCTGCCGGAGGCGTGCGGTACTCCTGTGCGCGCGTTGATCGCCCGGGGCGGCGCGCTGCCGGAGCCTGCACGGCTCGACGAGCTGTTGGAAGCGTTGCCGCCCGGCCTGATGGCGATGCCGCGCCGCCGGGGGCAGCTCGAGCGTGTGGGTGACACCGCGGCCGTGCTGGGCCACACGGTGTCCGGGCGCCCCGACCTGTCGGACATGGTGTCCGGGATCGTCGAGCGGCTGAAATCGGCATCCCCGCAGTCAACGCCGGTCACCCCGGTGCACGGCGACTTCTACGAAGGTCAGCTTCTTGCCGAAAACGGTTGCCTCACCGGGCTCCTCGATGTTGACATCGCCGGGCCCGGCGAACGTGCGGACGACTGGGCGACGTTCATCGGTCATCTCTCGGTGGCGGGCCGGACCACCCCGCGGGCACGTGAGTATGCCGACCAGGCACTCGAATTCGCCTGCCGCCGAGTCGGTGCCAACACTCTGCGGTATCGGATCGCGGCGGTGGTGTTCGGCCTGGCGACCGGCCCGCTCCGCACCCTGCACCCCCGTTGGCCGGAGCTCACCGCGCAGCGCCTCGCGCTGGCGCGAACCTGGCTCGAAAGATGAGAGACCGCTCATGTCGGGCTCCGGCATCCCTCATCTGGGCGCGACATGGTTGAAGAGTCGGAAAACGATGCGAGAGAAGGAGAACGACAATGGCACGCACCGCCACCTGGAAGATCGTCACCGCCGGCGCCGCCCTCACCGGACTGGGGGTCCTCGGCGCCGGCGCGGCGTCGGCCGCGACCGAACCGAGCTGGGCAACCGACCACTCGTTCGTCGCGATGGACGATTCGTGGGACGACACCTTCTGGGAAGACACCTATTGGGACGACACCCCGTACGACGACTGACCGGCGGCCCTGGGCGCCCGTCCCGGTACCTCCGGGGCGGGCGTCTTCGGTGTCAGGGCACGTCCTCGAGGCGGTATCCCATACCGCGCAACGTGACGAAGCGGTCGGCGCCCAGCTTCCGCCGTAGGTAGCGCACGTAGACGTCGACCACGTTGGAGCCCGGGTCGAAGTCGTAACCCCACACGTGGCTGAGCAACTGCTCGCGGGTGAGCACCTGGCCCGGATGCCGCAGAAACGTTTCCGCCAAGGCGAATTCGCGGGCCGACAGGTCGAGGGTGCGGTCGCCGACCGTCGCGCGGCGGGTGCGCAGGTCGAGCTTGAGTCCGCCGTAGGAAAGCACGGTGAGTTCGGCCGGCCGTTCGGTGGTCAGCCGCAACCGGATGCGGGCGAGGAGTTCCTCGAAGCGGAACGGTTTGGGCATGTAGTCGTCGGCACCGCCCTCCAGCCCGGCCACGGTGTCCTGCACGCTGTCACGGGCCGTCAGCACGATCACCGGGATCCGACTGCCCTCGGCGCGCAGCTTGCGCAACACGGTGAAACCGTCGAGTTCGGGCAGTCCGATGTCCAACACCAGCAGGTCGAACCCGCCCGTCATCGCGTAGTCGAAGGCCGACGCCCCGTCGGCGACAGCGGCGGTGACGAAACCATTGGCGGCGAGCCCCTTTTCGATGAACGAGGCGATCCGCGGTTCGTCTTCGGCGATCAGTATGCGGGCCATGGCTGCTCCAGGTAGGCGGGAATGACGACGCTGAAGGTGGCGCCCCGGCCGGGGATGCTGTCCAGGCCCACCCACCCGCCGTGCGCGACCGCGATGGCCTGCACGATGGACAACCCGAGACCTGCACCGTCGGAGCGCTGGCCGCCTGCGCTGCCGCGGGCGAACCGTTCGAAGATCCGGCCGCGGTCGGCCTCGGTGACGCCGGGCCCGGAATCGGACACCCAGAACCGCAGCCACCCGTCGTGCAGGCTGGAGCCGACCCCGATCCACGCACCGTCTGCCGTGTAGCGACACGCGTTGTCGGCCAACGCGATGACGGCCTGGGTGATGCGCTGAGCGTCGAGCACCGCATGCACCTCGGCCACGGACTGCAGGTGATGGTCACGTTCACCGAGCCGGGTGATCTTCTCGAAGATGTCGCGGGTCAGCGCGCCGACGTCGGTGACGGCGGGCTGCAGGAACGACGGTTGTTCGGAGCGGGCCAGCAGCAGCAGGTCCGACACCATCCGGTTCATCCGCGTCAGCTCGTCGTCGACCAGTGCGGTGGTGGCCCGGACGTCGGCCGGGTCGGTCGGGTCGAGAACCTCGAGGTGGCCGCGGATGATCGTGATCGGGGTGCGCAGTTCATGCCCGGCGTCGTCGATGAAGCGCCGCTGCGCGGAGACGCCGGACTCCACCCGGTCCAGCATGCCGTTGATGGTGTTCACCAGCGCGTCGAGCTCATCGCCCTCGCCGCGGGACGGGATGCGCCGAGACAGGTCCGTGTCGGTGATCTGGTGCGCGGTCTCGGTGACATCGCGCAGCGGCGCGAGGACGCGCCCGGCGATCAGCCACGCGGCGGCCGTCGCTCCGACCAGCGTGACCGCGCCGACGAGCAGCATCAGCCTGACGGCCTCGTCCGCCGCCGCGCGTTCGGCGTCCCCGAGATACGCGGCGACGATGACGCCGCGCGACGGGTCGTCGCCCAGGGTGAGCGGGATCGCGAGGTAGCGCACCTCGCCGGCTTCGGGGTGCTGATAGCTGCCCTCCGCGGGTTCGGTCACCGTCGCGACGAGATCGGTGAAGGCCGGGTCGTCGGCCAGCACCTCGGGTATCCCGGGCTCCTGGCGGCTCTGGGTGTGGTACTCGCCGTCCACATAGCCGAGGAACTTCTCGTTCGGGCGGGCCAGGTTGTAGGCGATGGCCTCCCGGATCACCTCATCGACGCCGGTGAACGGCTCCCCGGTGCGGGGGTTGATGCCGGGGGCGGTGAGTTCGGTGAACTCCTCGACCTCGTAGCGCAGCGCCTCGTCCATACGGGTGTTGATGTTGGAAACCATCAATCGCCAGGTGACGAAGGTGACGATCCCGAGTGCGGCCAGGACGAGCAGCAGCACCCAGCCCATGATGCGGGTGCGCGCGGCCGACGGCAGCAACCGCCGCCACAGCGGCGGCCGCGGATTGTCGGCGGAGGTCATGATCACCTCCCGGATGTCCGCAGCGGACGAAGGCTCAGTCGTCGTCCCAATCGTCGCCGTCATCATCCCAGTCGTCGCCGTCGTCGTCCCAATCGTCGTCGTCCCAGTCGTCATCGCCGTGCAGCGCGGGCGGTGGAGGAGCGACGTCGGAGTTCTGCACCACTTGCGGAGGTGGCGGCGGTGGCGCCGGCGGGGCGGACGGCTTCGGGCTCGGCGGCAGCGGGGTGCCGGCGGCCGGTGACCTCTCGGGAGCGTGCACGACGATGGGCGCGAGCGGCTCCCGGACCGAGGTCGAGTTGATCGAGACCGTGGCGGCGGCGACGACGCCGACTGTCACCAGACCGGCGGCCACGGCCACCACCACGGGTACTCGCATGCTGCCCAGTCTGTGACCCCCCAATGCCCTGGGCATGAGAACCAGATGAGAGCGCTCTCATGTGGCGCCCCGTCTCAGAACGGGGGTGGGTCGTTGCCGTAGTCGGGTGGGGGTCGTCGCGCGCGGTGTTGTTCGAGGGCGCGGTGTTGTTCGAGGGCGCGTTGGGCGGCGTTGTAGTCCCGCTCGGCCTTGATCCGTGCGGTGTTCTCGGCGGCGCGGGTGCGTCCTCGCCTCGGCATTTTCGCGGTCCGGCCGGGATCCGGCGGCGGCTGGCTCATCGGCGGTAATTCGGCGGTGCTGGTGTCCCAGGCCGGGAAGAACAGCCGGCTGCCCGGCACCGTGGTGTACCGCTTGCCGGCCGGGGTCGTCCAGATCACCGTGCCATCAGGGAGCTGCTCGTCGCGCCAGCCGTCGCCGAAGGTTTTCGCCAAATGATGGGTGCGGCATTTGCAGTTCAGATTCGAGGCATGGGTGGGCCCGTAGGGCCAGGGCACCACATGGTCGATATCGCAGCGCTCGGCCGGCACCGTGCACCCGGG
>NZ_LMVQ01000211.1 GCF_001545925.1 Mycobacterium sp. NAZ190054 | reverse complement strand
CCAGCGGATCAGCTCCGGCACCCGGAACGCGCCCTCCCAGTTGGTGTTCTTCTCGCTGCGGAACGGGGTGGTCGCGCCGTCGGGCCACGTGTTGGCATGTGGTCCGTTGTCGGTGGAGTAGACGACGATCGTGTCCTCGGCGATGCCGAGTTCGTCGACCGCGTCGAGGATCTGCCCGACGTTGCGGTCATGGTCGATCATCGTGTCGTGGTAGGGCGACTGCCACCGCCCGGCCTGCCCGAGGCTCTCCGGCTTGGTGTGGGTGAACACATGCATGTGCGTCATGTTCATCCACACGAAGAACGGGGTGTCCGCCTCGACCTGGCGTTTGACGAAGTCGATGCACGCACCGGTGGTCTCGTCGTCGATGGTCTCCATCCGTTTTCGGGTCAGCGGACCGGTGTCCTCGATCCGCTGCTTGCCCACCGGCCCCCATCGCGGGTCATCGGGCTCGGTGGACACCTCGTCGGCCGCCCAGCTGTGGATGACCCCGCGCGGCCGTGCCGCTTCGTACATGCGCGGGAACTGCTCCCGCGGTGGGTAGTCGGGGTTCTCCGGCTCCTCTTCTGCGTTCAGGTGATACAGGTTGCCGAAGAACTCGTCGAAACCGTGCACCGTCGGCAGATGTTTGTTGAGGTCACCGAAGTGGTTCTTGCCGAACTGGCCGGTGGCGTAGCCGAGCGGTTTGAGCAGTTCGGCGATCGTGGGGTCCTCCGCGGCCCAACCGATGTCCGCACCCGGCACCCCGACCTTGCTCATGCCGGTGCGGTACACGCTCTGCCCGCTGATGAAGGCCGCCCGGCCCGCCGTGCAACTCTGCTCACCGTAGGAGTCCGTGAAGCGCATACCTTCGTCGGCGATGCGGTCGATGTTCGGCGTCCGGTAACCCATCAGACCGTCGCTGTAACAGCTCAGATTGGTGATCCCGATGTCATCACCCCAGATGACCAGAATGTTGGGCTTTCCGTCCGGCATGCCGACTCCTCGCGCTTATCAACACCGAATCTTCCGTTGGCTCCACGCTAGGCCGGTTGTAACCAAATGTGGGCATCAAAAGAAGAATTCATATTCCTCGCAAGGAACTCGAACCACCGCCGCCATCTTCGGCCGAACGCTTCCCCGGCGTACGGCGTTGAGTCGCCTCGGGGACACCTTCCCGTTCTGGTTCAACATCGTCACTCCGTGAGGGCCGGTGCTCACGCGATTCCTGTCCGGTACCGGCTCACAAGGAGCACCCTGGTGGGTGGAGGTGATGGCGATGTACGACAAGGATCTGAACCCCAACTGGCACGTCGAGATCGAGTTCTCCGAGGACGACGTGCACACCCACGCGTCGGCGCACGCGAAACTGCGCGACGCGACCGAGATGACGGCCACCGGCGACGCGTACCGCAATCCCAGGGACGACAGCCAGCCGATGGTCGGCGAGGAGATCGCGGCGGCCCGCGCGCTCATCGCGTTGGGCACCGAGTTGCTGCACGAGGCCTCGACGCGGATCGAGCAGTCGACCCACCAGCCGGTCCACCTGTACCGCTGAGCCTTGGCGCTGGCGATCTGTCTGCTGTTCGACCGCCGGTCCGACCGGGCGGTCCGGGCGTTGTGGGATCGCCTGGAGGACCTCGGCGTGCCCAGCCTGCGGTCCCACACCCACGGCAGACACGTCGCCCACGTCTCGTATGCGGTGCTGCGCCGGTGGGACGACGCCGCGGTCGCCGATGCGGTGGCGGGTGTCCCCGCCGGTGATCCGGTGGAATTGAGCTTCGACGGGATGGGGCTCTTCCGACGCGGGCGGGTCTGGCTGGTCGCCGGCGTCAGCGCGGATTTCCTTGCGCGCCAACAACGGGTGGTCGACGCCGTCACCGCGGCCGGCGCCGAACTGCACAAGCACTACCGCCCGGGCGATTGGATTCCGCACTGCTCGCTGGCGCCGCGTGCGACGTTGGCGCAACTGCCTGCGGTGGCCGCGGCGGTGATGGATGTGCTGCCGCTGCGGACGCGCCTGGACCGTGCCGCGTTGGTCGACAGCGCGACGGGGGAGGTGCACCCGCTAACGGGGTTGCCCTGACAGTGCGGGGTCGACGGAGTCGATGTGGTCGCGCACCAGCGTCGGGTAACGGCCGCGGTCCGGCCGGAAGATGTCGTGCGGGGAGTCGGCGAACTCGTGCAACGCGGCAGTGGGGAACAGGTCCCGGTAGCGGCTCCAGGCCGCGTCGTCGATGAGCGGGCTGTGTACGGCGCGGACCACCAGCAGCGGTGGCTGCCAGGCTGACAGCCGTTCCCAGAACGACTGCGCGCGCGCCGACCGCACGACCGCGAGTGCGGCGTCATGGTCGACACGCTCGTGCACCGGTGCGCCGCGCCACCGGCCGTCGAGCAGACCGAGCATGACGTCCTCGGTGAGCACGATCTCCTCGGGGACGTAGTCGCCGAGGGAGATCGACCGCACCCGCCCGGGGTTGGCCAGCGCCCATGTCAGCGCGTACGGCGTGCCGCGCGAGAACGTCATCAGATGCACCGGCCCGTCGGTGATCTCGTCGACCACCGCGCCGACGTCGCCGCCCAGTGTGGCGGAGTCGTACCCGGCCGGCGGGCAGTCGCTCTGTCCGTGTCCACGAAGTTCGACGACGACACAGCGCCGGCCCAGCAACGGCAGCGACTCGAGGTAGTCGTCGGCGACGCAGGTGAAGCCGGGCACGAAGACGACCGGTGCGCCCCGGTCGTCACCGCCCGAGTCGAGAAAGCGGATCTTCACCTCGCCGTTGACGGCGAACCGGTACTCGGCCATCAGCCCTCGGGCGGCACGGGTGCCGCGGCCTGCACGGCCGGCTGGGCGGCGTCGTTCCTCATCCGGTGGAACAGGTCGACGTAGTAGGGCATGCACTGTCTCAGCGCCTGCTCGGTGGTGAACAGCGGACGGTAGCCGAGGTCGCGTTCGGCCTTGGCGATCGAGAAGTAGTTGTCGAGGTAGAGCCGTTCCACCGCAAGGGGTTCGAGCAACGGCTTGGGCAGCCCGAACTTGAAGTGCAGGAACTGCCAGACCGTCATCGCCAACCACACCAACCGCCCGGGCACCCGCAACGTCGGCCACGGCTGCCCGCACGCCTCCACCACCGGCCGGGAGAACTCGAACATGTTGACCGGTTCGCCGTCGTTGATGAAGTACGCCTGCCCGGGCGCCGTCCCGCCCTCGACGAGATGCTGTGCGGCGAGGATGAATCCGTGTACGAGGTTGTGCACGTAGGAGTTGTCGAGCTTGACGTTCCTGCTGCCGACGAGCACCTTGACGTGGCCGGCGAGCACGCTCTCGAACACCTTGCGGAACATCGTCTGATCGCCGCGTCCCCAGATGCCGCTGGGCCGGATCGAGCAGGTGAGCATGCCGGAGACGCCGTTCTGGGACAGCACGAACTTCTCGGCGACGACCTTGGTCTCGGTGTAGAGATCGTTGAATCTCTCGGTGTACGGCAGGGTTTCGTCGCCACCTGCGATGCGCCGGCCGCCCATCACCACGCTGTTGGACGCCGTGTAGACGAAACGCTTGACCCCGGCCTGCTGCGCGGCGTGCACGAGGTTCTGCGTGCCGGTGACGTTCACCGCGAAACTGCGCTGCCGGTACTCCTCGGTGACCGACGCGCCGCCCATCAGGTCGATGATCGCCGCGGTGTGGATGACGGTGTCGATGCCGTCGACCGCGGCGGCGACGTCGCCGACGTCGGTGATGTCACCGGTGGACACCTCGAGGCGGGGGTGTGCGGGCAGCGGCGACGGAACCCGGTCGAACGCGCGCACCTCCAGACCGCGGTCGAGGAGCTCGGTCACCAGGTTCGCGCCGACGAACCCGGAGCCTCCGGTGACCAGGACGCGTCCGAGGTCGGTCTCCAGCGTTGCATCACCCATGCCGGGCAGAATAACTGAAACGTGTTCCAATTTCGAAGTGTCTTGGGGAAGGCCGCGGCCCGATCAGCCTTCGGTGTCGTCGTCGGTGGCGAGCGCCTTCTCCACCCGGGCGCGCGCGCCGGCTAAATGTTGTTCACATCGTTTGGCCAGTTGTTCGCCGCGTTCCCATAGTTCCAGCGACGCATCGAGGTCGAGGCCACCGTGCTCGAGGCGTTCCACCACCGCGATGAGTTCGTCGCGCGCTTCCTCGTACCCGAGTTCACTAATGGGCTTCATAACTGTTCCTCGCTGCCCTCGCTGATCGCTGTCACGGCACCGTCGGCCACCCGAATGCGCAGCCGGGCTCCCGCCGGTGCATCGGCGACCGAGTGCAACACGTGCGGTGCCCCGTCGGCGGGGACGGCCTGCACGACGGCGTAACCCCGGGCCAGCGTCGCCGCCGGCCCCAGTGTGGCCAGTCGCGCCGACAGGTGCCCGACGCGGTCACCCTCGGTAGCCAGCAGGCGGGTGACGTCGCGCCGCGCGGCGGCCCGGGCGCGGTGGATCTCCTCGGCGCGCCCGTCGATCGCGGCCAGCGGACGGGACAGCACGGGCCTGCTGCGCAACTGCGCGACGGTATGGGCTTCCCGGTTCACCCAGTTGCGCAGCGCGCGGGCGCTTCGCCGGCACAGATCGTCGATCAGCGCCTGTTCGGCCGCGGTGTCGGGCACGATCCGCTTCGCCGCGTCGGTCGGCGTCGCCGCACGCAGGTCGGCGACCAGATCGCACAACGGGTTGTCGGGTTCGTGGCCGATCGCGCTGACCACCGGGGTGGTGCAGCGGGCGATCTCCCGGCACAGGGTCTCGTCGGAGAACGGCAGCAGGTCCTCGACGCTGCCGCCGCCGCGGGCCAGCACGATCACGTCGACGTCGGCGTCGGCGTCGAGGGCGCGCAGCGCGTCGACGATCTGGGGTACCGCGTTCGGGCCCTGCACCACGGTGTTGCGGACCGCGAACCGCACCGCCGGCCAACGTGCGGACGCGACGGCCATGATGTCGTGCTCGGCGGCCGACGCGCGGCCGGTGATCAGCCCGATCGTGCCGGGAAGGAACGGGATGGGGCGCTTGAGCCGCGGGTCGAACAGGCCCTCGGCGTCGAGCAGGCGCCGCAGGCGTTCGATCCGGGCCAGCAGCTCACCGAGCCCGACGGCGCGTATCTCGCTGATGCGCAGGCTGAACGAACCGTTGCGGGTGTAGAACTGCGGTTTGCCGTGCATGAGCACCTGCGTGCCCTCCGCCAGCGGCACCGGCGCGTTGACCACCAGATCGCGCGGGCAGCTGACCGTCAGCGACATGTCGGCGGCGGGGTCGCGCAGCACCATGAAGGCCGTCGACTGGCGCACCTTCAGTTCGGTCAGCTGACCTTCGATCCAGACCATGCCCAGCCGGTCGATGTACTTGGCGACGCGGGTCGCGACGGCCCGCACCGGCCAGGGGTTCTCGGGGGACTTGCCCTGCTCGGGTTCGGTCATCGTGGCGCGCGGCTGCTCACTTCGCCGACGCGCGCGTGATCCTGTTGGCCAGCAGTGTCTGGTAGGGGGCGCGGGCCTTGGTGGCCTCCTCGTAGGCGAGCAGCGCCTCCAGGTCCGGCACCCGCAACGACGTCAGCCGTGCGCGCAGCTGGGCCAGCGTCAGCGACTCGTACTCGATCTCGGCCACGATCGCGGGCGCGTCGGGCGCACGCTGCTCCGACGAGCCGTCGCTGTCCGATGCCTTGGCGAGGTCCGGCTCGCCGCTGAACAGTGCGAAACGGCCCTCGGTCAGCCGCTCCCCGTCGCGGACGGGCAGATCGACGACGTCGCCGTCACCGGAGGGGTCCTCGTCCTCGTCGAATGTCGCCCACTCCGGCTGCTCGTCCTTCGGCGGGAAGATCGTCTCCAGCGTCTCGTCGCCCTTGATCACCAGGATCGCGACGTCCTGCTGCACCTTCATGACCAGCTGGGCGATCTGACTCGCGATGGTCATCGGGTACATCAGGATGGTCTGGGGCAGTTTGCGGGTCTCCTCGATGGCGGTCACGGCCGCGCCCACGAGCAGCCGGACCCCATACGGCGCACTTGACATGGCCCCAGCCTACGGCTGGGCGTTCGCAGCGGCGGGTCAGTACCCTGGACTCATGCCGCCGACTGTCAACATGGGGATCCCGGGTGCCAGCCAGACCGCGCTGCGCTCCGGCGTCGGCGTCGCCGCAGGCAAACGTGTGCTCCTGGCCGAACCGCGCGGATACTGCGCCGGCGTCGACCGTGCCGTCGAGACCGTCGAGCGCGCCCTGGAGAAGCACGGCGCCCCGGTCTACGTCCGCCACGAGATCGTGCACAACCGCCACGTCGTGGACACCCTCGCCAAGGCCGGCGCGGTGTTCGTCGACGAGACCGACGAGGTCCCCGAGGGCGCGATCGTGGTGTTCTCGGCCCACGGCGTCGCGCCGACCGTGCACGAGACCGCGGCCGAGCGCAACCTCAAGGTCATCGACGCCACCTGCCCGCTGGTGACCAAGGTGCACAACGAGGCTAAGCGCTTCGCCCGCGACGACTTCGACATCCTGCTCATCGGTCACGAAGGCCACGAGGAAGTCGTCGGCACCGCCGGTGAGGCCCCCGACCACGTCCAGGTCGTCGACAACCCCGACGCCGTCGACAACGTCACCGTGCGCGACCCCG
>NZ_LMVQ01000210.1 GCF_001545925.1 Mycobacterium sp. NAZ190054 | reverse complement strand
TGGTACTGCACCGTCCGGGCGCTGATGAACAACCGCGCGCCGATCTCCGGATTCGACAAGCCCTCCCGGGCGAGGCGAGCGACCTGGGCTTCCTGCGGGGTGAGGGAGGTGACGGCCGGGGTGGTGTCCGGCGGTACCGCGGATTCCACCGCGTCGCCCGCGGAGTCCTCACCGTCCTCGGGCGGCACCCCCAGCACGGGCAGCAGGAAACGTGAGTCGTCGAGCCGGGCCGGCGCCCCGTAGTCGGGGGTGCCGTTGACGTTGACCATGAGTGGATAGACCCCCGGCCCGTCGATGCGCATCGACGACTGACCGGCGGCGCGCAACGGGTAGCTGAGCCGGAACGGGACCTGTTCTCCACGCGCCAGTTCCGGTGCGGCGGTGACGAAGTCGGCGACAGGTTGGTACTGGTCGACGTTGCCTGCCAGGTCGGTGCGCAGCGTGGTCGAGGTGGTGGTCGCCGGTGCGCGTTCCAGCCGCACCACGACGTCGCGCACGGACCGGTCCCCGATGTTGCTGATGGTGCCGGCGACCGTCACCATCGGGTCGCTGGTGGTCGTGACGACGTCGGGGGAGACGGTGTCGATCTGCACGCGCAGGAACTGCGCGGAGGCGGGCTGGGCGGCGCCGATCGGGGCGGTGGCGGCCGGGGCGACGGCCAGCAGCAACGCGAGGACCGCGAGAAGAATCCGCCGCGCGGGTCCGGCGGGTGACGATCGAGCGGTGAGGGACGAGCCGCGATGAGGAATCCGCCGCGCGGGCACGGTCACGGCCCTTGACCGCAGCCGTTCGTCCGCCGGCCGGGATTGGGTTGAGCGGTGGGGTCAGGTCTGTGCCGCCGCGTGTGCGAGTGGGTCTGTCCGCGGCGTCGCGGCGCGGTGCGCGGGAGCGGCGGGAGCGCACCGGGCCCGTCGGTGTGCAGTTTCTCGATCAGCTCGTCGGCGACCTCGGCGAGCCGGCGTTCGTCGGCGTAGGCCAGCCGCGACGGCAGGTCCTTCACCGGAACCCACGCCACCTCGGTGACCTCGACGTCCTCGTCGGAGAGCTCGCCGCCGGAGAAGCGCATCAGATAGTGGTGCACGGTCTTGTGCACGCGCCGGCCCTCGGTGACGAACCAGTAGTCGATGCTGCCCAGCGCGGCCAGCACGCTGCCCTGGATCCCGGTCTCCTCGGCGACCTCCCGGATGGCGGTCTGCTCGGCGGTCTCACCCATCTCGATGTGGCCCTTCGGCAGGGACCACAGCATCCGGCCGCGGCGGTCGATGCGCCCGATCAGCGCGGCGACCTGATGGTCCTTGGGGCCGTCGATCCCGTCGATGACGAGGCCGCCGGCGGACGTCTCGTGCACGGTGCGCAGCCGTTCCGGCGGGCGCCGGGTCCTGGTCTTCTGCGGCTTGGGCGACTGCCCCGATCGGCCGGCGGCGCCGGCTGCGGCGCTTTTCGGGTTCTCGTCCGGGCCCGCTTCGGGAGGCCCTGCCGCGCGTCGGCCCCGGCGGCGCCCGCGGCGCCGTCGTGGTTTGGCCTGTTCGCCGTCCGACACCCAAGCGATAGTAGCTGGCATGAACGGCAGCACTCGCCACACTCGCCGGTCGGTGACATCGCTGTGACCAGTAGGCTCATCGGACGTGCAGGACCCCACCCCCGAGGACGATGTAGCTGAATTGCTGGCCGCGGCGCAGGTCGCGCTGAACGCGCACGGCGGGGTGCTGCGCGAGGTCGGCCGGCTGTTCGCCGACCACGGTCACGAGCTGTACCTGGTCGGGGGCAGCGTGCGGGACGCGCTGTTGGGCAGGCTCGGCTCCGACCTGGACTTCACCACCGACGCCCGGCCCGACGAGATGCTGCGCTTCCTGCGCGGCTGGGGCGACGCGTTGTGGGACACCGGCATCGAGTTCGGCACGCTCGGTGTCGGCAAGGGCGGCGACCGGCTGGAGATCACCACGTTCCGCGCCGACACCTACGACCAGGTGTCGCGCAATCCCGAGGTGCGCTACGGCGACAACCTCGCCGACGACCTGGTGCGCCGGGATTTCACCGTCAATGCGATGGCGGTCCGGGTCACCCCCGACGGCCCCTCCGAGTTCCTGGATCCGCTCGACGGGCTCGCCGCGCTGCGCCGGAAGGTGCTCGACACCCCCGCCGCGCCCGAGGTGTCGTTCGGCGACGACCCGCTGCGCATGCTGCGGGCGGCCAGGTTCGTCTCGCAACTCGGCTTCGCGGTGGCGCCGCGGGTGCGGCAGGCCCTCGAGGAGATGGCACCGCAGCTGGCGCGGATCACCGCCGAGCGGGTGGCCGCCGAGCTGGACAAGCTGCTGCTGGGCGCCGACCCGGTGGCCGGGGTGGACCTGATGGTGCAGACCGGTCTCGGTGAGGTGGTGTTGCCCGAGGTCGGCGCCATGCGGATGGCCATCGACGAACACCATCAGCACAAGGACGTCTACCAGCATTCGCTGACCGTGCTCCGGCAGGCCATCGACCTGGAGGGCCCCGACGGTCCGGATCTGGTGCTGCGCTGGGCGGCGCTGCTGCACGACATCGGCAAGCCGGCCACCCGCAGGCTCGAGGCCGACGGGGGAGTGAGCTTCCACCACCACGAGGTGGTCGGGGCGAAGATGACCCGCAGACGGATGCGTGAGCTCAAGTACTCCAAGCAGATGATCTCCGACGTCTCGCAGCTGGTGTATCTGCATCTGCGTTTCCACGGCTACGGGGACGGCCGCTGGACCGACTCGGCGGTGCGGCGCTATGTCACCGACGCCGGGCCGCTGCTGGGCCGGCTGCACAAGCTGGTGCGCGCCGACTGCACGACGCGGAACAAGCGGCGCGCGGCGCGATTACAGGCCAACTACGACGACCTGGAGCGGCGCATCGAGGAACTGGCGGCCAGGGAAGACCTGGCGCGGGTGCGCCCGGACATCGACGGCAACGAGATCATGCAGATCCTCGGCATCCCGCCGGGCCCGCAGGTCGGGCAGGCGTGGAACCATCTCAAGGAACTCAGAATGGAGCGCGGCCCGCTCGATCACGACGATGCCGTCGCCGAATTGCTGAAGTGGTGGAACGAGAACGGCGGCCCCGGCGTCTGATCAAGGTATGGAGTACTGCCTGGGCGACGCCGACGGGTCGGCGACGTGGTGGACCGCCGGAGCCGACAACGATCTCGACGGGGACGGCGTGCTGGATTCCGTCGGGCTCGATCTCGACGGCGACGGGCTGATCGACGACGTGCTGGCCGATCTCGACGGTGACGGCACAGCCGAGCACGCGGCGCGGGACCTGGACGGCGACGGAATCCCGGAGGCCTTCTTCACCGACGACGGGACGGGCACGTGGACGGTCGCCGCCGAGCGTGGCGGTGCGGCGCTGCGCTGGTTCGGTCTCGACGGGGTCGAACACCCCGCCGGTCCGGCGCCGCCCGACCTCGACGGGGACGGCGAGCCGGAGCGTCTGGCGGATGCCGACGGCGACGGGCTCGCCGACCGCGCGTTCGGTGCCGGACAGGCGTGGGTGGACACCGACGGTGACGGCCGGTGGGACGTCCGGCTCGCCGACGCCGACGGCAACGGCACCGCCGACTCGGCCGAGTACCGCTAGTCCCGGTCGCGGCCGGCGCCGGGTGGACCGGCGAAGGCCTGGGCGATGGTCAGCCACTTCTGGGCATCGGCGCCGACCGCGACGACGTCGAGCGCCGAGCGGGGCCGGCGCTGGGTGACGAGCATGCAGAAGTGCTCCGCCGAACCTGTCACCTGCTGGGCGGCGTCCTCCGGTCCCCACGTCCACTCCGGCTCACCGGTTCCGGGCGGTGCGGATAGTTTCACGTGGAACGGTTCCCGCGGCGGGGTCAGCCCGTGCACGGTGAACGCGAAATCCCGGGTGCGCACCCCGATGTGGGCGATCGAGCGCAGCCGCGCCGTCGGCGCCCGTGTCACGCCGAGCGCGTCGGCGACGTCCAGGCCGTGCGCCCACGTCTCCATCAGGCGCGCGGTCGCCATCGACGCCGCACCCATCGGCAGGCCGAACCACGGCAGTTTGCGGCCGGCGGGGACGGTCAGCAGTGCGTCGTGCAGCGCGGTGCGGGTGGCGCGCCAATCGGAGAGCAATTTGGCCGGCGGCGTGGCCGCGAGTTCCTCGGCGCCGGCGTCGACGAAGCCGGTCGGGTTCTGCGCAGCCTCGGTGACGACCGCCGCGAACGCGGCCTCGTCGGTGACCGACAGCAGCGCCACCCGGTCGGTCCACAGCAGGTGGGCGATCTGGTGGGCGATCGTCCACCCCGCGGCCGGGGTCGCGAGCGCCCATTGCCCGGCAGCCAGCGGCGCCACCAGGGCATCCAGTTCGTCGCTCTCGGCGCGCAGATCGCCGACCATCGGGGCTGCTCCGGCCATGGGGCTCACCCTAGCCGGGCAGCCGCCCGCGCCGTCCCGCGGTCGCGTGCACGGCCAGCCCCGCCAGGTACAGGCCGGCTCCGGTGACAGCCAGCGCGGGGGAGTGCCCGTCGGGCGGAATCACCAGCGCCGCACCCGAGATCGCGAGGATGAACGCCACCCAGAAAATCGAGTCCTGCACCGTGAACAGGTGTCCGCGCAGCGCGTCGTCGACATCGATCTGCATCGCGGTGTCCGCGCACAGCTTCACGACCTGGCCGGCCGCTCCGAGCAGGAACCCGCACACGATCATCACCGGCAGATACAGCGTCGCGCCGCACAGTTGCACCGCCGCGGCGAAGGCCAGTGCGCCGTTCGGGGCGGCGTATCGCCCCCACTTCGCGACGAGCGCGGGGGTGCAGACGGTGGCGAGGAACTGACCGGCGCCGCCGGCGGAGACGAACAGGACGGTGGTGCCGAACCCGGCGACGGTCGCGGTTTCGGTGTGGCGCACCATCACCAGCACCAGCAGGGTGTTGATGCCGAACACCATGCGGTGCGCGGCAAGACCGGACAGCGTCGCCGCGACCGACGGCACCGCCACCACGGTGCGGGCGCCGTGCAGCCAGCCGGTGGCCACGGCGTAGACGACCGAGCCGTGCACGGCCCGCATGCTGTCGTCAGGGCCGAGCATCCGTGGCGGGAACCGCATCGACAGCCACAACGCCACCCCCACCGGCACCGCCACCAGGAAGATGATGATCGAGGCGCCGGAGTCGCCGGCGCCGAACCACCAGCGCGGCAACAGCATGAAGATGGCTCCGACGAACGCGGCGACGGCGGTGGTGGCGGTGGCCACCGAGTTCATCTCGATGACCTGATCGCGAGGCACCACGTGCGGCAGCGCGGCACTCAGGCCGGAGGACACGAACCGGGTAAATCCGTTGGCCAGCAACGCGCTCAACAGGATCGGGATGTCGGAGAGCCCCGCGGCCAGCAGTGTCCCGACGCCGAACACCACCACCAGGCGGCCGAGGTTGGCGCCGATGAGCACCAGGCGCCGGTCCCAACGGTCGAGCAGCGCGCCGGCGAACGGGCCGAGCAGTGAGTACGGCAGGAACAGCACGGCGAACGCCGCGGCGATCGCCCACGGCTCGGCCTCGCGTTCCGGGTTGAACAGGATCGCTCCGGCGATCCCGGCCTGGAACAGTCCGTCCCCGAACTGGCTGACCGCGCGCAGCTCGAGCAGCCTGCGGAACTCGGGCAGGGCTCGCACCGAACGCCACACCGTCCGGAGAGCGCGGTCGTCGGGCACGAAAGTCACGTCCTGGTGGCGAGGCGGGGAAGGGGAGACGGTCGGGCATCGGCTGCGCGTCCCGATCCACAGTACAAATACCGAGAGCGGCGCCGTTGTCGACCACGATCGCGCGGCGGTGGTGTCATGATGGTCGAATGGCGCAACCCGAGGATCCGGAGGACTTCGTCGCACCTGCGGCACACCGGGTCCGCGCGGGCACGCTGCTGCTGGCGAACACCGATCTGCTGGAGCCGACGTTCCGGCGCAGCGTGATCTACGTCGTCGAACACAACGACGGCGGGACCCTCGGCGTGGTGCTGAACCGGGCCAGTGAGACCGCGGTGTACAACGTCCTCCCGCAGTGGGCGAAGCTGGCGACCAAACCCAAGACCATGTTCATCGGCGGCCCGGTCAAGCGCGACGCCGCGCTGTGCCTGGCGACGTTGCGGGTCGGGGTGGACCCGGGCAGGGTGCCCGGGCTGCGGCACGTGCAGGGCAGGGTCGCGATGGTCGACCTCGACGCCGACCCGGACTCGATCGCACCGGTGGTCGAAGGGGTGCGGATCTTCGCGGGCTACTCCGGCTGGACCATCGGCCAGCTGGAGGGTGAGATCGAGCGTGACGACTGGATAGTGTTGTCAGCCTTGCCCTCTGACGTCCTGGTCGAACCGCGGGTGGACCTTTGGGCAAGAATCCTGCGCCGGCAGCCACTGCCGTTGTCGCTGCTGGCGACCCACCCGATCGACCTCTCGCGCAACTAGCGGTCGCAGGACAGGGTGCACGTCCCGCACCCGCTGGCACCGCTGCCACAGCCACCGCCGGTGACCGCGGCGTGCTGCGCGTTGCGCCGCGCGACGGCCGTGGCCGCCTGCCAGCATCCCGCCGCGACCGCGGTGCACGCGTGGAAGAACTCGTGATGCCCGAACGTCGTGGGCCACGGGTTGGGCCACTTGAGCGCGTAGAGCACACCACCGATGCTGTAGAGCGCGCCGCCGACGATCAGCAGC
>NZ_LMVQ01000209.1 GCF_001545925.1 Mycobacterium sp. NAZ190054 | reverse complement strand
CTTGATGTCGCGGTGCAGCACCCCGCCGGTGTGCGCGGCGTCGAGCGCGGCGAGCACGTCGTCGAGCATGGCCCGCACCTGCGCCGCCGGCAACGGGACCTCGGCGATGAGGTCGGCCAGAGTGCGGGGGAGCGGTTCGGCGATGTCGGCGATGCGGGTCAGCACCGTCTGCAGCGAATCCGGGTCGAGCCGCAGCGAGCAGTAGGTCAGGTCGTCGTCGTTGACCAGGATCAGCTTGCCCCGTGAAACCCCCTGCAGCGCGGGTACTTCCGTGGTCGTTCCGTCGACGTCGAGTTCTTCGCGGTGCACCCGGACCAGCTTTCCGGAGCCGTCGTCGTCGTAGACGCCCACGGCCAGCCGGTGCACGCGGGTCTCGCCGTCGCCCGGCTTGGCGCCGCCCTGGTCGATCGCGAACCGGGTGAACGTGCCGTCGGCGTCGACGTCGAACTCGGGGCGCAGCGTGTTCAGCCCGGTGGTCTTGAGCCACTGCCTGCCCCAGCCCGACAGGTCGCGTCCGGACGACTTCTCCAGCGCGCCCAGCAGGTCACCGAACGTCGCATTGCCGAACGCGTGGTCGCGGAAGTAGTCCCGCAGCCCGGCCAGGAACGCGTCGAGCCCGACGTAGGCGACCAGTTGCTTGAGCACGCTGGCGCCCTTGGCGTAGGTGATGCCGTCGAAGTTGACCTCCACCGCGTGCAGGTCCGGGATGTCGGCGGCCACCGGGTGGGTCGAGGGCAGCTGGTCCTGCCGGTAGGCCCAGGACTTCTCCACGTTGGCGAACGTCGTCCAGGCCTGCGTGTACTCGGTGGCCTCGGCCTGGCACAGCACCGACGCGAACGTCGCGAAGGACTCGTTGAGCCACAGGTCGTCCCACCACTGCATGGTGACCAGGTCGCCGAACCACATGTGCGCCATCTCGTGCAGCACGGTCTCGGCGCGGCGCTCGTACGACGCGCGGGTGACCTTGCTGCGGAACACGTAGTCCTCCAGGAAGGTCACCGCGCCCGCGTTCTCCATCGCGCCCGCGTTGAACTCGGGGACGAAGAGCTGGTCGTACTTGCCGAACGCGTACGGGACGCCGAAGTTCTTGTGGTAGAAGCCGAATCCCTGTTTGGTCTCGGTGAAGAGGCGGTCTTCGTCCATGTATTCGGCCAGGGACTTGCGGCAGAAGATGCCGAGCGGAATGTCGCCGTGGTCGTCGGAGTACCGGTCGTCCCAGCGGGCGTAGGGGCCGGCGATGAGCGCCACGAGGTAGGTGCTCATCCGCGGGGTGGCCTTGAAGGTGTGACGTCTGGCGCCCGAGTCGAGGTCCTCGACGGTGACCGTGGCGCCGTTGGAGATCACCTCCCAGTGCGCGGGCGCGACGACGGTGACGTCGAAGGCTGCTTTCAGATCAGGCTGATCGAAACACGCGAACATCCGTTTGGCGTCGGCGGTTTCGAATTGCGAGTACAGGTACACCTCGTCGTCGACGGGGTCGACGAAGCGGTGCAGTCCCTCACCGGTGTTGGAGTAGCTGCAGTCCGCGTCGACGGTCAGCACGTTGTGCCCCGCCAGGCCGGTCAGTGGGATACCGGTGGACTCGTCGTAACCGGAAACGTCGATTTCGGCACCGTTGAGCGTGGCACTTCGGACTGTGGCGGCAGCGAGGTCGATGTAGGTGTCCGCGCCGGCGAGGGCGTCGAACTCGACGGTCGTCACGGACCGGAAAGTGCGCTCACCGGGCTTGCCCGAACCGTCGGTCAGATCGAGGGCGATGCGGTAGCTGTCGACGGTCACGAGGGCGGCGCGCTCGGCGGCCTGGTCGCGGGTCAGATTAGGAAGTGCCACGCTCGACAACACTAGCCTCATCCCGGGAAGACGGGACGGGCCTCGTGGGTTGTGCCCAACGACGTCTGTCACAGCTGGATGCAGAAGAGAGGACCACGCAAATGTCTGAGAAGTCTCGCGCCGATTTCTGGTTCGACCCGCTGTGCCCGTGGGCCTGGATCACCTCGCGGTGGGTGCTGGAGGTCGAGAAGGTCCGCGACATCGACGTCGACTTCCACGTGATGAGCCTGGCAGTGCTCAACGAGGGCCGGGACCTGCCCGAGGAGTACCAGGAGGCGATGAAGAAGGCGTGGGGACCGGTACGGGTCGCGATCGCCGCCGAGCAGGCCAAGGGCCCCGAGATTCTGCGGCCGCTCTACACCGCGTTCGGCACCAGGATCCACGACCTGGGCTACCGCGAGTCCGACCCCGACTTCACCCGCGTCATCGCCGAGTCGCTCGACGAGGTGGGGTTGCCCGCCGAGCTCGCCGAGGCCGCCACCTCGACCTCCTACGACGAGGCGCTGCGCAAGAGCCACCACGCCGGTATGGACGCCGTCGGCCCCGACGTCGGAACCCCGACCATCCATGTCAACGGCGTCGCGTTCTTCGGGCCGGTGCTCTCCCGCATCCCGCGCGGCGAGGAGGCGGGCAAGTTGTGGGACGCGTCGGTGACCTTCGCGTCCTATCCGCACTTCTGGGAGCTCAAGCGCACCCGTACCGAGAAGCCCGCCTTCGACTGACTCCGCGGTTGTGTTTCCCCGCTGTTGCGTCCGGTTGCGGACCGGCGCCGGCGGGGTGACCGTAGAGCGGTGATCGCCGCCGAACCCACCAGCGAGCGCCGCATACTTGGTGCCGTGTCGACACAGGAACACCACCCAGCGCGTATGCCCACACCGCATCAGATGCTCGACGTCGCCGTCGAGGAGGCGCGAAAGGGGTTGGCAGAAGGCGGTATCCCGATCGGTGCCGCGCTCTTCGCGGCAGACGGAACGCTGCTCGGCAGCGGCCACAACCGGCGGGTCCAGCTCGACGACCCGTCCATCCACGCCGAGACCGACGCGTTCCGCAACGCCGGTCGTCAGCGGGGGTACCACTCCACGATCATGGTGACCACGCTGTCGCCGTGCTGGTACTGCAGCGGTCTGGTGCGTCAGTTCAACATCGGCGCCGTCGTGATCGGGGAGAGCCGGACCTTCACCGGTGGGCACGACTGGCTCGCCGAGCACGGCGTGAACATCACGATCGTCGACGACGAACGCTGCGTGGCGCTGATGCGCGAGTTCGTCGCGGCCAACCCCGCGCTGTGGGCGGAGGACATCGGCGAATGACGCGAGGAGCGAGCGGCAGATGAGTGTGATTGCCACGGTGGACCTTTCGCGCTGGCGCGCCGGTGGGTCGGCCGCCGGCGACGTCGCCGCGGAGGTCGACGCCGGGCTGCAGAGGGCGGGTTTCATCCTGGTCCGCGGGCACGGCGTGGACCCGTCGCTGGCGCGGGACGTGCGTGCCGCGGCCCGGGAGTTCTTCGCGCTGCCGGCTGAGGTGAAGGCGCGCTACTCGGTGCCCGTGGGCGGGCATGGCTGGATCGGGCCGGGCGCGGAAGCCAACGGCTACGCCGAGGGCACCGAGACCCCACCGGATCTGAAGGAGAGCTTCAGCCTGGGCGCTGACACCGCCACCGGCGACGCGGAGGTCGACCGGATCTGGTTCGCGCCGAACGTCTGGCCCCGCGAGGTGCCTGCGCTGCAACCGCTGGTCACCGAGTACACCGCGCAGATGCGGCGCCTCGCCGACGACCTGCTGGCGCTGTGCGCCCACGCGCTCCGGATGGCGGACAACCCGTTCGCCGAGCTGGCCAGCACGCCGACGTGGACGATGAACATCAACCATTACCCGCCGGTGAGTGTGGTCGGCGAACCCGAACCGGGCCAGTTCCGCATCGGCCCGCACACCGACTTCGGCACCGTCACGGTGCTGGACCGGGAGCCCGGTGCCGGCGGGCTGCAGGTGTATTCCGACGAGGCCGGCTGGCAGGACGCCCCGTACGATCCGGACGCGTTGACGGTGAACATCGGTGACCTGCTGGAGTACTGGAGTGGCCGGCGCTGGCCGTCCGGCAGGCATCGGGTGCTGCCCCCGCAACCGGATGCTCCCGAGGAGGACCTGGTGTCGTTGATCTACTTCTACGAGGCCAACCACGACGCGCTCGTCACGCCGCTGGCTCCGCCGGTCGGCAAGGTGTCCGGGTTGGAGCCGGTGACGTCGGCGGAGTTCATCAAGGAACGCCTCGACGCGATCACCGTCGGCTGAGCCGACATCGGGCCCGGCGGTGGTGGGAGAACCGGGAGGTAGGGTGTCCGCCATGCGCGTCTACCTCGGGGCTGACCACGCCGGATACGAACTCAAGCAGGCCATCGTCGAGCACCTGAAGGCGACCGGGCACGAGCCCGTCGACTGCGGCGCGTTCACCTACGACGCCGAGGACGACTACCCGGCGTTCTGCATCGCGGCCGCGGAGAAGACGGTGGCGGATCCGGCCAGCCTCGGCATCGTGCTCGGTGGTTCCGGCAACGGCGAGCAGATCGCGGCGAACAAGGTGCCGGGCGCCCGCTGTGCGCTGGCCTGGAGCACCGAGACCGCGGCGCTGGCCCGTGAGCACAACAACGCCCAACTCATCGGCATCGGCGGCCGCATGCATTCCACCGAGGAGGCGCTCGCGATCGTCGACGCGTTCCTGTCCACCGCGTGGTCGGAGGCGCCGCGGCACCAACGTCGCATCGACATCCTCGCCGAATACGAGAAGACCCACACCGCACCGCCGGTGCCCGGCGCGTAGCCGATGCCCGAAGGACACACGCTGCACCGGTTGGCGCGGCAGCATCAGCGTCGGTTCGGCCGCGCGCCGGTGATCGTGTCCAGCCCGCAGGGCCGGTTCGTCGACGGCGCCGCCGCGGTGAACGGCCGGGTGTTCAAGAAGGCCAGCGCGTGGGGCAAGCACCTGTTCCACCACTACGAGGGCGGCCGCGTCGTGCACGTGCATCTGGGTCTGTACGGCACGTTCACCGAGTGGCCGCTGCCCGACGACCGGACACAGCCGTTGCCGGTGGGCCAGGTGCGGATGCGGCTGCTGGGCGCCGAGTACGGCACCGATCTGCGCGGGCCGAACGTGTGCGAGGTCATCGAGGAGCCCGAGGTCGCCGACGTGGTGGCCAAGCTCGGCCCCGACCCACTGCGCCCCGATGCCGATCCCGAGCCGGCCTGGCGCCGGATCACCAAGTCCCGCAGGCCGATCGGCGCACTGCTGATGGATCAGAGTGTGATCGCCGGGGTCGGCAACGTCTACCGCAGCGAGCTGCTCTTCCGGCACCAGGTCGACCCGTTCCGGCCCGGAACGACGATCACCGCCGACGAATTCGCCGACCTGTGGACCGATCTCGTCGCGCTGATGAAGGTCGGCGTACGGCGGGGCAAGATCGTCGTGGTGCGCCCGGAGCACGATCACGGCGCACCGTCCTACCGGGAAGGCCGCCCGCGCACCTACGTCTACCGGCGGGCGGGTGAGCCGTGCCGGGTGTGCGCGACACCGGTCCGGACGGTCGAGCTCGAGGGGCGCAACCTGTTCTGGTGCCCGACCTGCCAGGCCTAGCGATGGCCTCGCCGGGCAATCCTGTGAGATAGCCGGGAGAATCTGCGCGTGGAACTGATCCTGGTTGTCGTCGGGGCGATCATCGTGACGGCGATGGCGCACCGGCGTGGACTCGAGCCGGCGCTGATCATCGTCGTGGTCGGCATCGCGGTGTCGTTCGTGCCGGGATTCGAGGCACCCGAACTGGACTCGCACATCCTGTTGTCGGTGGTGCTGCCTCCGCTGCTGTACTCCGCGGCGTTGAACTTCTCGTTCCCCACCTTCCTGCGCAACGTCAAGCCCATCCTCGGCCTCGGGGTCGGACTCGTCGTCGTCACCGCCTTCACCGTCGCCGCCGTGTCGTCCCTGCTGGTGGTGGTCCCGTTGACGTTCGCGACCGCGCTGGTGCTGGGCGCCATCGTGGCGCCGCCCGACGCCGTCACCGCCGTCGCGGTCGGGCGCAAGCTCGGGCTGCCCAAGCGGGTGATGACGATCCTGACCGGGGAGAGCCTGATCAACGATGCGGCGGCGCTGGCCCTGTTCTCGGTGGCGGTGGCACATGTCGCCGGTAACCACACCTTCATCGAGAACCCGCTGCTGCTGTTCGGTTACAGCGCGGTGCTCGGGCCGGCCGTCGGCGCGGCGCTGGGATATGTCACGTTGTGGATCCGCCGGCGGCTGGCCAACCCCGCCCTGGAGACCGTGCAGGGGCTGATGGTGCCGTTCGCGGCGTTCATCCTCGCCGAGGAGATGCACGCCTCGGGTGTGCTGGCCGTCGTGGTGGCCGGCTTCATCGTGGGCAGCGGGACGGTGGACGCCGGCTACCAGACGCGCCTACAGGAGCGGTACGTCTGGAACTCGGTGGACGTTCTGCTCGAAGCGTTCGTATTCGCCTATATCGGACTGCATCTGCGCTTCGTCCTCGAAGATCTGCGACAGGCACACGAATCCCTGGCCCAGGTCGCCGTCGCCTCCGTCGTGGTGTTGCTCATCGTGCTGGTGATCCGGCCGCTGTCGGTGTTCGCGATGTTCGGCAGGGGAGTGCTGGCGCGGCAGGTCGAACGACGGCTGAGCGTGCCGATTCCCGACGGTGGCCGCGGGGCGCTGGGCACCACCACGACGGGCACCGCGGCGTCACTGCTGACGCTCGGTGCGCTGCTGGCCATCTATGACGGCGCCGAGGTGATCCTCAAGCCGGTGTTCGGCACGCTGGCCGACCGGATCGGCGCAC
>NZ_LMVQ01000208.1 GCF_001545925.1 Mycobacterium sp. NAZ190054 | reverse complement strand
CGACATCCGAGCGTGGATCGACACCTGGAACGACAACCCCAAGCCCTACGTCTGGACCAAGACCGCCGATCAAATCCTGGCCAGCATCGCCAACTACTGCGCCCGAATTAATGACTCAGGACACTAGAGCCCGGTGCTGCGGCGCACCTTGTCCACCGCACCGCGGACCATCTGCTCGGTGACGGCCAACGGGTTCATCACCGATTCGCCGATTCCGACCATCCGCTCCACGCGGGCGACGATGCCCTCCAACCGGTCGACCACCGCGATCAGCCGTGGCGCCAACTCGTCGATGCGGCTGATGGTGTCGTTGAACCGCTCCAGCGTGGCGTCGAGCGTCTCGGTCGAGCTGTTCAGGTCCTCCAGCGTCTCGCTCAGGCTCTCCAGGATCGTGTCGACCTGCTCGACGGTGACGTCGGCGTTCAGCGCCGCCTGGGCGAGCTTGCGGATGCGCTCCGGGCCGGTGCGTACCGGTCTGCCGGCCTTGTCTGCCATCCGGTCAGTATGACCGAGACATCGGCCGAGCCCCCTGTCTTGATGCCCCCGCGTGTGGTAGACCCAAGGCTGTGGGTGGACGGCACGTGCGCCAGGAGCGAATAGCGGCGCGCTGACTCAGGTTGGCGCGCTCCTGTAACTCAGTGGGTCAGAGTGACGTCCTTATAAGACGGAAGTCGCGGGTTCAAGTCCCGCCGGGAGCACGATGACACCGAGCGTCTACTACCGGCTTCTGCGCATCGCGCTGGTGGCGTTCGGCGCGGTGATGCTGTTGCTGTATCCGCTCGCCGCCGTGTGGCCGTCGGGATGGGCATGGCACCACGGCGCGCCGTACGAGTCCGATTACTTCATGATGATCGTCGGCCTGTACGTGGTGCTGGGTGTGTTCCTCTGCCTGGCCGCGCGCCGCCCCGAGGACCATCTGAGCCTGATCTGGTTCACCGTGTGGTCGAGCGTCGTGCACGCCGCGATCATGGCGGTGCAGGCCGTGCGGGGCAGCCACACCCTCGGACACCTGTGGGGTGACGTCCCGGCGCTGATCCTGGCCGCTGTCGTGCTGTCCGTGCTGGTGCGCCGGTCAGAGCTTCGACGCGGCGTCCTCGTCGAGTAACCACACCGTCGCCTCCCGGCCCACGGCACCTGCGGCCGGGATGTCGACCGGTTGCGCGCCGCCGACCGCCGCCGCCACCGCGTCGGCCTTGCCGGCTCCCGCCACCACCAGCCACACCTCGCGCGACCGCGTGACCGCCGGGAGGGTCAGCGTGATTCGCTGCGGCGGCGGCTTGGGGGAGTCCGTCACCCCGACCACCATGCGTTCGGCCTCCTTGACGGCCGCGGTGTCGGGGAACAGCGAGTTGACGTGTCCCTCGGGGCCCATGCCCAGCAGGTGCACGTCGAACACGGGCGTGGGTTCGGAGCCGCCGGCCTCGATCAGCACCTGCGAGTACGCCTCGGCCGCGGCGTCCAGCGCGTCCCCGAACTCGCCGTCGCTGGCGGCCATCGCGTGCACGTTGGCCGCCGGGATGTCGACGTGGTCGAGCAGCGCCTCGCGGACCTGTTTCTCGTTGCGTTCGTCGTCGTCGTGGGGCACGAACCTCTCGTCACCCCAGTAGACGTGCACCTTCGACCAGTCGATCTCGCCGCTGCGCTCACCGACTCGTCTGAGCAGGCCGATTCCCGTTCCGCCGCCGGTCAGCACGACGTGGGCGACCCCGCGCGCGGTGATCGCCGCCGTGACGGCGTCGACCAGCCGATCACCCGCGGCGGTCACCAACGCCGCGGTGTCGGAGTAGGTTTCGATTTTCTGATTCATCGGTAGATCACCTTGTCCAGTCCTGCCAGCGCTTCCCGGTAGATCTCGTCGGCATCGAGCCGGCGAAGTTCTTCGGCCAGGCATTCCGGCACGTCCCGGCGGCCGAGCGGGAGCAGCGCCACCGGGCGGGAGGTGCGGCTCAGCGTCGCGGTCACCCCTTCCTGGGGCCGGCTGAGCGTGACGGTCTCACCGGCACGGTGCAATTCGACCTTCAGCGTGCCCACCGAACGCGTGACCGGGCCGTCGATGCGGCTGGCCAGCCAACCGGCAAGGATGTCGAGTGCCGGCTCGGACTGCAATCCCGACACCACCGCCGACTCGATCGGCTCATGCGGTGGTTCGTCGATGGCCGATGCCAGCAGCGCCCGCCAGTAGGTGATGCGGCTCCACGCGATGTCGGTGTCGCCGGCCGCGTAGCCGGACAGCCGGCTCTTGATCGCGGACAGCGGGTCGGGGGAGCGGGTGGCGTCGGTGATCCGGCGAATCGCCAACTTGCCCAACGGATCCTGCGACGGCACGGCCGGAGCGCCGGCCGGCCACCAGGCCACCACCGGAGTATCCGGCAGCAGGAACGGCAGCACCACGCTGGCGGCGTGGTCGGCCAGTTCGCCGTGCAGACGCAACACCACGACCTCGCCCGCCCCGGCGTCGCGTCCGACCCGCAGCTCGGCGTCCAGTCGGGACTGTGCGGCGTCGCGGTCACCGGGCAGCGTCACGATCACCCGGCACGGATGCTCGCGGCTGGCGAAGTTGGCCGCCTCGATGGCGCCTTCGACGGTCGCCTCGCTGTCGGGGGCGATCACCAGCGTCAGCACCCGGCCGAGGGTCAGCGCGCCGCCCTCCTCACGCAGCCCGGTGATCTTCTTGTTGATCTCGCTGGTGGTGGTGTCGGCCAGCTCGACGATCACGGCCGCCTCCATTCCCGGCCCAGCCCGTGCACCATGTCGTTGGCCGACGGTGGGCCCCAGGTGCCGGATTCATACGGCTCCGGCCTGCCCTCCGAGGCCCAGTTCGCCAGCACCGGATCCAGGATCTGCCACGACAATTCGACCTCGGCGTTGACCGGGAACAGCGACGGCTCGCCGAGCAGCACATCGAGGATCAGCCGCTCGTAGGCCTCCGGTGAGTCCTCGGCGAACGCCGAACCGTACGAGAAATCCATGTTGACGTCCCGGACTTCCATCGCGCTGCCGGGAACCTTGGACCCGAAGCGCATCGTGATGCCCTCGTCGGGCTGGATTCGGAGCACGAGTGCGTTCGTGCCCAGCTCCTCGGTCATCGTGCTGTCGAACGGCAGGTGCGGAGCCCGCTTGAACACCAACGCGACCTCGGTCACCCTGCGCGCCAACCGCTTTCCGGTACGCAGGAAGAACGGCACACCCGCCCAGCGCCGGGTGTCGACCTCCAGGGTGATCGCGGCGAACGTCTCCGTGGTCGAGTCGTGGGCGAAGCCCTCCTCCTCGAGAAGTCCCGGCACCTTCTCGCTGCCCTGCCAGCCCGCCGCGTACTGCCCGCGGGCGGTGGTCCGGTCCAGCGGCTGCAGCGGCCGGGTGGCCGAGAGCACCTTGATCTTCTCGGTCTGCAGCTCGTGCGGGCTGAAGTTGACCGGCTCCTCCATCGCGGTGAGCGCCAGCAGCTGGATCAGGTGATTCTGGATGACGTCGCGGGCGGCCCCGATCCCGTCGTAATACCCCGCGCGGCCGCCCAGTCCGATGTCCTCGGCCATCGTGATCTGGACGTGGTCGACGTAGTGCGAGTTCCAGATGGGCTCGTAGAGCTCATTGGCGAACCGCAACGCCAGGATGTTCTGGACGGTTTCCTTGCCGAGATAGTGGTCGATGCGGAACACCGACTCCTCGGGAAACACGCTGTTGACGACCGCGTTGAGCTCACGGGCGCTGTCCAGGTCGTGCCCGAACGGCTTCTCGATGACCACCCGGCTCCAGCTGCCGTCCTCCTGGCTGGCCAGGCCCGACTTCTCCAGCTGTTCGCACACCACCGGGAAGGCCTTGGGCGGGATGGACAGATAGAACGCGTGGTTGCCTCCGGTGCCGCGCTCGGCGTCGAGCTTGTCCAGCGTCTCGCTGAGACGCTGGAACGACGCGTCGTCGTCGAACGTGCCCTGCACGAACCGGAAGCCTTCGGCCAGCCGGTCCCACACCTCCTGGCGGAACGGGGTGCGGGCGTGCTGCTTGACCGCGTCGTAGACGACCTGGCCGAAATCCTCGTCCTCCCAGTCGCGCCGGGCGAAACCCACCAGGGCGAAGGACGGAGGCAGCAGGCCGCGGTTGGCGAGGTCGTAGATCGCCGGCATCAGCTTCTTGCGGGCCAGGTCGCCGGTCACCCCGAAGATGACGACGCTGCACGGTCCCGCGATGCGGGGCATGCGCTTGTCGCGCTTGTCCCGTAACGGGTTACGCCACGGCTCGGCCATCGGCTGCGCTCAACCCTTGGCGCTGTCGAGCTGACCCTGGGTGGCTTCGAGCAGCTCCAGCCACGACTTCTCGAACTTCTCGACGCCCTCTTCTTCGAGCACCTTGAACACGTCGGTCACGTCGATGCCGACGGCGCCGAGCCGGTCGAACACCGCCTGCGACTCGGCGGCCCGCCCGGTGACGGTGTCACCGGTGACCACACCGTGGTCGGCGACCGCGTCGATCGTCTTCTCCGGCATGGTGTTGACCGTGTTCGGGGCGACCAGTTCGGTGACGTACAGCGTGTCGGAGTAGTCGGGGTTCTTCACGCCCGTCGACGCCCACAGCGGGCGCTGCACGCGGGCACCGGCGGATTTCAGCGCCTCGAAGCGCTCACCGCCGAGGAAGACCTCCTCGTAGGCGGCGTAGGCCAGGCGGGCGTTCGCGACGCCGGCCTGGCCGCGCAGTGCGAGAGCGTCCTCGGTGCCGATCTTCTCCAGCCGGTTGTCGATCTCGGTGTCCACCCGGGACACGAAGAACGACGCGACGGAGTGGATCTTGCCCAGGTCGTGTCCGGCCTCCCTGGCCTTCTCCAACCCGGCCAGGTAGGCGTCCATCACCAGCCGGTGCCGCTCGACCGAGAAGATCAGCGTGACGTTCACCGAGATGCCCTCGGCGATCACCGCGGTGATCGCCGGCAGACCCGCCATCGTGGCGGGGATCTTGATCAGCAGGTTCGGCCGGTCGACGATCTTCCACAACTCGATCGCCTGCAGGATCGTCTTGTCCGTGTCGTGGGCCAGGCGCGGGTCGACCTCGATGGAGACCCGGCCGTCCACCCCGTCGGAGAGTTCGTACTGCTTGGCCAGCACGTCGCACGCGTTGCGCACGTCGTCGGTGGTGACGGTGCGGATCGTCGCGTCGACGTCGGCGCCGCGTTCGGCGAGCTCCTTGACCTGCGCGTCGTAGGCGTGGCCCTTCGACAGCGCCGCCTGGAAGATCGACGGGTTGGTGGTCACGCCGACCACCGATCGGGTGTCGATCAGCTCGGTCAGGTTGCCGGTCTGCAACCGGTCCCTGGACAGGTCGTCGAGCCACACCGACACACCTGCTGCGGCCAGTGCCGCCAGGTTCGGGTTCTGGGTCATGTCATCCTCGCTAATTCGCTTCGGCCGCGGTGCGGTCAATTGGCTATGGTGCGTTCCGCCGCGGCCACCACTGCCTCCGGGGTGAAGCCGAATTCGCGGAACAACGTCTTGTCGTCGGCCGATTCGCCGTAATGCTCGATGGAGATGATCTCGCCGGTGTCGCCGACGAGCTTGTACCAACTCTGCGCCACCGCCGCCTCGATGGCCACCCTCGCCGACACGTTCGGGGGCAGCACGCTGTCGCGGTATTCCTTGGGCTGGGACTCGAACCATTCGATGCAGGGCATCGACACCACGTAGGCCGAGATGTCCTTCTCCCTGAGCAACTTCTGGGCCTCGACCGCGACCTGCAGTTCCGAACCGGTGGCGATCAGGATGACGTCGGCGTCCTCGGCCGGTGTGCCGCCGCCGAGGACGTAGCCGCCGCGGGCCACACCATCGGCGTCGGTGCCCTCGAGCACCGGGATGCCCTGTCGGGTCAGGATGAAACCGACCGGTCCGCTGCCGTTGCCGCGGGCGATGATGCTGCGCCACGCGTAGGCGGTCTCGTTCGGATCGCCGGGCCGGACCACCGACAGGTTCGGGATCGCGCGCAGCGCCGCGAGATGCTCGATGGGCTGGTGGGTCGGGCCGTCCTCGCCCAGTCCGATCGAGTCGTGGGTCCAGATGTAGATCGTGTCGATGTCCATCAGCGACGCCAACCGCACCGCCGGACGCATGTAGTCGGAGAACTGCAGGAACGTTCCACCGAACGCGCGGGTGGGGCCGTGCAGCACGATGCCGGACAGGATGGCGCCCATCGCGTGCTCGCGTACACCGAAGTGCAGCACCCGTCCGTACCAGTCCGCGGTGAAATCGTCGGTCGAGATCGACGGCGGGCCGAAGGACTTGGCGCTCTTGATGGTGGTGTTGTTGCTGCCCGCCAGATCCGCCGAGCCGCCCCACAACTCGGGCAGCTTCGGTGCGACGTCGTTGAGCACCTGCCCGAACGCCGCGCGGGTGGCCACCGGCTTGGAGCCGGGCTCCCAGTAGGTCAGGTCGGCGTCCCAGCCGTCGGGCAGCTGCTGGGCCTGCAGCCGCTCGAGCAGCGCCTTGCGCTCCGGCTCGCGCTCACCCCACGCGTCGAACTCGCGTTGCCACGTGTCGTGGGCCTCCTTGCCGCGGCCAACCAGGCCGCGGGTGTGGGTGATCACGTCCTCGCTGACCTCGAAGGTCTTCTCGGGGTCGAAGCCCAGGATCTTCTTGGTGGCCGCCACCTCGTCGGCGCCGAGCGCCGAACCGTGCACGCCGCCGGTGTTCATCTTGTTGGGCGCC
>NZ_LMVQ01000207.1 GCF_001545925.1 Mycobacterium sp. NAZ190054 | reverse complement strand
AAGCGGATCGAGGCGGGTCTGTACGCGCAGCACCTGCTCGACACGCGGAAGCGGCTGGGCGACAACCGAAAGCGTGATCTTGCTGCCGTCGTGCGCGACGGGGTGGCGGCCCTGACCATGCAACGCAGCTTGCCCGCCGACGGCATCGACGCGATGCCGTGGCTGCTGGCCGGCGCGAAGACCCTCTCCTACGCGGTGAACATGGCCGCGCTGCGGCACGCCGAACGGCGCGGCGCCGGCGACGTCATCTTCGTCAGCACCGACGGGCACATCCTGGAGGGGCCGCGCTCCACCGTCGTCGTCGCGACCACATCGTCGGACGGCAGGACGTGTCTGCTCACCCCGCCCCCGTGGTATCCGATCCTGCGGGGCACCACTCAGCAGGCACTGTTCGACGTCGCGCGCAACAAGGGCTACGACTGTGACTACCAGGCGCTCAGGCCCGCCGATCTCATTGCCGCACAAGGTGTATGGCTTGTCTCCAGCATCACGCTGGCCGCCCGGGTGCACACTCTCGACGGTCAGCCGTTGCCCGCAGCTCCACTGGCCGACGAGATCGCCGCGTTGATCGACGCCGCGATCGTCAGCGATCGCTGAGCGCTAAATCGCTTGTCGCCCATTCCCACCGCGGGTACGGTCGCCTGTACACAGGGAAGGAGGTGGTCCGACAAATTGATTGACTTATGGACATGTGAGGTGGCTGCGAGCTAGCAGCGCCAGGGAGAGCGCTCGACGCACCTGTGCGCGCTGGCGAATTCCCCGCAGTCACCCGGCCCCCGAGCCCCTCGGTCTTGTCCGACCCAGGAACAACGGCTCGGGGGCCGCTCCATGTCAGGACCTGCACAAAATTCAAGATCTGCGATGATTCGGCTATGTCCCGGGCTCCCTGTGCCGGCTGGGCGGCGGCCGCAACGGCCGTCGTCGCGTTGACCGTGCCGGCGTGCGCGCCGGTGGTCGCGGTCACCGCGCCGACCCTCGACTCGCGCAAGTGCGCCAAAGATGCGCTGTCCACGCTGTACCCGGGAATTCTGACCTTCGGCGCCGACCAGCCCGTGTACCCGCCGTGGTACATGGGCGACGACCCCGCCAACGGCGAAGGATTCGAATCCGCGCTTGCCTACGCGATCGCCGAGCAACTGGATTACGCCGCCGACGACGTGCGCTGGGTGCGGGTGCCGTTCAACGCGGCCCTGGCGCCGGGGGCCAAGTCGTTCGATGTGAACCTCTCGCAGTTCTCCATCACCGAGCAGCGCAGGGCTTCGGTGGATTTCTCGACGCCCTACTTCGACGTCACCCAGGCCGTCGTCGCCGTGCGCACCTCTCCCGCCGCCGCCGTCACCGACCTCGAGGCGCTACGCGCGCTGCGGCTCGGCGCACAGGTCGGCAGCACCGGTCACACCGCCGCGACGGATCTGGGTGCGGACGTCGCGGTGCAGGCGTACCCCACCACGGCCGCGGCCAAGATGGCACTGCTCGAGGGTGAGGTCGACGCGTTGATCGTCGACCTGCCGACGGCGCTGAGCCTGGCCGAGGAAGCCCGCGACGGCGTCCTGGTCGGGCAGTTGCGCAGCCGCGGTGACGGCGCCGAGCAGTTCGGGGTCGTGCTCGAGCGCGGGAGTTCGCTGACCCGGTGCGTGTCCTGGGCTGTCGACTCGTTGAGAGCGGACGGGACCCTGGACCGGCTGAAGCGGCGCTGGCTGGCCGACGCGGGAAACGCGCCGGTGCTGAACTAGTCGGTGGGGCCGGGCGCCAGCGACGAGCACTCTGTCATCGCCTTCTCCCAGGCGGCGGCGTCGACCCCGGCCGGCGGCTCCGATACCGGCCCGGGCGCTGCGGGCACCCCGTGTTGTCCCAGGCAGTACGCGAACGATCCGTGGCCCACGCTGGGCACCGCCGAACTCGGCGCCGACGGCGGGGGAGTGTCGGCGGAAGTCGCGCAGGCGGCCACCACCGCACCTGCGGCGGCGATGACCGCGACGACTTGGAAGCGGGGCACTAGCCGATGAACCTCGCCAGCCGCGCGGACAGGTGCGGAACCAGGCCCCCGTCGGCGTCGACGCGTTCCTCCACATAGGCGAGGTCGCCGCCCTCGATGATCCCGTACAGCCGCTTGGCGCCGCCGACGAGCATGCCGGACTTGCTGCGCGCCAACGCGTCCGTGACCAGCTCCCAGGACGACTGGTTCAGCGGGCGGCCGTAGAACAACTCGATGTAGCCGGCGGAGTGCGCCAGCAGAAGCTCGATCGCCTGCGATTCCCCGGGATCGTTGGGATCGGTGACGAACCGCCAGAATCCGGTCTCGCGCAGATCGGGCCGGTCGTATTCACCCTCGTCGTCCAGGCGCCACGAGCGCGCTTCCCAGTTGAGGTAATCGCCGCCGTCGTGCGACACCACGATCTGCTGGCCGAAGCGGTAGTCACCGTGCGCTCCGCGGCCTTCGCCCTCCCCCCGCCACACACCCACCAACGGCAGCAACGCCAGCAGTGAGTCGTCGAGATCGGCGCCCTCGCGCAGGTTGGCGGTGTCGGCAGGCAACGGAAGGTCGCCGAACGCCGGGATGTTGCGGGCGGCGGTCACCCTGGCCCGTTCGGCGGCGGCGGCTACCGCTTCGTCGCCTGAAGTCATCTCGCTCCTCGCAGGGCGTGGCGCTATGACTCGTCGGTGACGAGGCGATACACCGCATACAGCGCGAACCACGTGATCACCACGACGGCCGCGACGAGAAGAAGTTCGAAGAAGAGCACCACGCCGAGAAGTTTAGCCGCCGTGGGAAATCGTCTCCCGGCGGCTCATGAGGTTGCGGAGGTCAGCTGACCTTCCACTCGTATTGGGGGCAGAACGCGCCGGTGGCGGCACCGATGAAGTAGCCGGCCTGGTAGTCCGACCAGTTGGTCACGCTGGTCAGGTCGGCGACTTCCTGCTCGAAGGACGCGCCGCTGTCCCAGTCCTGGCACACCGCATACCCGGTCTCGATCACCTGAGGCGTCTTGTCCGGCGGCCAGGTGATGCCACCGCCGGAGATCACATTGAGGAAGTCGTCCTCGGGCGCCGCGAGAGCCGCGGGAGCACCGATCAGAGCAACTGCGGCGAGGGCCGCCGACGCGGCGCAGGCGATCGTGATCTTCATTTGTCGGGTCCTATGGGATTTCCGCGGCGAGCCGCGAAGGTTGGACACGCGGTCCGCCGCGTGGTGATGGTCGACCGCGCCGGATAGCGCGGGGATCACCATATTTTCGCCGACAACAGCAAATCCCGCAGCGTTTTCACAGCAGGCGGGCCCGATGTCGCCGGGCCTCAGATACCCGAGTCGGGCGCCGTCAGGCGCCCGACTTCAGCCTTCGTCGTCACGCCCCGATGAATCGCGCGACTCCTCGACGGCTCGTCCCTCGCCGTCTTCGTCGTCACGCCCGATGAATCGCGCGACTCCTCGACGGCTCGTCCCTCGCCGTCTTCGTCGTCACGCGACCTTGACGTCGACCTCGTGGATTCCCGCACCGGACGGCGCGACGCTGGCGTCGCCGTTGCCGGCAGGTGACAGCGCACGCAGGGTCCAGGTGCCGGGAGCGGCGAAGAAACGGAAATCACCGGTGGCCGACGCGACGACCTCGGCGGTGAACTCGTCCGAGCTGTCCAGCAGGCGCACGAAAGCGCCGCCCACCGCCTGACCCGAGCCGTCGACGACACGGCCGGTGATGACCGTCTCCTTCTCCAGGTCGACGCCGGCCGGCAGCGTCAGTCCTTGCTTAGGCGCAGAGCACATATCAACTTCCCAACTCGATCGGGGCACCCACCAGGGAGCCGTATTCCGTCCAACTACCGTCGTAGTTCTTGACGTTCCTGTGTCCCAGCAACTCCTGCAGCACGAACCAGGTGTGCGACGAGCGCTCACCGATGCGGCAGTAGGCGATGGTCTCTTTCTCACCGTCCAGACCGGCCTCGGCGTACAGCTTGGCCAGTTCTTCATCGGACTTGAAGGTGCCGTCCTCGTTGGCGGCCTTGCTCCACGGCACGTTGATGGCGGTGGGAATGTGGCCGGCCCGCTGGCTCTGCTCCTGCGGCAGGTGAGCGGGGGCGAGGATCTTGCCCGAGAACTCGTCGGGGGAGCGCACGTCGACCAGGTTCTTGGTCCCGATCGCGGCGATCACCTCGTCGCGGAACGCGCGGATGCTGTTGTCGGGGTCCTTGGCCGTGTAGCTGGTCTGGGGGCGCTGGACGGCGTCCTTCGACAGCGGGCGGGCGTCGAGCTCCCACTTCTTGCGTCCGCCGTCGAGCAGCTTGACGTTCTCGTGGCCGTAGAGCTTGAAGTACCAGTACGCGTACGCCGCGAACCAGTTGTTGTTACCGCCGTAGAGGATCACGGTGTCGTCGTTGGCGATCCCGCGCTCGGACAGCAGCTTCGAGAACTGCGCGGCGTCGACGAAGTCGCGCTTCACCGGATCCTGCAGATCGGTCTTCCAGTCGAGCCGGACGGCGCCGGGGATGTGGCCGGTGTCGTAGGCGCTGGTGTCCTCGTCGACCTCGACGAAAACGGTCTTCGGCGCGTCGAGATTGCTCTCGGCCCAGTCGACTGAGACCAGGACGTCGGAGCGTGCCATGTGTTGGGTCCTTTCGGGTTGCTATCGGGTGGGGTCAAGCGTGTGACGTGCGGGTGGAGCTGACAGCCCAGACAGATACCGACGACGACTGCGTCGAGTGATGCCCGATCGGCGCGGACGCGTCTGCGTGTGTGATGTTCGACATGGTCGTGCTCCTGTTGTCCGGTATGGCTGGGCGCGGCGGCCCGAGCGGGGCCGGTCGCAGAGTGCGGCGCTAAAGGAAGGCGCGGCTACTCAGCAGCTGCAACAACAACAGCAACAGCCCGCGATGCGGCACAGATCGACTGCGCGACGCTTGGTGAGCAAAAGCTCGAGGCGGGCTGACACGGCTGACAGCTTACCCAAAGACAGGGTGATCAGGCCAACAGCGCCTGTAGCGCCGAGCGCAGGTCATCGGCGGTGGGTACCCCGGAGGTGCGATAACGCTGCCGTCCGTCGGCGTCGAAGATGAACGTCGTCGGCAGCGACATCACCGAAAGCTTGCGTCCGGGCTCCGGATTGGCGTCCAGGTCGATCTCGACATGCGCCACCTGAGGCAGGTCGGCACACACTTGTTCGACCACCCGGCGCACCCCTGCGCACGGCCCGCACCACACCGCGCTGAAGTGCAGGACGGTCGGGCCGGTCCGGGAAAGCCCCAACTCCTCGATGTCGTCGTCGCCGAGCATGGGCCACTCGGCCGCGCCCTTCCTCAACCCGGACCGCAGGGTCAACAGTCTGCCGACCACGAACGCCAGCCCGGACGCGGCGATGAGCGCCGCGACGACAGCGATCCACGAAGAACTCATGACTGCCGGAACTCATCGAGGTCGACGGTGACGTTCTCGGCGATGCCTTCGATGATGAGGTCGGACCCGCGCGCGCCCTGGGTGGTCGGCGCGATCCCGAACGGCAGCTTCTGTCCGGGCAGCGTCGTGGAGAAGGCGGCGAGCACGGCGGCCAGTCGATCCTCGGGGACGGCCCGGTCGGCGGTCCCCGGCTCGGTGAGCACACCGGTCGCGGTCACGACCAACGTCGTCGACTCCGGCCCCGACACCGACAGGTCGACGGCGATACTGACCCGCTCGTCGAAGCCCGCCTTGTCCGGGGTGCCGGTGAACACGACACCATGATTGCTCGATATGCCCGACTCCGTGGTGCCGCCGGTGGAGTCCTCGGTCTCTCGGGTCGGTGCCTCGATCAACAGGTCCGGGATCCCCATGTAGCGGCCCATGTGGGTGGAATCGATGATGATCCGGCTCTCGAGCTTCTCGACGGTGAGCGTGGCATCGGGTTGTACCAGCCACGACTCGCCCAGCCCGACGGCGTGCATGGTCGCCTCCAGGGACGCCTTCCCGACCACGCCGTGATCAACGCCACTGGCCTTGATCTCGACCTCGTCGTAGTGACGGCGCTGCGCCTGCGGGATGAACGGAAAGCCGAGGATCGCCACCGACGGGTCCCAGTTCAGGTTGGCGGCGCTTCTCACACTCCTGGCCAGGCGATATTCGGCGTAGATCGCGGCCCCGAAGTCGGTGCCGACCGCGCCGAGCACCACGGCGGCCAGGGTCGCGAGGGCACCGGTGACGAGCTTGCGCACCCCGTCATTGTTGCCGACGTCGGGGCGAAGACGGGTTCGGCGCGGCTTACAGGCAGGTAGCGCGCTATCGTAAGGTGTCCGTCGGCTGGGTAACGGCCGTGTGTCGGGCGTGAATCTGGAAAGTCACCACGAGACATCGTTGTCCGGGAGAGAACTCCACAGCAGTTGGAGGGGTCAGTTGGATCTATTGCTACTGACGGTTGACCCGCATCCCGAGTCGGTTCTGCCCTCGTTGTCCCTGCTCGCTCACAACGTGCGGACCGCGCCAACCGAGGTGTCGTCCCTGCTCGAGGCGGGAACCGCGGACGTGGCCATCGTCGATGCGCGCACCGACCTGGCGGCCGCGCGCGGATTGTGCCGCCTGCTCGGCACCACCGGGACCTCGGTGCCGGTCGTGGCCGTGGTCAACGAAGGCGGATTGGTGGCGGTCAACGTCGAGGGGGGCCTCGACGAGATCCTGCTGCCCAGCACCGGGCCCGCCGAGATCGACGCCCGGCGGCGGCTGCTGGTGGGACGCCGCGGGGGCCTGGCCAACCAGGCCAACCTCG
>NZ_LMVQ01000206.1 GCF_001545925.1 Mycobacterium sp. NAZ190054 | reverse complement strand
CCGGTGGTCGGCATCGACGGCGTGGAGCGGCGCTGGGTGTACCTGCACTACTTCAAGGACGGCCAGCCCTCCATCAACTGGCTGGATCCGTCGTTCGCCGGGATGCGGTTGGTGATCGGCGATGCGCCAGCGCGTGCGCAGCCGGGTCGCCGGACGCGTGCTTCTGGTCGGCGACGCGGCCGGCTACGTCGATGCCCTCACCGGCGAAGGCCTGGGGGTGGCGTTCGCCGCGGCCCGGCTGCTCGTCGAGGCCGTGCTGACCGACCGCCCCGGTGACTACGAGCGGCGGTGGCGTCGCGCCACCCGGCGCTACCGGCTGCTGACCGCCGGGGTGCTGCGCGCCGGGACGTCGCCGCTGCGCCCATTGATCGTGCCTGCCGCCACCGGTGTCCCGCCGGTGTTCACCGCAGTGGTGAACATGCTCGCCGACTGACAGCACGGCCCCGGCCGCGCCGAACGCGTCGTTCACATCCCGGACCCGCACCCGACCCGCACCAGAAACGCGGACACGACACAATGACGGGTCGCTACCGAGTCCACGACCGCAGGAGAGCACGTGACCGATGTCGTCAACCCCGCCCCGGAGGCATCCGCCGAGGTCAACGGCGTGCAGGTAGGGCCGACCGGGCAGACCCGCTCCGGGCTCACCGCCGATGCGCTGCGCGCGGCGGTGAAGGACCACCTGGTGTACTCGATCGCCCGCCCGGCCGCGGTGCTGACCCCCGAGCACTACTACCGCGCGCTGTCGCTGGCGGTGCGCGACCGCATGCAGAAGCGCTGGATGGCCACCACGCAGGACTGGCTGGACCTGTCGGCCAAGGTCACCTGCTACCTGTCCGCGGAGTTCCTGATGGGCCCGCAGCTGGGCAACAACCTGCTCAACCTCGGCATCGAGGACGCCGCGCGCCAGGCCCTGGCCGACCTCGGCCAGGACCTCGACGTGATCCTGGACTGCGAAGGCGAGCCGGGGCTGGGCAACGGCGGGCTGGGCCGGCTGGCCGCGTGCTATCTGGACTCGCTGGCCACGCTGGAGCGGCCGTCGATCGGGTACGGCATCCGCTATGAGTTCGGCATCTTCACCCAGGAGATCGCCGACGGCTGGCAGGTCGAGAAGACCGACAACTGGCTGGTGCACGGCAACCCGTGGGAGATCGACAAACCGGACGCCAGCTATGTCGTCAACTGGGGCGGCCACACCGAGACCTACGAGGACGTCACCGGCAGGCTGCGGGTGCGGTGGGTGCCGCAGCGCGTGCTCAAGGGTGTCTCCTACGACACCCCGGTGCAGGGCTTCGGCGTCAACACCTGCAACACGCTGACGCTGTGGAGTGCCCGGGCGGTCGAGTCGTTCGCGCTGGAGGCGTTCAACACCGGCGACTTCTACAAGGCCGTCGACGAGGAAGTGGTCTCCGAGACGGTGTCGAAGGTGCTGTACCCGAACGACGAGCCCGAGGCCGGCAAGCGGCTGCGGTTGCTGCAGCAGTACTTCTTCGTCACCTGTTCGCTGCAGGACATTCTGAACATCCATCTGCGGCGGGCGCATCTGCCGCTGCGCACGCTGCCCGACAAGTGGGCCATCCAGCTCAACGACACCCATCCGTCGATCGCGGTGGCCGAGCTGATGCGGCTGCTCATCGACGAGCACCAGCTCGGCTGGGACGAGGCGTGGGACCTGACGGTGCGCACGTTCGGTTACACCAACCACACGCTGCTGCCCGAGGCGCTGGAGACGTGGCCGCTGCACATGTTCGGCGAGGCGCTGCCGCGTCATCTGGAGCTGATCTACGAGATCAACGAGCGGTTCCTCGAGGAGGTGCGGACGCGGTTCCCCGGCGACGAGGAGCGGGTGCGCCGGATGTCGCTGATCGGTGAGGACGGCGGCAAGAGCGTGCGGATGGCGCACCTGGCCACCGTCGGCAGCCACGCCGTCAACGGGGTCGCCGCGCTGCACTCCGAGCTGCTCAAGCAGAGCGTGCTGAAGGACTTCTACGAGATGTGGCCGGAGCGGTTCGGCAACGTCACCAACGGGGTCACGCCGCGCCGGTTCCTGGCGCTGTCGAACCCGGGCCTGCGTACGCTGCTCGACGACACCATCGGCCCCGGCTGGCTGACCGACCTGGAGCGACTGCACGGCCTGGAGTCGTTCGTCGACGATCCGGCTTTCCGGACCCGCTGGCGGGAAGTCAAGCGCGCCAACAAGTCCCGGCTGGCCGAATACGTGCACTCGATCACCGGCGTCGAGCTGGACCCGTCGTGGATGTTCGACGTGCAGGTCAAGCGCATCCACGAGTACAAGCGCCAGCACCTGATGGTGCTGCACATCATCGCGCTGTACCACCGGCTCAAGACCAACCCGGGCCTGTCGGTCCCGCCACGGGTGTTCATCTTCGGCGGCAAGGCCGCGCCCGGCTATTTCATGGCCAAACGGATCATCAAGCTGATCACCGCCGTCGCCGACACCGTCAACGCCGACCCGAGCGTCAACCGGTACATGAAGGTGGTGTTCCTGCCGAACTTCAACGTCAAGACCGCGCACCTGGTGTATCCGGCGGCCAACCTCAGCGAGCAGATCTCGACGGCCGGCAAGGAGGCCTCCGGCACCGGGAACATGAAGTTCATGATCAACGGCGCGCTGACGATCGGCACGCTCGACGGCGCCAACGTCGAGATCCGGCAGGAGGCGGGTGCGGAGAACTTCTTCCTGTTCGGGTTGACCGAGAGCCAGGTCGAGAAGGTCAAGGCCGACGGCTACCGCCCGCTGAGTTTCGTCGAGTCGGATCCGGAGTTGGCGGCGGTGCTGGAGCTGATCGCCCGCGGCGAGTTCACCGGCGGCGACACCGAGGTGCTGCGCCCGATCGTCGACAACCTGCTCCACCACGACCCGTTCCTGGTGCTGGCCGACTACCGGTCCTATGTGGACTGCCAGGACGAGGTGTCGCGGGCCTGGCTGGATCGGGACAAGTGGTCGCGGATGTCGATCCGCAACACCGCGCGCAGCGGCAAGTTCTCCTCCGACCGGGCGATCAGGCAGTACTGCGACGAGATCTGGGGCGTGGGCCCGATGTCGGTCGACCTCGACTAGCGATTTCGGCGTACTTGGTCAATCCCACGTTGACCAACTACGCCGAAATCACCCGTAGAGGCCCCGCTCGAGCGCGCGGAGCAGTGTGAGCGCCGACTCGATGTCGTGCTCGTCCGCGCTACCGGCCAGCGCATCGCCGAGTGTCCGTGCCCAGATCTTGCGCACCCGCCCGAGATTTTCGGCGGCGAGTTCGGTGGAGCGCAGCACCGCCTGGCGGCTGTCGGTGGGATCCGGTGACCGCTTGACGAGGCCTTTGGCTTCGAGGTCGCGCAGTGCGCGGCTCATGTTGCTGCGCTGCAGACCGGTCGCGGCGGCGACAACGCTCGGGCCGACGTCGGGATGGTGATCGAGGTAGCGCAGCACGGTCACTTCGGTCGCCGACAGGTCCAGGACGGACGGGTCTGTGACCACCTGGAGTTTGACCGCGCGCGCGACCGTCATCACCAGGTCGGCGAGGTCGGCGAGTTGTTCTGCGGTCGGCTTTCGAGCTTGCACGACACCCACCCTACCTGCTAGTTATATGTTGATAACTATCAAGTGATAACTACTTCGGAGATTCTCATGACCCCGACTGTCGACGCCACGCTACGGCCCGACACCTCAACCCGGATCACCGTCGGGCTTCTCGTCACGCTCGCGCTCCTGTCCGCGGTGGCGCCATTCGCGACCGACCTGTACCTGCCCGCCTTCCCGGCGATGGTCGACGACCTACACACCTCGCCGACTAACGTGCAACTCACCCTCACCGCGTTCCTGCTCGGACTCGCCGTCGGACAGATGGTCTTCGGACCGCTGTCGGATCGCTTCGGCCGGGTGAAGCCGCTGGTGGTCGGTGCCGCGATCTGTGTGCTCGCCAGCCTGGTCGCGGTGCTGGCTCCGACGATCGAGGTGCTCGTCGCCGCCCGGTTGGTCCAGGGGCTGGCCGGTGCGGCCGGCATGGTGATCGGTCGCGCGATCATCTCCGACCTGGCCACCGGACGCGCTGCCGCGCGGGCGTTCAGCCTGATGATGATCGTGGGTGGTGTCGCGCCGATCGCGGCGCCGCTGGCCGGTGGTCTCCTGGTCGAGCCGCTCGGATGGCGTGGCACCCTCGCCGTGATCCTCGTGCTGGTCGTCCTGATGCTCGGCGCGGTGCTCGCCGTCATCCGCGAGACGCACACCGAACAGCGACGGGCCGCCCTGCGCGTCGAGAAGGCCACCGCCGGTTCACCTTTGCGCGATCTGGCGAAGCGTGCCTACCTCGGAAACCTGGTCGCGTTCGGCTTCGCGTTCGCGGTGATGATGGCCTACATCTCCGCATCGCCGTTCATCTACCAGACCATGATGGGGTTGTCCTCGGCTCAGTACGGCGCGATGTTCGGCGCCAACGCGTTCGGGTTGCTGCTCATGAGTGCGGTGAGCGCCAAGCTCGTCTCCCGCCGGGAACCGCGCGCGGTGGCCGGGGTCGGGATGGCCGTCATCTTCGCGTCCGCTGCCGTCGTGCTCGTTCTCGCGGTGCTCGGTGTTGCCACGGGGTGGCTGGCGCTGCCGCTGTTCACCGCGGTCGCCGGGATGGGCCTGATCTTCGGCAACACCACGGCGCTGGCGCTGTCCGCGGCCCCGCGCGCGGCGGGCACCGCGTCGGCGGTTCTCGGTGCGACGCAGTTCCTGCTCGCCGCAGTCGTCTCCCCACTGGTCAGCCTCGGCGGTGAGCTCACCGCGATACCGCTGGGCATCGTGATGGTGTGCAGCGCGACGATCGCCTGCGCGGGTTTCCTCGTCGCACGCCGCCCCTGACCGCCGAACTTGCATTCCAGCAGGCCGTCACTCGGAAAATGCCGTGCTGGATGCAATCTCGGCGTGAGAGGCTGGCGCCATGGTCGATGTCGAGGCGTTCGCCGCCGACGGATTCGTCAAACTCGACGGCGCCGCGCCGCGGGAACTCGCCGACGCCGCCCGTGCGCTGCTGTGGCGCCGACTGCCGGCGGCGCCGGAGGACCCGTCGACCTGGAGCGAGCCGGTGCTGTGGACGGCCGACCTGACCGGCGAGGCACCTTTCGGCGAGATCGCCCGCAACCCGGCGCTGGCCGAGGCGCTCGATCAGATCTGCGGTGACGGCGGCTGGGTGCCGCGCGGCGCGCTCGGCAACATCCCGGTCCGCTTCCCGGTGACCCCGGCGGCCGACGACCGGGGCTGGCACATCGACCTGAACACCGCGCTCCCCGACGGCTCATGGGTCATCACCAACCGTCCGCAGACTCTGCTGGTGCTCACGTTGCTGTCGGAGGTGACGGACCGCGACGCGCCGACGCGGATCCGCGTGGGCTCGCACCGCGACGCCGCCGCCGTCCTCGGCGACGAACCGCTGGACGCGGTGACCGCCGGCGCGCTCGTCGACGCCGCCAGTGCCGATCGCCCGGTCCGCCACGCCACCGGACAGCCCGGCGACATGTACGTCCTGCACCCGCTGACCGTGCACGCCGCCGACGAACACCGCGGCACCACACCGCGATTCATGGCGCAGGGCCCGGTGTTCCTCACCCGCCGAAATGGCATTCCAGCAGGCTCTCACTCGCAAAAGGCCTGACTGGTCGCAATCTCGGCGGGGTCATGAGTCGATAACAAGCCGGTCACCGCCGGCGCGCGCCCTCGGGGCCATACGCCCAGGCGCTGTTAACTTCCCGCGCGTGACGTTCTTCGCGCGCATCGCCGTGGCGGTGCTGCTCGCCGCCGGACTGCTGACGGCCAGCCCAGCGCCGCCGGCGCAGGCATTCTCACGGCCAGGCCTGCCGATCGAACAGCTCGACGTGCCCTCACCGTCGATGGGACGCAACATCCGCGTCGAATTCCAGGGCGGCGGACCGCATTCGGTGCTGCTTCTCGACGGTCTGCGCGCGCAGGACGACTTCAACGGCTGGGACATCAACACCGCCGCGTTCGAGTGGTTCCACGAGTCCGGGGTGTCGGTGATCATGCCGGTCGGCGGCCAGTCCAGTTTCTACGCCGACTGGTACCGGCCGGCCAAGAACAACAACGGCACGCTGACGTACAAGTGGGAGACGTTCCTGACCAACGAGTTGCCGACCTGGCTGGCCGCCAACCGCGGTCAGGATCCGTTCGGCAACGCGGTGGTGGGACTGTCGATGTCAGGGAGCGCGGCGCTCACGATGGCGGCCTACTATCCGCGCCAGTACAAGTTCGCGGCGTCACTGTCCGGCTACCTCGCGCCGTCGCAGAAGTTCTGGCCGACGCTCATCGACATCGCGATGCAGGACGCCGGCGGCTTCGACTCCTTCGACATGTGGGGCAAGCCGGGCTCACCGGCGTGGCTGCGGGCCGACCCCATGCTCAACATCAACCGGCTGGTGGCCAACCGCACCGCGCTGTGGATCTACTGCGGCAACGGGGTCGCGTCGGACCTGGACACCGGCACGGATCTGGGCGTCAGCCTCAGCGCCGGATCTCTGGAGACGATCACCATCGCCACCAACAAGGAGTTCCGCGACAAATATCTGGCCGCGGGCGGGCGCAACGCGGTGTTCAACTTCCCGCCGAACGGCACCCACAGCTGGGGGTACTGGGGTGCGCAGCTGCAGGCCATGAAGGCCGACATCGTCCGGCTGCTGGCACCGCCGCCGCCCCCGCCGCCCCCACCGACCGCGAACTCGCCGCCGCCGAGGTGGTGCGCTCGCTGCCGAAGGCCGCCACGGGCAAGGGCGGCAAGAACGGCAAGGTCGACAGCACCCAGGACCAGCAACAGCAGCAGCAGTAGGGAGCGGC
>NZ_LMVQ01000205.1 GCF_001545925.1 Mycobacterium sp. NAZ190054 | reverse complement strand
GGGGAGGTTTCGCCGGCACCTCCAAGGCCGCCGCGAGATGGTCGATAACAGTCATCAGACGCGCGCGGCGGTGCCCGTGTAGTCGACGTCGCGCTGCTGGATCCAGCTCATCAGCTGGCGCAGGTCCCGGCCCGTGACAGCCGCGTCGAGCCGACCCGGTTGCTGGCCGCGGCCGCCGTCTCGGCGCCGGATGGGCCCCGCACGTTCATCAGCGCCTCGGCGATCGGGTTCTACGGTCTCGACCGCGGTGACACGCCGCTGACCGAGAACAGCAGCCGCGGCGAGGGCTTCCTCGCCGACGTGGTCGCCGACTGGGAGGCGGCGACCACCCCGGCCTCCGACGCGGGGTTGCGGGTGGTCACGGTGCGGACCGGCATCGTGCAGGCGTCCGCGGGCGGCACGTTGCGCCTGTTACGCCCGCTGTTCGCGGCCGGGCTGGGCGGGCGGATGGGGAGCGGCCGGCAGTGGTTGTCGTGGATCGGTCTCGACGACGTCGTCGACGTGTATCACAGGGTGCTCTACGACGAGAACTTCAGCGGGCCGGTGAACGCGGTGGGCCCGGAACCGGTCCGCAACGCCGACTACACCCGGGAACTGGCCCGGGTGCTGCGCCGGCCCGCCGCGCTGCCGGTGCCGGCGCTGGGACCACGGATCCTGCTGGGCGCCCAGGGCGCCCGTGAGTTGGCCGAAGCCGGCCAGCGCGTGCTGCCGTCGAAACTGCTGGCGGCCGGCCACCCGTTCCGTCACCCCGACGCCGGGGATGCGCTGGCCCATCAACTCGGGCGGGGCCGATCCGCCACGTGAGTGAGAAAGCCGTGTACCAGTGCCTGGATCCTGCCCCGCGTCTCCTGGGCGAGATCGGTTGTGTGAGCGAGCAACTCGTCGTGACTCAACCCGGCTGCGAGGACTTCGCCGCTCCGGTCGGCAGCCAGCCAGATCTTGAGCAGGTCGGCGTCGATCTCGGGGTGGAACTGCAGCGCGAGGGTGCGGCCCAGCAGGAACGCCTGGGACGCATTGGGGGTGCGTGCGATCTCGGTGGCGCCGGGAGGCAGCGTCCACCGGTCGAAGTGCCATTGGAACCACGGCCCGCCGGGCACCACCTCGGGACGCTCGCTGAGCACGTCGTACCACCCGATCTCCGGTCGCGGCGAGCGTGCCACGGATCCGCCGAACGCCTGCGCCAGCAGTTGGCCGCCGAAACACACTCCGAGCAAAGCGATTCCGTCATCCGCGGCCTCGCGCAGCATCTGCATTTCCGTGCCGACCCAGGTCCGGCGTAGCTCGTCGTCGTACACCGGCCAGCTCGCACCCAGCGGAACGATCACGTCATAGCCGGCCGGGTCGGGGAAGCTCACCTCACCAGCGGGATGGTCGGCGCGGTCGGCCGGCACCACGTCGAACGTGTCGACGTCGAATCCGGCATCGGCGAACGCGTCTCCCAGCAGCGCCTCGGTCGCGATGTGTTCGTTGATCAGAAACAGAACCTTCGATGCCACACCGGCCATTATCACGGCACAGCGATCGCCGGCGCATCTCGCTGTTGACTCTCCCCCAGGGGGAGACACCACCGTGAGGGCATGACCACGAATTCACACCCCGACCCGACGATCGCCTGGGACGATCTGCCCGGTGCGGTCACCGCGTACCTCACCGCTCACCGGAACGGTGATGCCGTCGCCGCGCTGACGGCCTTCGCCGACGACGCCGCCGTCACCGACGAGGGGCACACCCATGCGGGCCGCCGAGCCCTCGCGGACTGGTTGAGCAGTGCCGGCGGCGAATACACCTACACCACGGAGTTCCGCCGGGCCGTCAGGACGGGCCCCGGCCGGTACGACGTGCTGCAGCGCCTGGAAGGGGACTTCCCCGGCGGTGTGGCCGACCTGCACTTCCGCTTCTCCGTGGCCGACGCGCTGATCACCCGGCTGGTGATCGAGCCGTGAAGACCTGGTTCGTCACCGGGGGCACGCCGGGGGGCTTCGGCATCGCGATCGCCGAGGCCGCCCTGGATGCCGGCGACCGGGTGGCGTTGACCGTGCGCCGACCCGCGGAGGTGCAATCCTGGGCACGCGGGTACGGGGACCGCGTGCTGGTGCTGACCGTCGATGTCACGGAGGCAGATCAGGTCCGGGGCGCGGTGCGCGAAGCCGAGCAGCGTTTCGGCGGCATCGATGTCGTGGTCAACAATGCCGGCCGCGGCTGGTACGGCTCGATCGAGGGCATGGACGAGTCCCGGATGCGTGCCATGTTCGAGCTCAACTTCTTCTCCGTGTTGTCCGTGCTGCGCGCGGTGCTGCCCGGCATGCGCGCCCGGCGGTACGGGTGGGTCGTGAACATGTCGTCAGTGGCCGGCCTTGTCGGCACGGTCGGTTTCGGTTACTACAGCGCAACGAAATTCGCGCTCGAGGCGGTGACGGAGGTACTGCGCGAGGAGGTGGCGCCATGGGGGATCAAGGTGCTCGCGGTGGAGCCGGGAGCGTTCCGCACCCGTGCCTATTCGGGCTTCGCCGACGAGCCTGTTCGGGAGCCGATCGAGGAGTACCGGCCGATGCTGGCGGAGGTTCGCGCCGCGATGGTCACCGCGGACGGCAAGCAACCCGGTGACCCCCGGCGTGGCGCCCGAGCGGTGATCGCCGCGATGGCGCAGGACCCGCCGCCACGGCGGCTGGTCCTGGGAAGCGACGGATTCGACGCGGTGGCCTCGGCCCTCGACGGTGCGCTGGCCGAACTCAGGGAGAACGAACCGCTCTCGCGGGGAGCCGATTTCCCGGCAGGGGAATAGCCGAAGCACGCTTGGCCGCCTACTTCTGGGGAGAATGCGATGAAGATCACCGGTGCGGTCAGGGCCTGACGTTGCGTTCGGGCGCGAGAGGAAAGACGGGCCAACCGATTTCCGTGCGCCACTCGGTGGGGTCCGCGGTGTCACGTGGGCCCACCGAATAGATCTCGTGGATCGGGCCGTCGACCGCCAGCGCGTGGGTGACCACCCAGGACCCGAGCCGGCCGTAGGTGACGTCGATGTCGTCGTGCGGGCCGGCGTGCACGGTGACGGCGAGGTCGGCCTGCGGCAGTTCGACGACCTCGATCCGGCCCGATGCGCGGGGGTTGCGGACTTGGCGGAACACGGTGAACATGCCGGCCCCGTGGGTGAACAGCGCGTTGTCGTATCGGCCGCCCGGCGGTCCGGTGTGTTCGTCCGGTCCGAAGGCCGCATCCAGTTCGGCCATCGCCGTGTCATACCAGGTCAACGAATCGCTCTCCGCGACAATGCCACTGATTGCCGCGACGGTGCGGGCCGGCGCCGAGCGGAGCTCCACCCGGAGGTCGGCCGGTTCCGGGTGCAGCAGGCGCTGCAGTGACACGACGGCGGCCCGGGTCCGGTCCAGCTCGGCCTCCAGTCTGCGGAGGTGACCCGAGATCACCTCGGCGCGTCGCCGTGGATCGTCGGCCGACAGGATCGATCCGACCTCGGCCAGCGGAACGTCGAGCTGGCGCAGCCGGTGGATCACCTGAGCGGTCGGGATCTGCTCGGCGGTGTAGTAGCGGTAGCCCGTGTGGTCGTCCACCCACGCCGGCACGAGCAACCCGGCCTCGTGGTAGCGACGCAGCGTGCGCACGCTCAGGCGCGTGATCGTGGCGAACTCACCGATCGTCAGTCCCTGCCGCATGGTTCTCCTGTCTGTGTCTCCCCATCTGCAACCTATCCAAAGTTTCACCCGAGGAAGGAAATCCATGGACCACTACGACTACATCGTGATCGGCGCCGGATCGGCGGGGTGCGTCCTCGCCGCCCGGTTGTCCGAAGACCCTGCCGCCCGTGTCCTGCTGTTGGAGTCCGGTTCTGAGGACACCATGCCCGACATCGCCACTCCACCGGTGTGGCCCACGCTGTGGGGAACCGACGTCGACTACGCCTACGAGACGGTCCCGCAGGAGGGCACCGCCGGCCTGCGGCACAACTGGCCGAGAGGCCACACCCTCGGCGGCAGCAGCAGCATCAACGCGATGGTGTACCTGCGCGGTCACCCCAACGACTTCAACTACTGGGCCCAAAGCGGTTGTGAAGGCTGGGATTACGAATCGGTGTTGCCGTACTTCAAGCGGATGGAGACCGTCGCGCAACGGGACGGGCACTACCGCGGGGCCGACGGTCCGATGTTCCCGGCGCCCGCCGCGCCGGCCGACGCGAACCCGCTGTCCGAGGTGTTCCTGCAGGGGGCCGCTGCTGCCGGGTTCCCGCTGACCGACGATTTCAACGGCCGGCACGCCGAAGGCGCAGGCTGGCACGATCTGTCGATCCGTGCGGGCAGCCGGCAGAGTACCGCCGCGGCGTACCTGCACCCGGTGTGCCGCACCAGGACCAACCTGACGGTCAGCACCCGATCTCGTGCCCGGAAGCTGCTGTTCGAGCGATCACGTTGCGTCGGAGTCGAATTCCATCGCGAAGGCCGGCTCCTGTCCGCCCGTGCCGGTACCGAGGTGATCGTCAGTGCGGGGGCTGTGGACTCACCGCGATTGCTACTGCTGTCCGGGGTGGGCCCGGCGGCAGAACTGGAAGCGGCAGGGGTCCCCGTGGTTCACGACCTGCCCGGGGTCGGGCGCAATCTGCACGATCACCCGTTGTGCGGTGTCGTCTGTGAGGCGGCGCAGCCCGTACCGGCGGGGCGGACGAACCTGGCCGAGACGTCACTGGTGTGGCGCAGTGATCCGTCGTTCGACGGCCCGGACATGCAGATGATGTTCATCCACGTGGCGTTCCATCCGGCCCATCTGTCGGCACCCGCGAACAGCTTCACCTTGGCGGTCGCCACGGTACCCGATTCCCGGGGTTCGATCCGGCTGGCCGGCCCGGACCCGGAGACCGCGCCGCTGATCGACCCGAACTACCTCGGAGCCGAGTCCGACGCGCGCCGCCTCATGCACGGTATCGACATGGCGCGCGAGATCGTGGCCAGCGCGCCGTTCCGGGCCTGGAACGCCGGTGAGGTGTTGCCCGGACCGGACATCGCCGACCGGAAATCGTTGCGGGATTTCGTCTCCCGGGCCACCGGCACCTACTACCACCCGGTGGGAAGCTGCGCGATGGGCACCGGATCCGACGCCGTGGTCGATCCGCGCCTGCGGGTGCAGGGCCTCGAGTGCGTGCGGGTGGCGGACGCGTCGATCATGCCGCGGGTGGTCGCGGTCAACACCAACGCCGCGACGATCATGATCGGGGAGAAGGTCGCCGACCTCATCCGGCAGGACGGGCGGTGCCGCTGATATGCGTAACCGGCAGACGCTGTGCCAGGTGATCGACCAGCTGGAGCCGTTCGAGCAGGCCTGACGGCAGCCCTAGCCGAACGCGATCGGCAACGACGAGGGCCCACTGATGCCGGTGAGCGGTTTCCACGACGACGGTCCGTCGCGCCGTATCGCCGGCAGACGCCGCGCCATGGTGGTCAGCGCCTCGACGAGTTCGATGCGGGCCAGATGGGCGCCGAGGCAGTAGTGCACGCCGCCGCCGAACGTCAACATCGCCGGAGCACCGCGGCGGGTGATGTCGAAACGGTCCGGGTCGGTGTAGACCGACGCATCGCGGTTGGCCGACGCCGTGTTGGCGAGCACCAGCGTGCCTGCTGGCACGGTGTATCCGGCCAGTTCGACGTCCTCGACCGCGACACGCAACGTGGTGTAGATGACGGGGGAGTACCGCATCGCCTCCTCGACCGCCGCCGGTGCCAACTCGGGATGTGCCGCGAGCAGTTCCCACTGCTCCGGGTGGTCGCTGAAGACCTCGACCGCGGCGGCGAGTTGATTGCGGGTGGTGTCGGTTCCGGCCATCAGCAGTGTCGCGGCCAGCGTGAGCAGTTCCGCATGGGTCAGCCGGTCGCCGTCGACCTCGGCGCGCATCATGTCCGACAGCAGGTCGTCGGTCAGCGAACCGCGTCTGTCGGCGACCATGTCCTCGAGGTAGGTCTCCAGCGCGCGCCACGCCCGCACGATCACCGGACCGTCCTGCACGACATTCCAGTCGAACACCTTGAAGATGTCATCGGCCCACGCCGACAACAGGTTCCAGTCCGCGCGGCGGGCGCCGAGCAGTTCACAGATGATCGGGATCGGGTAGTTCCTGGCGATGTCGGCCACCGCGTCGCAGCGTCCTTCGGTCGCCACGCGGCCGACCAGCCCGGAGATGACGTCGGTGCAGGTGCTGCGCAGACGTCCGGCCGCCCTGGGCGTGAATGCTTTTGCCACCAGCCGTCTCTGGCGGTGGTGTTCCTCGCCGTCGAGACTCAGCAGCCCCGTGACGACGATGTCCCACAGCTCGCCGGAGGTGACGCCCTGCACTGCCAGGGCGACACCCTTGGGAATCCGGAAACGGTCGTCACGCAGCACGGTGCGCACCGCGTCGTAGCTGAGCACTTCGGGGCCGTGCGGCCCCATCGCGACGGGCCCCTGTGCGCGGGCGGCCGCGATGAGGCGGTGTGCGTCGGCCGGGTTGCCGGCATGCTCGTAGGCGATGGTGGGCAGATCTGCGTCGAAGACGCTCTCGGCGGTGATGTCGTCGATGGTCACGGGTCGTCCCCCTGGGCCGCTGGGTACCAATGCTGCGAGTCTGGGCCCCTGGCCTGCGTGTGTAACGAGTGGTCGACTACCTGTTTCACGGTTCGAGGCGTCAGTCGACTACGCACCCGGCGGCGGAACGACCCATCCTCTCGACCGGCCAGGCTGATCGAAGAAGATCACCCTACCCAGCGACGTCATCGCCTCAACCTGAACCACCCCGGGTTTGATGCACACCTTCTTTCGAGGGAAGGTAAGGCGCATCATGCCGAAGAAGTACGACGATCAGTTCAAGGCCCGGGCGGTGCAGTTGGTCATCGGGCACACCGCGGAGTA
>NZ_LMVQ01000204.1 GCF_001545925.1 Mycobacterium sp. NAZ190054 | reverse complement strand
CACCTCCCCCCCTCCCCCCGCCGTCCCTGTCCAAACTGCGCCCCGGCGCCCGCCGCGACGCCCCCCGGGTCCGACGAGCGGCTTCCGGGACCCGCCACCCCCACACCGGTGGGACTGCTGTCGCAGCTGCGGTGGCCGGCGGGAACGGCGCTCAGTCGAACATGAACCCGCTGAGGAAGCGGGTCATTCGGCGCAGGTAGTCCGGCTGGCTGACGTGCAGCACGTGGTTGCCGGGGAACCAGTGGAACGCGCACCGGTCCCAGTGCCGCCACAGGATCTCGGCCTGTTCGGGCGGCGCCAGCCGGTCGCCGAGCCCGGCGATGATCAACCGCCGGTCCTTCGGGACCAGCGGCCGGTAGTTCAGCGGCGATGAGTACATGGTCGCCGCGTCGACCAGCTCGGTGTCGGTGCCAGCGATCCAGTCTCGCAGCGCCACAACCTTGTTCGCGGGGAACCACTCGTCGACGGTGCGGTCCGGGGTGACCACCGGGACGTTCGGGATGACGGCCTGGATGCGGTCGTCGACGCCGGCGATCAGCGCCGAGGTGTAGCCGCCCAGCGACATGCCCGTCAGTGCGATGCGGTCCACCCCGGTGAACTCCAGATAGTCGATGATCGACCGGAAGTCGTGCACCGCCTGTGCCATCGCCTCGGCGAAACCGGCCATCCCGTGGGCGAAATAGCCGTGTCCGCTGAACGGCGAATACTTCTCGGCGCGACGTCCGTGGAACGGCAGCGTGTACAGCATCACGTCGTACCCGCAGCGGTAGAACCACGGCAGCGAGAAGAACAGCCCGTTGAACAGATACGCCGACCCCATGAAGCCGTGGATCAGGCACAGCGTGGGACGCGGCCCGTCGTCGTGGCGCCAGTGCTGGGCGTGGACGACGTTGTTGCGCACGAATCCCGCGCACTGGTCGCGCAGCGCGGGGTTGACCGCTCGGAAACTGCTCTCGAAGCGGATGTTGCGGACGTTGCCGTGGGCGACCCACTCCGCGACCGGGCCGGCGGGCCGCGAGGATACCCGCGGCGGCGTCCGCGGCGCCGGAAAGGACACCTGCGGATCCTTGGCGGCCGCGAGCTCGGCGTAGAACCGCAGATGTTCGCGCTCGGCTGCGGTCTGCGACCTGCGCAGCGCGCCGGCCAGCGACGGCACCATCGTGACGCCGAGCAGTGATGCGATCGACGTGCGCAGCGCCAGATCGGCGACCGCTGACGAGTCGACGATCAGGCGCTGGCGCAGTGTCAGGTCGACGCGGCGGGGCAGCCCGCGGGCGGTGGCGTCGGCGCCGGGGACGTCCGGAACCGGGATGGGCGGCGATTCGGCGGGCGCGCTGTCGGGCTCCACGCCTGGAATGCTAACCGCTCAGCGTCGCCACGCCTTCTCCCTGAGCAGCCGCAACCCGTTGAGTCCCACCAGGATGGTCGAGCCCTCGTGACCGGCGACCCCCAGGGGCAGCGGAAGATGCCCGAACAGGTCCCACGCGACGAGGACGACGATGAAGGTCGCGGCGATGGCGAGGTTGGCGATGACGACCCTGCGTGCGCGCCGGGCCAGCGCGACGACGGCGGGCAGCGTGCCCAGATCGTCCCGGGTGATCACCGCGTCCGCGGTGTCCAGGGTCAGGTCGGAGCCGCTGCGCCCCATGGCTGCCGACACGTAGGCGGTGGCCATGGCGGGGGCGTCGTTGACGCCGTCGCCGACCAGCATCAGGTGGGCGCCGCCGTCCTCCAGCGCGCGGACCTCGCGGACCTTGTCCTCGGGAAGCAGACCGGCCCGGACGTCGGCGATGCCGAGTTCACCGGCCAACTGCCCGGCCGCGCGCGAGTTGTCGCCGGTGAGGAGTACCGGCTGCGCGCCGGTCAGGCGCGCGAGCGCGGCGATCGTGTCCGCGGCCCGGTCGCGCGGGCGGTCGGCCAGCCCCAGAACGCCGACGGTGCGGCCGTTGAGCTGGACCACCACGGCGGTGCTGCCGCCACGTTCGATGTCGTCGACGACGGCGCGGGCGGGATCGAGGTCGTCCAGCAGCGCTGAACTGCCGACGAACACATGGTCCTCCTCGACCGTCGCGCTGACGCCGCGGCCGGGCTTCGACGAGAAGCCGGATGCCGCCGGGACCGATACGCCGGAACGGCGGGCCGACGCGACGACGGCACGGGCCAGCGGATGCTCGGACGGACTCTCCGCGGCCGCCACCAGGGACAGCAGCATCTCCTCGGAGAGCCCGGAATCCGGCAGCGGGCACACCGCGGTGACCCACGGGTTGCCTTCGGTGAGCGTGCCGGTCTTGTCGAACGCGACCCGGCTCACCCTGGCGAGCTTCTCGAGCACGACCGCGGACTTGACCAGCACGCCGTGCCGGCCGGCGTTGGCGATCGCGGCCAGCATCGGCGGCATGGTGGACAACACCAGCGCGCACGGGGACGCCACGATCATGAACGTCATCGCCCGCAGCAGCGCCGCCTGCAGCGACTCGCCGAGCAACACCGGGATGACGAAGATCGCGACGGTGGCGACCACCATCCCCACCGAGTAGCGCTGCTCGATCTTCTCGATGAACAACTGGGTGCGCGCCTTGCTGGCACTGGCCTCGGTGACCATCGCGGAGATGCGGGCCACGACGGTGTCCGCCGCCGGGCGCGTCACCCGAACCCGAAGTGTGCCTGTCCCGTTGACCGTTCCCGCGAACACCTCGTCACCCGCGGTCTTGGCCACCGGGAGCGGCTCGCCGGTGATGGTGGCCTGATCGACCTCGCTGACGCCGTCGAGCACGAGACCGTCCCCGCCGACCCGTTCACCGGGACGGATGAGCAGCACGTCGCCGACGTCGAGCAGCGCGCTGTCGACCGGCTCCTCCTCACCGGCCGCGGTCAGGCGGGTCGCGGTGGGCGGTGCCAGATCGAACAGACTGCGGACCGAGTCCTCGGTCCTCTTGGTCGCGACGGCCTCCAGCGCGCCCGAGGTCGCGAAGATGACGATGAGCAGGGCACCGTCGAACACCTGCCCGATGGCGGCGGCCCCGATGGCGGCCACGACCATCAGCAGGTCGACGTCGAGGGTCCTGGCGCGCAGCGCCTGCACGCCCGCCAGCCCCGGCCCCCAGCCTCCGCTGGCGTGACACGCCAGATAGAGCGTCCACCACAGCCATCCGGGCGCGCCCGCGAGCTGCAGGACCCCGCCGGCCGCGAAGAACGCCAGTGCGACGAGTGCCCAGCGCACCTCGGGGAGGTTCCAGGCGCTGGATCGGGCGGTGCGACTCATGGCGTCCAGGTTATCTGCACACTCATGCATATTCGCAACTGCATCATCAGCTTGACAACTGAACAGGAAGGTCGGAGTATGCTCGGCGCCGTGCACACCTCGATCTCCGGCTTCTCGATGCCTGACGACGACGACGTGCTGCGCGCCGCCGAGGCGTTCCGGATGTTGAGCGATCCGACCCGGATCAAGGTGCTGTGGGCGCTGCTGCAGGGTGAGACGTCGGTCGCGTGCCTCGCCGAACTCGCCGACGTGACACCCGCGGTCGTCAGCCAGCATCTGGCCAAGCTGCGGCTCGCCGGTCTGGTGAAGGGACGCCGTGAGGGCACGTTCGTCTACTACTCGGCCGTCGACGACGACGTGTTGCGGATACTGAACCAGGCCCTGTTCCGAAGTGCCGAGGCGGCGGACGAGACACGCAGCCGCATCTGATGTGGAACCCGGACGTCTACCTGACCTACGCAGACCACCGCGGCAGGCCGTTCTTCGACCTGCTGAGCCGGGTCCCTGCCGCCGACCCGCGCCGGGTCGTCGACCTCGGTTGCGGCCCGGGCAATCTCACCGAGACGCTGAGCCAGCGTTGGCCCGGCGCCACGCTGGAGGCGTGGGATTCCTCGCCGGACATGGTCGAGGCGGCCCGTCGCCGCGGCGTCCCCGCCGAGCTGGGCGACGTGCGGCAGTGGGTGCCGGCCCCGGACACCGACGTGGTGGTCAGCAACGCGACACTGCACTGGGTGCCCGAGCATGCCGGGCTGCTGGAACGCTGGGCCGGCCGGCTGGCGGCCGGATCGTGGATCGCGTTCCAGGTCCCCGCCAACTTCGACGCACCGTCCCATCAGGCGGTTCGTGAGCTGGTGCGCCGCCCGGAATGGTCAGACCCGTTGCGGGACTTCCCGTTCGAGAAGTCCGACGTGGTCAGGCCGGCGGCCGGTTACGCCGAACTCCTCACCGATGCGGGTTGTGCGGTCGACGCCTGGGAGACGACCTACGTTCACGAACTGACCGGTGAGAACGCCGTCCTGGAGTGGATCCACGGCACGACGCTGCGCCCGGTGCGCACCGCGCTGTCCGATCAGCAGTGGGAGCGGTTCCGTGCCGAGCTGATCCCGCTGCTCGATGCGGCGTACCCGCGGCGCGACGACGGCATCACGTTCTTCCCGTTCCGCCGGATATTCGTTGTCGCGCAGGTGAAGTGAGCGACATCGCGGGTTGATCGGCTCGGCTCAGGTGGGCAGGCCGTCCTTCTCGGCGTCGGCGCGGTATCGGTCCACCCATTCGTCCGAGCGATGATCGGCCTGACGTTCCAGCGCCGGTGCGGGAGCCAGGCGCGGGTCCTGGCCGAGCTTCTCCAGTACCTCGGCCACCACCTGCGTGAGGTTGCGCCACAGCACCGGGTACGGCACTTCCATCGGCTCGACGCCCTCCTCGGCGAACCAGTCGCGCCAGCCCGCCTCCTGCTCGCGCAGCATCCTGACCACGTGGGCGATCGCGCCGGCGTGATATTCGGCGCGGGCGTCCCGCCCGGGATCCGGGCGGCCCCGCCACACCCGCGTCTGCACCGCGCGCCAGAACGAGACCGCTTGGGAGACAACATCAGGACGGTAGACGTGGATCAGCAGCGGGTCGCTGCCGACGACGTCGCGGATGGCCGAGAGCAGTCCGGTGCCGGAGCGGTCGGGCAGTCCCTCGGCACGCCGGAGCAGCAGCGGGGTCTGGTTCCACATCAGCTTGCCGCCCCACACACCGTTCGGGGTGCGCCCGACGGTGCGGATGTAGTCCCGCCAGATCTCCGGCGGCGCCAGATCCGGCTTGCCGTCGTCGGTGGGGTCGAGCAGGCGCAGGATCGATTCGTCGTCGACGCCCTCGAACCACTGCCGCGGCTGCGGCGACTGACTCGTCGTCGGCAGGTACTGGAAGAACTCACCGGGCTCGCCGGCCACCCCGGTGGCCCGCAGCGACTCGACCAGCAACGTGCTGCCGCTGCGCTGGGAGGCAAGCACCAGATACGCCGTCGGGCTGGCTGACATGGGCAGAGCTTAACCGCATCCGCCGATGCCGCAAGCGCCGGTGTTTGCGATCAGCGTGAGCCGAACTCTTGTGCCGAGCTGTGGTCGTGTTCGATGCCGCGTTCGGCCGCAGTCGCTGAGCGACTTGGGATCTCGAGCCCCTTGATGTAGGCGTAGGTCTGCGTGTAGCGGTCGGCGATGCGGGTGCCGGCGAAGTCCGAGGGAATCACGTCCCCGGTCTTCTGCCGCCAGTCGTCGAGCAGCAGGGCAAGCCGGGTGCCGATGGCCTCGGACCGGCCGGTGGCGCCGGGCCCCAGCAAATTGTTCTGCTCGGTCGGGTCGGCGGTCAGATCGTAGAGTTCGCGTTCGGGGCGCGGTGTCTGCACGCGCGGCTGGACCACCCGTCCCGGCGCGCTGTCGACGATGTCCCACGGCAGGTCGAGAAGCGGTCGCGCCGCGTAGTTCTCGATGTAGCTGTACTCCCTGGTGCGGATCGCACGGATCGGGTCGAACGAGTCGTGATACGTCTTCATCGTGTAGACCGCGTCCCGTACCGGCTTCTCCGTCGGCGTAGCGAATTGCGTTGCGTGCGAAAGTCCTTCGACGTCGGGCGGAACGTCGACACCGAGAAGCTCGAGGAGGGTGGGGACCAGGTCGACACCGCTGAACAACCCGTCGTAGCTCCGCGGCGCGACGGTCGAGTTGCGGGGCGGCCGGACGATCAGCGCGATGCCGGTGCCCGCGTCGTACAGCGTGGACTTGGCGCGCGGCAGCGCCGGTCCGTGATCGGTGACGAACACCACCCAGGTGGTGCGGTCGAGCCCGGTGGCTTCCAGCGTGTCCAGCAGCCGGCCGACGGCGGCGTCGGCGACGGTGATCGATCCGTAGAAGTCCGCGAGGTCCTGGCGCACCTCCCGGGTGTCCGGCAGGAAGTCCGGCAGGCTGACCTTGTCCGGGTCGGCCGGTGGGTAGCGGTCGTGCGGGTAGGGGCGGTGCGTCTCGAAGAACCCGGCGGTGAGCAGGAAGGGCTTCTCCGGCGGGGCGGTGAGCCACCGGGTGGCCTGTTCGACGACGTACTCGCAGTAGGAGTTGGACACGTCGAACTCGTCGAAGCCGAGCCGATCGGGGAACGACGTCTCGTGTTGCATTCCGAAAAGTACGGTATGCCAGCCGTTCTCGGTGAGGATGTGCGGCAACGTGCGGACCCCGGCGCGGTACTCCCAGCCGTGATGGGCCAGCCCCACCAGGCCGTTGGACTGCGGATAGCGGCCGGTGAACAGCGATCCGCGCGACGGACTGCACAGTGGTGCGGTCGCGTGGGCGGCGGTGCACAGGATGCCCTCCTCGGTCAGCCGGTCGAGTCGCGGACTGGAGACGTCGGCATGGCCGTAGGCGCCGAGGTGGCGGCCGAGGTCGTGCCAGTGCACGAGCAGGACGTTGTCTCGGTCCGGTGTGGTCACAGATGTCCCTTCCGTGGCGCGACGGCAAGTTATCCCCAATGCCGAATCTATCCACAGCCGCGCCGATCGGCCGCCCCGGCGGGCCGGGGAACCGGCTAGCGTCGAAAGCATGTGGCGCTCCTAGTGTTTTAGTGGGCGCCTTCTCGCTGGTCAGCGGTGTTTTTGGTTGAGTCTCAAGTGTTCTCGGTGTGTCCGCAGGGCAATGGGGGACGCGCACGCGGTCGGGTGCTCTAGGTT
>NZ_LMVQ01000203.1 GCF_001545925.1 Mycobacterium sp. NAZ190054 | reverse complement strand
CCCTAGACCAGGCTGACCAGGAAGGCGACCAGGATTCCGCCGCCCACGGCCAGCGCGTCCTCGGTGAACGCGCCGGGACGGTCGTTGCCGTCCCTGGCCCCGGCCAGCCTGCTGCGCAGCGCCGCGCCGGCGAGGGTGCCGAGCACGGCGCCGATGATGCCTGCGCCGGTGCCGATGATGGAGTGGTAGAAGGCACTGCCGATGACCGCACCGGAGAACCCGCCGGTGGCGAGCCGGGCGAGGAACTGGACGGGCACCTTGCGGCTCGGGGTCTTGGGCAGCTGGTCGGTGACCAGCTCACCGACCGCGAAGATGGTCAGCACGGTGACCGTGATCGGGTGCGCCATCCAATCCGACCACTTGTCGGCGACGTCGATCCAGCCGAGCATCGCGCCCCACGCCACGACGGCCGGGGCCGTCAGCGCACGTGATCCGGCGACGATACCGATCAACAGGGCCAGCACGAGAACGAGAACCTGCGTCATCGGACCTCCGCACGCCGGGTGGACCTCCGGACGCTAACACGGCGCACCGCGTCGCGCGGGGTGTCACTCAGAAGCGGCAGAAGCGGATGTCCGAGGCCAGAATGGCTTTGGCGCCGATCGCGGCCAGCTCGTCCATGATCGCGTTGACGTCGCGGCGGGGCACGAGGGCGCGCACCGCGACCCAGTCCGGGTCGGCCAGCGGCGCGATCGTCGGCGACTCCAGCCCCGGGGTGACCTCGGCGGCCCGTTCGAGTACCGAACGCGGACAGTCGTAGTCCAGCATCAGATACTGCTGGCCGAACACCACGCCCTGCACCCGGGCCGCCAATTGGTCGCGGGCCGAGGCATTCTCGTCGGCGCCGTCGCGCTCGATCAGCACCGCCTCCGAATCGCACAGCGGCTCACCGAAGGCGGCGAGGTTGTGCAACCCCAACGTGCGACCCGACCCGACGACGTCGGCGATCGCGTCGGCGACACCGAGCTGCACCGAGATCTCCACGGCCCCGTCGAGCCGGATGACGGTGGCGTCGATCCCTCTGGCTGCCAGGTCTTTTCGCACCAGATTGGGGAACGCGGTGGCGATCCGCTTGCCCGCCAGGTCCTCCACCCGCCACGACCGGCCGGCGGGGGCGGCGTACCGGAACGTCGAGCTGCCGAACCCCAGCGCGAGGCGCTCCCGCACCGGTGCGTCGGATTCACGGGCCAGGTCGCGGCCGGTGATGCCGAAGTCCAGCTGTCCCGAGCCGACGTAGATCGCGATGTCCTTGGGCCGCAGGAAGAAGAACTCGACCTGGTTGACCGGGTCGACGACGGTCAGGTCCTTGGTGTCGGTGCGGCGACGGTATCCGGCCTCGGACAGGATCTCGGCGGCCGGTTCGCTGAGTGTGCCCTTGTTGGGGACGGCGACCCGCAGCATCGGGGTGCGAGACGCAGACATCAGAGCTTCCCGTACACGGCGTCGAGCGTCAGGCCGCGGGACAGCATCAGGACCTGCGTCCAGTACAGGAGCTGGCTGATCTCCTCGGCGAGGGCGTCGTCACTCTCGTGCTCGGCGGCCAGCCACACCTCGCCGGCCTCCTCGAGGATCTTCTTGCCGATGCCGTGCACGCCGCCGTCGAGTGCGGCGACGGTTCCGCTGCCGGCCGGGCGGGTGCGTGCTCGTTCGCTCAGTTCGGCGAACAGTGCATCGAAGGTCTTCACGTTTGGCGATTGTGTCACGCCGCGGCGCGGCGGACGTGATCGCCCGGGTAGGACCCGTGACGCTCAGCCTGCGGCGGTCTTGTCCTCCCGCAGAATCTCGCCGTGCATGTCCTCCAGATGCTTGCCCTTGGTCTCCGCCACCCAGCGGAACACGAACAGGAAGGACAACACCGCGCAGACCGCATAGAACCCGTAGGCGACGCCGAGTACGTTGCGCAGTTCCGGGAAGGTCACCGTGATCAACCAGTTGGCGACCCACTGGCCCGCGGCCGCAAGCCCGAGGGCCGCGGCCCGGATCCGGTTGGGGAACATCTCGCCGAGCAGCACCCACACCACGGGTCCCCACGACATGCCGAACGCCACGACGAACAGGTTGGCCGCGACGAGGGCGACGGGCCCGGCGACGTCGCCGAGTTGGGGCTGACCGTCGACCTGGGGCGCCGTCCCGAAGATGACCGCCATCGTGCCCAGGGTGACCGCCATGCCCGCCGATCCGGTCAACAGCAGCGGCTTGCGGCCGATCTTGTCGATCAACGCGATCGCGATCAGCGTCGTCACGATATTGGTCACCGACGTGATCACCGTGATGACGAACGCCTGCCCCTCGTCGAATCCGACGGCCTCCCACAACACGTTGCTGTAGTAGAAGATGACGTTGATCCCGACGAACTGCTGGAAGATCGACAGAAACAGACCTACCCACACGATGCCGTAGATGCCACCCGACGGTTTGCGCAGATCCCGCCATGACGGCGGCTTGTCGGACTTGAGCGATTCCTGGATGCGGGTGATGGTCAGTTCCAGATTCCGTTCCCCCAGGAGCATGGTGAGCACTCGGCGTGCTTCCGGAATCCGGTATGTCGCAACGAGATAGCGTGGGGACTCCGGAATGGTGTAAGCCAATGCGCCGTACACGATCGCCGGAACGGCCATCACGAGGAACATCCACCGCCAGGCGGGCAGGCCGAGCCACAGTTCCTCGCGTGAGCCCCCGGCCAGCTGGGCCAGCCCGTAATCGATGGCCAGCGACAGGAAGATGCCGGACACGATCGCGAGTTGCTGAAGCGACCCCAACCGGCCCCGGATGCGGGGTGGAGAGGTCTCGGCGATGTAGGCCGGCGCGATCACCGATGCCACTCCGACCCCGATGCCGCCGACGATGCGGAAGATCACCACCAGCCAGATGTTGGTGGCCAATCCGGTACCGAATGCGCTGATCAGAAACAGCACCGCGGCGATCTTCATCACCGACAGGCGGCCGATCCTGTCGGCCAGCCGGCCCGCGGTCAACGCGCCGAGCGCGGCGCCCAGCAGTGCCGAGGCGACCGCGAAACCCAGCGCGTAGTTGCCGATGCCGAACTCGTCCTGCAGCGCGGCCACCGCGCCGTTGATCACCGCGCTGTCGTAGCCGAACAGCAGACCGCCCAGGGCGGCGACACACGCGATCCGCACCACCCGGCCGCTGTGCTCGGTCTCCTCGTAGTCCAGTCCCGGTGCATCCCCGATGGGTGGTCCCTGTGCGGCCATGTGCTGACCCTTCCGCGCAACGATGCGTGATGAGGATCACATTCAATCACTCGGGACTTCCGGCCGGGGGTGTTCCCGAAACTGATCGTGATGACGCGCCTCAGGCGGTGCGGTTACGCAGTTCCCCGTCGATCTCACGGTAGATCCGGCGCAAGCCGGCGACGTCGAGGCCGGCCAGCGATTCGACGTGCCTGCGGCGCAGCCCGCCGGGGACCGGTACCTCGTTGGGCACGATCAGCACCGCGCACCCCGCCCGCTCCGCGGCCGCGGCGCCGGTCACCGAGTCCTCGACCGCCAGGCATTCCGACGCTGGCAGCCCGAGAAGTTCCGCCGCCCGCAGGTACGGGTCGGGCGCCGGTTTGCCGCTGGGCACCTCGTCCCCGCACACCGTGACCGAGAAGAAGTGACGACCGATGCTGTCGAGCGCACGCTCAGCGAGCTGCCGCACCGTGTTGGTCACCAGCGCCGTCGGAGTCTTTTCGGCCGCAAGCGCTTCCAGCATCTCCCGGGCGCCGGGACACCACGGCAGGCCGTCGTCGAACAGGCCGGCGGTGTGATCATGCAGCCAGCGGATCGACTCCGTCATCGCCACCGGGTCGGGATCGAGGCCCAGTTCGGCGTAGACGGTCTCCATCGTCTCTTCGGCCGACGCCCCGACCAGAGCGGCCCTGGTCTGCTGGCTCATCACCCCGCCGAAACTCTCATACAGCGCGGAAAGTGAGACATCCCACAGCTTTTCGGAGTCCACGAGCGTTCCGTCCATGTCCCACAGCACCGCTCGCACCGGGCCATTGTGGCATGCGCGGGTGACGTCACGCTAACCGTCGGAGCGTGGCTCTCGGCACGACACCGACGTCGGCGCGGTGCCCGCCCCGCCGTGCCGCGGACGGCCGGGCACCGTGCTGACGGAATCACCCTGTCCGGCAGTGCGATCCGGTGCACGCTCGCCGAAACCATGGCCCAGTGGGCCGCCCGCCACCGTGAGCTGTTCCGGTAGGGCTCAGTCCTCCGGGTTGTAGCCGAGGTTCGGAGCCAGCCAGCGCTCGGCTTCGGCCAGGGTCCAGCCTTTACGTCGCGCGTAGTCGGCGACCTGGTCCTGGGCCATCCGGCCGACCACGAAGTACTGCGACTGCGGGTGCGAGAAGTACCAGCCGCTGACGGCGGCACCGGGCCACATCGCCATCGACTCGGTCAGCTCGATACCGGTCCGCTCCCGGACGTCCATCAACTCCCAGAGCGTCACCTTCTCGGTGTGCTCCGGGCAGGCCGGGTAGCCCGGGGCGGGACGGATCCCCACGTACTTCTCCTCGATGAGCGCCTCGTTGTCGAGTTGCTCGTCGGGCTGGTATCCCCAGAACTCCTTGCGGACCCGTTCGTGCATCCGTTCGGCGAACGCCTCGGCCAGCCGGTCGGCGAGCGACTCCAGCAGGATCGCGCTGTAGTCGTCGAGGGCCGCCTTGAACTCGGCGATCTTGTCACCGCTGCCGAGCCCCGCGGTGACGGCGAACGCGCCGACGTAGTCCCGGAGACCGGTTTCTTTGGGGGCGATGTAGTCGCCGAGGCTGCGGTTCGGGATGCCGTCGCGGTGCTCGCCCTGCTGGCGCAGATTGTGCAGCGTGGTCAGCACCTCGGTACGGGTCTCGTCGGTGTAGACCTCGATGTCGTCGCCGACCGCGTTCGCGGGGAAGAATCCGATGACTCCGTTGGCGGTCAGCCACTTCTCCTTGATCAGGGTGTCGAGCATCTCCTGCGCGTCGTCGTAGAGCTTGCGGGCAGCCTCGCCCGAAGCCGGGTTGTTGAGGATGTCGGGGAATCTGCCCTTCATCTCCCAGGCGTTGAAGAACGGCTGCCAGTCGATGTACTCGCGAAGCTCGGCGAGGTCGTAGTCGTGAAACTCCCGCACTCCCAGGCCCTGGGCGGGCACCGGGGGTGTGTAGCCGTCCCACTCGACCGGCGTCCGGTTCGCGCGCGCCTTCTCCAGCGTCAGCATCGGCCGCTCGTTCTTCTGGGCGTGCCGTTCGCGCAGGGCCGCGTAGTCCTTCGCGGTGGCCTCCAGCAGCGCCGGCCGCTGTCGGTCGTCGAGCAGCGCGGCGGCCACCGGCACCGAGCGGGACGCATCCTTGACCCAGACCACCGGACCGCTGCGGCGCGGCGCCACCTTCACCGCGGTGTGCGCACGCGAGGTGGTCGCACCGCCGATCAGCAGCGGGATCTCCAGCCCCTGGCGATCCATCTCGACCGCGAAGTTGACCATCTCGTCCAGCGACGGGGTGATCAGGCCGGAGAGCCCGATGATGTCGGCGTCGTGCTCCTTGGCCGCGTCCAGGATCTTCTGGGCGGGCACCATCACCCCGAGGTCGATCACCTCGAAGTTGTTGCACTGCAGCACGACCCCGACGATGTTCTTGCCGATGTCGTGGACGTCACCTTTGACGGTCGCCATCACGATCGTGCCGTTGGTGTCCTTGGAGGAAGCCGTCCCGGAGGATTCCTTCTCCGCCTCGATGAACGGCAGCAGGTACGCGACGGCCTTCTTCATCACCCGGGCGGACTTCACCACCTGCGGCAGGAACATCTTGCCCGAGCCGAACAGGTCGCCGACGACGTTCATGCCGTCCATCAGCGGGCCCTCGATCACCTCGATGGGCCGTCCCCCCGCGGCGGCGATCTCCGCCCGCAGTTCCTCGGTGTCCTCGTCGACGTGCGCGTCGATGCCCTTCACCAGCGCGTGGGTGATGCGCTCGCGGACCGGCAGAGATCGCCACTCCGCTATGTCCGAGTCGCCGGGTCCTTCTGTCTTGTTGAACCGCTCGGCGATCTCCAGCAGGCGCTCGGCGGCGTCCTCCCTACGGTTCAGCACGACGTCCTCGATGCGGTCACGCAGTTCGGGGTCGATCGAGTCGTAGGGCACCAGCGCACCGGCGTTGACGATGCCCATGTCCAGGCCGGCCTTGATGGCGTGGAACAGGAACACCGCGTGGATGGCCTCGCGGACCGGGTTGTTGCCCCGGAACGAGAACGACACGTTCGAGATGCCGCCGGAGATGTGCACGCCCGGCAGGTTCTCCTTGATCCAGGCGCACGCCTCGATGAAGTCGATCCCGTAGGTCGCGTGCTCCTCGATACCGGTGGCCAGCGCAAAGCAGTTCGGGTCGAAGATGATGTCCTCGGCCGGGAAACCGACCTCGTCGGTCAGGATCCGGTAGGCGCGCCCGCAGATCTGTTTGCGGCGCTCCAGGTTGTCGGCCTGGCCCTGCTCGTCGAAGGCCATCACGACGACGGCGGCGCCGTACTTGCGGCACAGCCGGGCCTCACGGACGAACTTCTGCTCGCCCTCCTTCAGCGAGATCGAGTTCACGATCGGCTTGCCCTGCACGTTCTTCAGGCCCGCCTCGATGACCTCCCACTTGGAGGAGTCGATCATCACCGGGACGCGGCTGATGTCCGGCTCGGCGGCGATCAGCTTGGTGAACCGGTCCATCGCGGCGACGCCGTCGATCATGCCCTCGTCCATGTTGATGTCGATGACCTGCGCACCGACCTCGACCTGCTGCAGCGCCACCGACAGCGCGGTGTCGTAGTCCTCGGCCTTGATCAGGTTGCGGAACCGGGCGGAGCCGGTGATGTTGGTGCGCTCGCCGATGTTGACGAACAGGGAGTCGTCGTCGATGTTGAGCGGCTCCAGACCGGCGAGCCGGGTGGCCACCGGGATGTCCGGCACCTTCCGCGGCGGCTTACCCTCGACCACCTCGGCGA
>NZ_LMVQ01000202.1 GCF_001545925.1 Mycobacterium sp. NAZ190054 | reverse complement strand
GTTCCGCGCCGCGGCCATCGCCGTGACGCTGGTGGTCGGCATCTTCGGGCCGACCGCCAACGGCGACCGGTTCGCGCTGTTCCAGATCGCGCTGGCGACCGTGGCGAGCACGGTGATCCTGCTGATCCTGATGGCGCTGACCTACCGCAGGCTGCCCTGGCGGGCCCACCCGGAGGACCCGGCCGCCGACCCGTCACCGCCACCGCCGCCACCGAGTGCCAGACCCGACGCCTACGCTGAGTCCCCGTGACCTCCCAGCCGTCCGGCGCCCTCGGCTCCCCGCCCGAGCGCTCGTCGGCCCCCGTTCAGTTGCGCGGGGTGAGCAAGCGGTACGGGGCGACGACAGCGGTGTCCTCGCTCGACCTCGACGTGCACTCCGCCGAGGTCTTCGCGCTCCTCGGCCCCAACGGCGCGGGCAAGACCACCACCGTGGAGATGTGCGAGGGGTTCATCAGGCCCGACGCCGGTTCCATCAGGATCCTCGGCCTGGACCCCGTCGCCGACAACGCCGCGGTGCGCGCCCGTACCGGGGTGATGCTGCAGGGCGGCGGCGCCTATCCGGCGGCCCGGGCGGGCGAGATGCTCCACCTCGTCGCGTCCTACGCCGCGGATCCGCTGGACCCGCAGTGGCTGCTGGACACGCTGGGGCTGACCGATTCGGCGCGCACCACCTATCGGCGGCTCTCCGGCGGGCAGCAGCAGCGGCTCGCGCTCGCCTGCGCGGTCGTGGGCCGTCCCGAACTGGTCTTCCTCGACGAACCCACCGCGGGCATGGACGCGCACGCGCGGCTGGTGGTGTGGGAGCTGATCGACGCGCTGCGCCGCGACGGGGTGACGGTGGTGCTGACCACCCACCAACTCACCGAGGCCGAGGAACTGGCCGACCGGATCCTGATCATCGACAACGGCGCGGCCGTCGCCACCGGCACGCCCGCCGAGCTGATGCGCAGCGGCGCCGAGAACCAGTTGCGCTTCCGTGCGCCCCGCATGCTCGACCTGTCCCTGCTGACCGCCGCGCTGCCCGAGAACTACCGGGCCAGCGAGACCGCGCCCGGCGAGTACCTGGTCGAGGGACATATCGACCCTCAGGTGCTCGCGACCGTCACCGCGTGGTGTGCGCGGCTGGACGTGCTGGCCACCGACATGCGCGTCGAGCAGCGCAGCCTGGAAGACGTGTTCCTCGATCTGACCGGGCGGGAGTTACGGAAATGACGACCGGGAACCGTTTCGCGCCGGGCACCTTCACGCCGGACCCGCGACCGGCGGCGATCCAGAAGATGCTGGCCGCACAATTCGGCCTGGAGTTGCGGCTGCTGCTGCGCAACGGCGAGCAGCTGCTGCTGACCATGTTCATCCCGATCACGCTGCTGGTCGGTCTGACACTGCTGCCGCTGGGCGACTTCGGGCCGAACCGCGCGAACACGTTCGTCCCGGCCATCATGGCGCTCGCGGTGATCTCCACCGCGTTCACCGGGCAGGCGATCGCGGTGGCGTTCGACCGGCGCTACGGGGCTCTCAAGCGGCTCGGCGCGACCGCGCTGCCCGTGTGGGGCATCATCGCCGGGAAGTCGCTGGCGGTGGTCGCGGTGGTGTTCCTGCAGTCGATCCTGTTCGGCGCCATCGGTTTTGCGCTCGGGTGGCGGCCCCCGCTGGCGGGTCTGGCGCTGGGCGCGGTGATCATCGCGCTGGGCACGGCGGTGTTCGCGGCGCTCGGCCTGCTGCTCGGCGGCACCCTGCGCGCCGAGATCGTGCTCGCCGTCGCGAACCTGCTCTGGTTCGTCTTCGCCGGACTCGGCGCGCTGACGCTGGAGGGCGGAATGGTTCCGTCGGCGGTGCAGTGGGTGGCGCGGCTCACGCCGTCCGGCGCGCTGACCGAGGCGCTGTCCCGGGCGATGACGTCGTCGATGGACTGGTTCGGCCTGGCGGTCCTGGCGGTGTGGGGTGCCGTCGCGGCGCTCTGCGCGTTGCGGTGGTTCCGCTTCACCTGAGAGCCGGCCGCCGACACGCCCCTACTACGAGGTGTAGTTCACGAGGCTCTACCATCGGAGCGTGCCCGTCGGACGACTTTTCCTGCGGCTCGTCGATCTGCTGCCCGAACCGAGCCTTCGGGTGCAGCGCCTCGTCGCCGCGGCCGTGATCCTGACCCAGGGCGGAATCGCCGTCACCGGGGCCATCGTGCGCGTGACCGCTTCCGGTCTCGGCTGCCCGACGTGGCCGCAGTGCTTCCCGGGGAGTTTCACCCCGGTCCCGCACCCCGAGGTCGCGGGCATCCACCAGGCCGTGGAGTTCGGCAACCGGTTGCTGACGTTCCTCGTGGTGCTCACCGCCGCCGCGGCGGTATTGGCCGTCACGCGCGCGCGGCGCCGCCGGGAGGTACAGGTCTACGCCTGGCTCATGCCGGCCTCCACGGTCGCGCAGGCGGTGATCGGCGGCATCACCGTGCTCACCGGTCTGCTCTGGTGGACCGTCGCGATCCACCTGCTGGTGTCGATGGCCATGGTGTGGCTCGCCGTCCTCCTCTACGTCAAGATCGGCGAGCCCGACGCCGGGGTGGTCGTCACGCGCTCACCGAAGCCGTTGCGGCAGTTGACCGTGCTGTCCGCGGTGGCGTTGGCCGCGGTGCTGGTGACCGGGACCATGGTCACCGGCGCGGGGCCGCACGCCGGGGACAAGAGCCCGGACCGACCGGTGCCCCGTCTGCAGGTGGAGATCACCACGCTGGTGCACATGCACTCGTCGCTGCTGGTGGCCTATCTCTCGCTGCTGGTGGGCCTGGGCTTCGGCCTGCTGGCGGTGCGCGCGGCCGGCGGGATCATGAAACGCCTCGGCGTCGTCGTGGTGCTGGTCGCTGCGCAGGGCACGCTGGGCGCCGTCCAGTTCTTCACCGGGGTGCCCGAAGCGCTGGTGGCACTGCACGTCGCCGGCGCGGCGGCGTGTACGGCCGCCACGTCCGCGCTATGGGCGTCGATGCGCGAACGGGCCGAGCCCCAACCGCTCCAGCGCTGATTCGACGGCCAGCGCGAAGCGGCGTTCCTGGCGCGGCCGGTCCTGCGCGCCGAGTTGGCGCCAGCCCAGTGACGGTTCGATCACCTCGAGTTCGAGCAGCCGCGGATCGTCGGCGCCACCGATGAGGTCGACGCGCGCATACAACAGATCCGACGTACTCAGCCCGAGGTGGCGCGCCGCCGCGGCCAGTGCGGCGTGGCCGACGTCCCACACCTCGAAATCCGGTTCGGCCGGCCGCAGCGCCTCCTCGGCGAACGTGCCCGACTCGTCGAGGGCGGGTGACTTCCCGGGCGACGGCAGCATCGGGCCCTTGGTGAACGCGTGGGACTGCTCGCCCCCGAGGAACACCAGCGCCGTCTCGCCGGCGCCGACCCGCGCGTCATAGGGCTGCACCAGCACGGTCCGCCCGGCCGCGTGCAGGGCCGCGGCATGGGTCCGGGCCTGCGCGGCGTCGGTGAAACGCAGTGCGCCCACCGATCCGGCACCCACGGACGGCTTGACCACCACTTCGCCGGGCGGGAGCTCGACCTGCTCCCCCGGCGCGAAGAACGCGCTCGGCACGGTCGGCACCCCCGCCGCGGCCAGATCGGCCAGATAGCGCTTGTCGGCGTTCCAGGCCACCACCTCCGGCGCGTTGAGCAGGTGCGGGACACGCCGCGTCCAGTCCAGGAAGTCGTCGAGGCGCTCGGTGTAGTCCCACGCCGCGCGCAGGATCACCAGGTCGGCCGCCAAGGTCGCGGGGTCGTCCCAGGACAACCACCGGGCGTGCAGGCCGCGGGCCCGCAACGCGCGGACCAGGCCCGCGTCGTCACCGTCCCCCTCGGGCAGCGCCGGGCAGCCGGCGAGCACGATGCGCGGGTGGAACACATCGGGGCGGGCCAGTCTCATGACGGAGCAGATCCTACCGAGGGCATGATGGTCGGTATGTACGCCATCGAAGTCGCCGAGACCGGCGGTCCCGAAGTCCTGTCCCTGGTCGAGAAGCCGCAGCCCACACCGGGTCCGGGTCAGGTGCTGATCAGGGCCGAGGCGATCGGGGTGAACTTCATCGACACCTACTTCCGGTCCGGCCTCTACCCGCGGGAGGTGCCGTTCGTCGTCGGCGCCGAGGTGTGCGGCATCATCGAGGCCGTCGGTGAGGACGTGGCGGCCCTCAAGGTCGGCGATCGCGTGGTCACCGACAAGTCACTCGGCGCTTATGCCGAATACGCCCTGGCCCCAGCAGATTTCGTCGCCTATGTACCTGACGGCGTGGCGCCGGAGGTGGCCGCCTCGGCGCTGCTCAAAGGGATGACGGCGCATTACCTGATCAAGTCGACCTACCCGGTGCAGCAGGGCGATGCGCTGCTGGTGCACGCCGGTGCCGGTGGCGTGGGCCTGCTCCTGACGCAATGGGCGACGAGCCTGGCGGCCTCGGTGATCACGACGGTGTCGACGCCCGAGAAGGCCGAGCTGTCCCGTCGCGCCGGCGCGGTCGAGGTCCTGGACTATCCCGACGACCCGCAGGCATTCGGTGAACGCATCCGCGAGCTCACCGACGGCGACGGGGTGGCCGCGGTGTACGACGGGGTCGGCGCGTCGACGTTCGAAGCCAGCCTGGCCAGCCTCGCGGTGCGCGGCACACTGGCCCTGTTCGGCGCGGCCAGCGGTCCCGTCCCGCCGGTCGATCCGCAGCGGCTTAACGCGGCGGGATCGGTGTTCCTGACGCGGCCGAACCTGGCGCACCACACCCGGACTCCGGACGAGTTCGCCTGGCGCGCGGGTGAACTGCTCACCGCGATCGCCGACGGCACCCTCGAGGTCACGGTCAGCCACCGGTACGCACTGCGGGAGGCCGAGCAGGCCCACCGCGATCTGCAGGGCCGCAGAACCGTCGGCTCGGTGGTGCTGCTGCCCTGATCAGACGCTGAACAGCGTCGGCAGCGCCAGCGCCGAGTCCACGGCGAGCGCGCAGAACACCACGGCCAGATAGTTGTTGGACTGCAGGAACAGTCTCAGCGGCTTGACGGGTTCGCCCCGGCGCACGCCCGCGTAGAGCTGGTGGGCCATGGCCAGGAACCAGGTGCCCGCGACGATCGCCACGGCCGCGTACAGCCAGCCGGTGGCCAGGGCCAGGCCGAGCGTGGCCGCGACGGTCAGCCAGGTGTAGACCAGGATCTGCTTGGTGACCTGCTGCTCGGTGGCCACCGCGGGCAGCATCGGGACCCCGGCCGCCTGGTAGTCCTCCTTGTACTTCATGGCCAGCGCCCACGTGTGCGGCGGTGTCCAGAAGAAGATGATCAGGAACATCACCAGCGCGGGCCACTGGATGGTTCCGGTCACCGCCGACCAGCCGATCATCACCGGCATGCAGCCGGCCGCCCCGCCCCACACCACGTTCTGCGACGTGCGGCGCTTGAGCAGCAGGGTGTAGACCAGCACGTAGAACGCGATCGTCGCGCCGGCCAGGTGCGCCGACAGCATGTTGGTGGTCCACCACAGCCAGAAGAACGACGCCACCGACAGGGTCAGACCGAAGATCAGCGCGTGGCTGCGCGGCACGGTCGCACGGGCCAGCGCCCTGCGCTCGGTGCGCTTCATCTTCTTGTCGATGTCGGCGTCGGCGACGCAGTTCAGCGTGTTGGCGCCGGCCGCGGCCAGCAGACCGCCGACCAGGGTGTTGAAGATCAGCAGCGGATCCACGGTGCCGCGGTCGGCGAGCAGCATCGCCGGGATCGTGGTGACCAGCAGCAGCTCGATCACGCGCGGCTTGGTCAGTCCGATGTAGCCGAACACGCGGTCGCGGAATCGGATCGGCCCCCTGGCGGAATCGTCGACGAGGTGGCCTTCGCGAATCCTCACGCAACCAACTCCTCAACCACATCGCGGCAACCCCGGGGGGCATCTACTACAGAGGATGGTAGACCGCGCGGGCCGGTGCCCGAAATTGCAGGGTCCATTCCCAGCACAAGGGGATGACCTCTGCGTCGGCTCCGGGTTCCCCACTAGGGTGGTTGCAGCGGATCCCCATCCCCGCCAAGCCAAGGAGCACGCGTCGTGACCACGATCGAAGAGATCACTTCCCTGACCCGGCCCAACCATCCGGACGACTGGACGGATCTGGATTCGCGGGCGGTGGACACCGTCCGGGTGCTGGCCGCCGATGCCGTGCAGAAGGTCGGCAACGGCCATCCCGGCACCGCGATGAGCCTGGCCCCGCTGGCCTACACGCTGTTCCAGCGGCAGATGCGCCACGACCCGAGCGACGTGCACTGGATCGGCCGGGACCGCTTCATCCTGTCCTGCGGACACTCCAGCCTGACCCTCTACATCCAGCTCTACCTCGGCGGGTTCGGCCTGGAACTCTCCGACATCGAGTCGCTGCGGACGTTCAAGTCCAAGACGCCCGGCCATCCGGAGTTCCGCCACACCCCCGGCGTGGAGATCACCACCGGACCGCTCGGCCAGGGCCTGGCCTCGGCGGTCGGCATGGCGATGGCGTCGCGCTACGAACGTGGCCTCTTCGACCCGGACGCCGCGCCCGGCACCAGCCCGTTCGACCACTACATCTACGTGATCGCCTCCGACGGGGACATCGAGGAGGGCATCACCAGCGAGGCGTCCTCGCTGGCCGGCACCCAGCAGCTGGGCAACCTGATCGTGTTCTACGACAAGAACCACATCTCGATCGAGCACGACACCGACATCGCGCTGTCCGAGGACGTCGCCGCGCGCTACCGGGCCTACGGCTGGCACGTTCAGGAGATCGAGGGCGGGGAGAACGTCGTCGGCATCGAACAGGCGATCGCCGAGGCGAAGGCCGTCACCGACAAGCCGTCGTTCATCTCGATCCGGACGATCATCGGTTATCCGGCGCCCAACAAGATGAACACCGGCGGCGTGCACGGTTCGGCGCTCGGCGCCGACGAGGTGGCGGCCACCAAGAAGATCCTGGGCTTCGACCCCGAGAAGACCTTCGAGGTCAGCGAGGACGTGATC